>CAZRAL010000006.1:0-81017 GCA_964598005.1 uncultured Burkholderiales bacterium
ACAGTCACTTCTTCAAATCGGGTATCTGTCAGATCAAGTCGAAACTACTACACATCAAGCCCTTAAAAAATATCCTTCAGAACTCGCGCTCTTGATCTTTTGCTGAGCGGCGCACAGTTCAATTTTTACTTTTTGTCATAAATAAATGCTATCAATTCTTACGAAGCGAAGACTTGCCAAAATCGTTTTG
Organism: uncultured Burkholderiales bacterium; assembly: GCA_964598005.1. GTDB lineage: Bacteria > Pseudomonadota > Gammaproteobacteria > Burkholderiales > Usitatibacteraceae > CAZRAL01. Next base: position 191 of record CAZRAL010000006.1, read on the forward strand.
GCACTGAGTATTTTTACTATAGGACTTGTTTGCGCTATTTTTCTATCGCATCACAAATCAGATAATTATTTGTGGTTCCCTTTTTATCTACTAGCAACACTTGGGCTATGGTTCGCATTCGAATGGATTGGATTTTTTATATTTAACCGACCATTCTGGAACAACATGTCTAGTACCAGGCGTGTCGTTTTATTAGTTGTGGTGATTTGTCTAATCGTTGGAACATATCTCTACTTTATTGAGGGCGTGCGCTTTGCATAAATGCCTTCTGGTAAACCAGACAAGTCGAACTACCCACCCCGCTTGAGAGTAGGCCGGCTGACAGTACCTGAGACTGCAAAGCTACTCCGCTCCTGAGCAACATTTGAGCGAATCTCCACGTTAACCGATCCATTCAGTCCACCATTACCGGCTACAGTCAGCATCCCGTTGGCCAGCATAAAACCACTCGTCAATTTTACCTTTTCATAGCGCACGGTGCCGCTCTCAGCATAAAATTGTGCACTCAGTTCACTGAATTTGGTTTGTCCGCCGCGAGCGCCTCCATCGGACGAACGCAAGGCCTGAACTAGGTCGATGTTGCCGATTGAACCGTCTTTAAGCTGAAGCATTCCTTTAATTCGCGGTTTCTCGAACAAGGCTCCCATCTGGGCACTTTCTCCTGATATAGAAAAATTACCATCCATGCGCCCGGATATCGAAATATTGCGGGTAAAGGTGCCGATAAAATCAGCCAGGTTGATTCGTTTCAAATCGAGATCAGCTGTAAATGAAGTGTCATTTTTCCAATCAATTCGTAGTGTCCCACTGGCTTTTCCGCCCATCAAATCGGCATCAATGGAGGCCAGATTAATCTGCTGCCCAATTAGGGTTCCTTTTGTTGTTGCGCTTTCAATACTGAGCGGCGTACCGGGCAAACTCATATTGCGTGCAGTAAAATCAAAGGCCCATGCACTATCAGTTGTTGCATTCACGCCGGACGATCTTTCCCGTGACGCATTTAGATTCCATTTTGGCTCAACAGTTTTAGCATCGATCTGCGCAAATTTACCGGCATTGTCGAAACGCAGTTCCGCATCGAATGTATCCAGACTTGTACCCTTTATTTCCATTTTAGCGCCATGCAAAACAATTTTTCCAATCGCAATATTGGTGGGCCGGCCAGATGTTTCGGTCCACTGTGCCAATTGGGAAAGTGATTCGGTTTGAATGGTGATTTGGTTCAATTCGATCTTATCGATCAGATAGCGGTCGTCGAATAACGAGCTTGCATTCAAATAAATGCGTCCGTTACCGGCGCGCGCACGCGCCGAGTCACCGACACTGATGGTTTCAAATTTGAGGTGAGGTGTCGGAAAAAAATTGACCCGTAATCCGGCAATCGATACCTTGTCGTGCAGCCAGCCCGCCAGGGCTTTTTCCAACCTTTTATTGACTGAGTCCAACGGCATCACATAGGAGAGCCCAACTGTAACAGCTAGGATAACAGCGACCGTCATCGTGACCCATCGCCCCCAGTGGCGTTCAGTTTTGATTTTCCTTTTTTTCGAGGCTGCGGCATTCGCCTGTTCTTTTTCGATTCTAGCCTTTTCGGCGCGTTCGTTCAGCTCCTTGAGATGGGCAATTTGCGCCTGGCGCTGGCGCTCTTCCGCTTCTTCATCAGCGCGATATTTGGATTCAATAGCTTCCCGAGCCTGGCGTTCTTGCAAGAGACGTTTTTTTGCTTCGCGTACTATGCGTTGTTTTTCCGCCACCTGCTCCACAACCGCGCGGGAAGCGATTTCACGTGCCTTGCCTTGCAGCTGGGCGCGCTTTTCAGCTTCTTCCCGAGCGCGCCGCTCTGCCTCGAGTTGCGCCCCTCCCTCCTGATCTTCAGCACGTCTTGCATCCAGTTCCGCTTGAAGACGGGCGCGTTCCTCAGCCTCTTCTCTCGCTCGCGCTTCAAGCCGGGCTCGACTGCGCGCATCCGTCTCCTTGCGCGCCTGGGCCTCCATTTCGCTGGCCCGGCGCGCCGCTTCTTCAGCTTTCAGTCGCGCAGCAAATTCAGCTTGCGCTTCGGCCATACGCCGTGCCTCCATTTCGATACGTGCTTTTTCTTCTGCAATAGCTTGCAGCCGGGCCTTCATTTCGCTGTGCATACGCGATTCTTTTTCGGCCAGCAAACGCTGAACTTCGTCTTCTGCCCGCAGCATGGCGTCTTCTTCAATTTTCAGTAATTTTTTTTGCTCGTCTGCAAGCCGCTGTTCAAAAAGTCGCCGGGCATTTTCTTTGGCCTCAGCCACTACCGCTGCCTCCACTTCACCGCGTGCCTCCTCTTCAATATCAACGCGCAGTTTTTCCTGGATTTCGGCACGTATCTGTGCCTCGATTTCTTCCTTTAGTCGGGCCCGAAGTGCTTTTTGCGCTGCAACGACCTGGTCGGCCTGACGCTGGGCAGCCGCTTCAGCTTCTGCGCGTGCTGCCGCAAATACTTTAGCCTCAGCTTCGGCGGCCGTGCGGGCCGCGGCCATCGCCTGTGCTTCGGCTTCTACATTGGCGCGGGCAGCCGCAAGTGATTTGGATTCCTCTTCTTCATGTTGTATCTGTTCTTTAGTCAATCGATTACGCGTATCGGATAACGCTGCACGCTTTGCTTTCTCTTCTGCCAATTTTGCTTCCAGTTCGGCACGCGCTTTTCCTTCTGCCGCTTCAGCGCGTTTCGCTTCTTCCATGGCCCGCACCTCGGCCTCGCGCCGTGCCCGCGCTTCCACTTCAAGCTTTGCACGTAATTGTGCTTCCCGCTCGGCACGCGCACGCGCCTCGGCTTGCGACTTTTCCCTCGCCGCTGCAAGGATTGCCTCGTCATCCATTTCGCTGGATGATCCTGTCGCCATCTCTACTGAACTGGAGGCTTGCGCCGATACCTGCGCCATTCGATTGGGCGCCGTAAAATCAAAGTCGTCTTGCTGCCCGGGCTCCGCACCGAATGTGCTCACCGACTCGGGACGTGCCTCGAATATTTTGATATAGCCCTCTTTAAGTAGCGTGCCAAGCGCCTTTTCAAGCACAGGTACTTGTATATCCGTCTTTTTCGAAAGTGCATTGACATTGGACTTGCCATCGACTTGTTTGAGAATTTTCATCAAGTCGCGCGACAGAGATTGGGTTTTTTGATTGACCTGGGTTACACCTTTGGCCGTTTTGGTAAAAATCGTCGTCAATTCCATTGTGCTTCCATTCTTCCTGTTGACTTGCCAAATCGAACATGCCTTGCGCTTGCGGGCAATTTAAATGGTGAAGCAATAGACTTTTGGTATTTTTCAATCAGTCGCGTAATAATCGCACGAAACGCTTCTGCTGGGTTTAGGGAAAATATCAATCCATTGCTGACCAAGCTAATTCTTTACACAGCCTGAGCAAATACACTTTAAGGAACCTCTGATTAAGTTCCACATGGCCGCGCGCTCGGTTTTCCGGGATGGGATGCAAGGCGCGGTGCGCAGCGAATGGCCGCTCCCCTTCGCAAGCACCGCAACACAGCAGACCGCCCGGAAAACCAGCGCCCATGCGGGTTTTGACAAGAATAGCCCATCTTCGGCGTTATTCTCCTTGGCTTCATATCACTGGATATGACCTTCGTCGCATGCCTTGAATCTGGGACTATTCTTGTCAAAACGCGGCTCATGGAGAACTTAATCAGAGGTTCCTCAAACAGGATGCGGCTCTTTTTGCAGAAGGGTTGCCAGATTTGCCACTCTTTCGCGCATCTGGCGACGATCCACGATCAAATCGATAGCCCCTTTCTCTAGCAGAAATTCCGCGCGCTGGAAACCTTCCGGTAACGTTTCCCGTACAGTTTGTTCGATAACGCGCGGACCGGCAAATCCGATCAAGGCCCCTGGCTCGGCAATCACTACATCACCCAGCATCGCAAAACTGGCAGAAACCCCTCCCATAGTGGGGTCGGTCAACACTGAGATGAATGGCAAACGCGCTTTAGAAAGCTGATGCAGGGCAGCGGTCGTCTTCGCCATTTGCATTAAGGAAAGCAACCCTTCCTGCATACGGGCACCTCCCGTCGCGGTAAAGCATATATAGGGAAGTTTTTCATCGGCGCATACCTCGACCGCACGACAAAAACGCTCGCCCACAACCGACCCCATCGAACCGCCAAGAAACTGAAATTCGAAAGCAGCGGCTACCATGGGAACGCTTTTGACTGTGCCTTGCACCACCACCAACGCATCGGTTTCAGCGGTTGCTTTTTCGGCATCATCAAGACGATCCGTGTATTTTTTACTGTCCTTAAACTTTAAACTATCGACTGGCACAACTTCCGAACCGATTTCTGCGCGACCGTCGGGGTCGAAGAACAGATCCAGCCGCTGACGGGCTGTAATACGGTTATGGTAGGTACATTTAGGGCAGACATGCTGGTTATTTTCCAGGTCAGTGAAGTACAAAGTAGCCTGGCACGAGGGACACTTGCTCCACAATCCTTCAGGAACGGCCTTTTTGGGAGCGGTTCCCTCGCGCTTGATTTTGGGCGGCAGTAATTTTCTGAACCAGCTCATTTATCCATTGCCTCCCTAAGATTTTTAACGAGCAGTCGTACTCGTTCTGCTGCTTGTGATGGCGATCCATTTTCGATTTCCTGAATGATACGCGACCCGATGATCACGGCATCCGCAAATTTTGCAATTCGTTTGGCAGTCTCACCGTCGCGTATGCCAAAACCGACTCCAACCGGCAAATCGGTATGCGCCTTGATCTGGGCAATGGCCGCTTCGGTCTCATGCAGATCGAGATTGGCTGAGCCGGTGACGCCTTTGAGCGAGACATAGTAAATATAACCGCGAGCTGCTTCGGCAATCATTTTAATGCGCACCCTATCAGAGGTGGGCGACAACAAATAGATGGTATCGATGGCAACGGCATCCATCAATTCCCGAAAGTCGCTGCTTTCTTCAGGTGGATAATCAACAATCAGCACGCCATCAATTCCGCTGGCCTGCGCGCGTTCGGCGAATGAATTGATACCCATGCGTTCGATCGGGTTGGCATAACCCATCAACACCACTGGAGTAGTCTGATTGGATCGGCGAAATTCTTTTACATAAACAAGCACCTCGTTCAAACCAACGCCTTGTTTGATGGCGCGTTCGGACGAACGCTGAATAACCGGGCCATCCGCCATGGGATCCGAAAACGGTACTCCCAATTCAATGATGTCGGCGCCTGCCTCCACCAGTGCATGCATGATCGGCACCGTAGATTGCGGCGCAGGATCCCCAGCCGTAATAAAGGGAATGAGCGCCTTACGTCTTTCTTCACCTAATTTGATAAAGGTGGAAGCGATTCTCGACATCAAAGAGCCCTCTACCTTTAAATAAACGTTGTTTAAAACGATAACCCGGAGCGTTCAGCGACGGTAGCCATATCTTTATCGCCGCGTCCGGAAAGATTGACCAGGAGCACCTCGTCTTTTCCCATGGTTGGCGCCATTTGTATGGCCTGAGCGACGGCATGGCTCGATTCCAGGGCCGGAATAATGCCTTCAGTACGGCAAAGGCGATGAAAAGCGGACAGCGCTTCGTTGTCATCAACTGCAACATACTCAGCACGACCTGAATCTTTCAACCACGCATGTTCAGGGCCGACACCGGGATAGTCGAGCCCTGCAGAAATCGAATGCGTATCGGCAATCTGCCCATTGGCATCCTGCAGTAAATAGGTGCGGTTTCCATGCAGCACACCGGGTGTCCCCATCGATAAGGATGCAGCATGCTTACCCGAGGCCAGCCCCTCACCGCCGGCTTCCACGCCGATCAAACGGACTGTGGAATGCGGGATGTAATCGTAAAAAATACCCATTGCATTAGAGCCGCCCCCCACACAGGCCAAGACAACGTCCGGCTGACGGCCAATCAACTCCGGCATTTGCCATTGACATTCCTTGCCGACAACAGAATTGAAATCCCGGACCATCATTGGATAGGGATGAGGTCCGGCAACTGTGCCGATGATATAAAAAGTAGCTTCGACGTTTGTTACCCAATCGCGCATAGCCTCGTTCAGTGCATCCTTGAGTGTTCGTGAGCCGCTTTCGACCGGTATCACCGTAGCACCGAGCAATTTCATCCGGTATACGTTTTGCGCCTGTCGTTTGACATCTTCGCTGCCCATATACACCACACATTCCAGTCCGTAACGTGCCGCTACTGTAGCCGTTGCAACTCCATGCTGGCCTGCTCCGGTTTCAGCGATGACCCGCTTCTTACCCATTCGCCGGGCCAACAAAGCCTGCCCAATCGTATTATTAATTTTGTGTGCGCCGGTATGGTTGAGGTCTTCGCGCTTGAAATAAATGTGTGCGCCACCCAATTCTTCTGAAAGACGTTTGGCATGGTAGATAGGACTTGGGCGGCCTACATAGTGCTTCAGCTCTCGCTCAAAATCGGCTATGAATGCAGTATCCGCTTTGGCTTTGGCATATTCCAGATTGAGCGCATGCAATGCAGCCTGTAGCGTTTCTGCGACAAACACGCCACCATAAGGCCCAAAATGACCCCGTGCATCAGGAAGATCGTACATCTGCATGGCGAACCGCCTCGATGAATTGAATAATTTTTTGATGATCCTTAATACCTTCGGAGCGCTCGACTCCGCTTGAAACATCGACTGCCCAGGGCCGCACGATACGAATAGCGTCCGTTACATTTTCCGGATTTAATCCGCCAGATAAAATGATTCGACCATGTAATTGGTGAGGAACAATCTCCCAGTCAAAAATTTTACCGCTTCCCCCATAATGCTTTTCACTCAGCGTATCCAGCAGCAGAGACTTTGCACTTTGGAAGCGATCCGCAAATTGTAGCAAATCATTGGATATACCTTTACCGTTTCCAACCCGAATAGCTCGAAGGTAGGGAATACCGAATTGTGCACAAAATGGCTCGCTTTCGTCTCCGTGAAATTGCACTAAATCCGGCCGTAAAATAGAGATAATCTTTTCAATTTTTTCCTTTTTTTCATTAACAAATAACGCCACCGTCGTCACAAAGGGCGGCAAGGCGCGCGTAATCGAGACGGCGTCATCAAGCGCTACAAAGCGCTTCGATCCTCGATAAAAAATCAGGCCGATGGCATCGGCACCCGCTTGAACTGCTGCAAGCGCATCATCAACACGTGTAATGCCACAAATTTTGATGCGTGTTTTCATCGCTGCAAATCAAACAACGGGGTGCGGGATGGGGGTGAGGGAATATTGTAATCCGGCGCATATTCCACTCGAGCGAGATAAAGACCGTCTGGAGCAATGGTAGGAGCAGCGAGCTTGCGATCACGCGATTCCAGCACAGTACGTAACCACGATACGGGCTGGCGGCCCGAACCAACGTATATAAGACTGCCGATCATATTGCGCACCATATGATGCAGAAATGCATTGGCGACAAAAGTAAAGACCACATTTTTTCCTGCACGGCAAATGGTAACTTCCTTGATCCTGCGAATAGGCGTTTTTGCCTGGCATTCGGCGGCACGAAACGCCGAAAAATCATGCTCACCAAGAAGACAGCTTGCGGCTTCACGCATACGCGTTTCGTCCAGTGGAAGGTGGAACCAGCCGGCCCGATATTTCATTAGGCCAGCGTCGACAACATCGTTCAATAATACATACCGATAAGTACGCGATAGCGCTGAATAACGGGCGTGAAAATCATCGGACACCGGTTGCGCCCATAACACCCGTATATAAGGATCAAGGTACGAATTGGTGCCACGCACCCACGATATATTTTCTCTCTGGATATCGGTATCGATATGAACAACCTGGCCTAGAGCATGGACCCCGCTATCGGTACGTCCTGCGCAAACCGTGGGAATGGATTTACCGGAAAAAACTTTCAAAGCGGTTTCAAGCTGATCCTGAACCGTCAGGCCAGACGGCTGGGTTTGCCAACCGTGAAATATGCTGCCATCGTATTCGATCCCCAAAGCAAGCCGCATTGTTCAATGGCTCCGCTGCAAAAAGAAAAAGGCGCGAGAACTGCCCGCGCCTTGAAAATCCAACTATCGAAAATCTACAGATCCGCCATAATTTTCTTGGCTTCCTCTTGTTGAGCACCGGACCCCTCACGCACGACTTCAGCCAAAATTTCTTTGGCCCCATCTTTATCGCCAATTTCAATATAGGCCTTGGCTAGCTCAAGTTTGGTTGCGGTTGAACTATCCTCGCTGCTACCTGAATTTACTGGAGGTGAATCAAGTTGAAGGCTAATATCGCCGATATTCAGGTCGGAAGATTTGATCGCCGCCGAAGAATTCGCTGCCCCTTGGGACTTTTCCTGTGCTCCCGATTGATCCGTATCAATTGAAGCCAGGGAAAGATTGGAAAGATTGAAATCAAAATTACCTGCCGTCTCTGGCACAGCTGGGGACGGAGAAGCTGCGGTTGGTGCCGCCGGAGCATCAAAACCGAGATCAAAATCAAGTGTTGCTGACGGCGCTGCAACTGGAGCCTTTTGCGAAGCACTGGACGGTTGTGCATCACCAAGGTCGGAATTAATACCAAGATCGAAGTCTACGGAAGAGGCAGCAGAACCCGTTGCAGCAGAAGTGATATCGATCGGAGCATCGCCACTGCCTGGTGCTGCATCGGAAAAGGCAAGATCGAAATCAAGATCAGGCGGTGGAGTGGGCTTACTACCTTTTTCGACAAGAGGATTCTGCGCCATTCCAGGCTGATCGAATGCGCTTGTGCGACTGCCAGTCCCACCATAAAGTGCATTGCCAGGATCAATTTGTGACCCCATTGCTGTGACTTTAACCCAAATAGGATGAGTATCACCTATCGCAGACTTTAATTCACGAGCGATGGCACCAAACGCTGCTGCATTTTTGCGCGTATGGTAGATTTCGAGTAACTTAACTGCAACTTCATGGCGATTTTTATCGCGCGCCATGGCTTCTTTTAGGATTTCTTCGGCCTGGGCATCGCGCCCATACGCAATATAAACCTCGGCTTCGGCTACTGGGTCTACTTCGTCGGTATCAATAGCACCAGCACCAGCAGCTTTATCAAAATCGGTCAGAAATGAACTATTCCCGGTATCAACCAGCCCTCCTCCACCTTTTAACTTGCCTTGTCCGGTAGTGGTATTAGGCTTTAGATCGCTCGGCATAATGCTTGACATTTGTCCCGTACTGCTGCCTTGGCGGGCATTTTTGCGCCGACGTAAAAACAGGAATAGGCCTCCAATGGCCAGCACACCAGCACCTCCTCCTGCGGCTAAGACAACCCAGTTCTCTTCAACAAAACTGGATGGAGGGGGAGTAGAGTTTTTTTTAGCGGGGATCGTTTTGGAATCGGGCGTAGAGGGAGCCTTAACTACTTTGGCTGGATCGGATTTGGTATCGACCGGTTTTACTTCAGTTTTTATATCTACCCCTTTTTCAGGGGGGGTGACTTGTGCGACTTTATTTACATCTGCGACTTTATTGGTTGTATCTGCTGCCTTGGCATCCACTGGTTTGGAGGATTCCAGTTTGGTGTCGGGCGGCTTTACTTCAGCCTTAACATCGCTCGTTTTTACAGGAACCGATACACTCTTTGTATCGGTTGGTTTGCTATCAACCGGTTTGGCTGGTTCAGTTTTCGCAGATGTTTTGGGATCGGCAATTTTAGTCTCGGGCGCTTTTGGCAGCGGCACCGATGCCTTCAATTCCATTAATTTTCGCATCTCTGCAATCTGCTTCTCCAAGGCAGCAACACGCGAGTTGGCTTCCTTTAATTGATTATCTCGCGCAATCGCTTCTTCTTTCATCGCGGTCAGTTGCTCCTGCAATGCATTCCCGCCTTTAGCACTGACACCCCCTGGCTTATCAGGCATGGCAGCATCTGACTTGGATAACTTGAGTACATCCTTGTTAGACGTTGTCGCAGGAAGTGGCAACTCGGGTTTTGCCGTTGCTATTTTTCCGCTTGACTGGCTGCTAACTGCAGGCTTTGCCGAAGCGATCAGTACATCGCCCGCCACTTTTTCGCGGTATTCTTTCCAGGATGCAACTTGAACTTTAATTTCTTTATGGGCTTCGGCTGGGGTAACTCGCGCTGCTTCGGATGCCGTCGGAACCCGTAAAATCTGCCCAGCTCTTAAACGATTTATATTTTTACCGATAAACGCTGCTTTATTTTCACGATATAAAGCAACAAGCATTTGTTCGAGAGATACAGAATCCGGTTTCGTTTCCGAAGCAATTTTGTTTAACGTATCGCCTTTTTTTACCGGCCCATAAGTATCCGATTGCTCTGCCGATTCGTTTTTGGCGGAAGGTACCGCTGTAACAGGGGGTACGATCGATTCAGGAACAACTGGCTTGGCCGTTGCAACGGATGGAGCAACTTGTGGGGGTGCAGTACGCGCTTCGTTATAGCCAGGGGGATCGAGCAATATCGGGTATTCGCGTAATAGACGCCCTGAGGGCCAACTTATTTCGACGAGCATATCAAGAAAAGGCTCGTTTATAGGCACCGAACTGGTAATTTTTACGATGGGTTTACCATCAGCACGTTTATCTACGGTAAACCGCAGGGAACGCAACAAAGGCGAAAACTCTACTTTTGCATCGCGGTATGCATCCTGACTGGCTGTTTTAGCCGTAATCACTTCAAGCTCGCCGGGCTGCAGCGATACCAATTCAATCTCAGCCGTAAGCGGTTGTCCTAAAGCTGAATTAACCGTTATGCGGCCAAGCCCTGCACCATAGGAAGCAGCAGTGGCAAGAGCCATCAATGCTCCTCCCACCGTTGCAATCAATCTTTTTTTTGCTGAACGGTCCATGCACAATCCCAAGCCTATTTTAATTTGGACAAACTAAAATAACATCAACAGGTTATTGTTTCAACTTATATCGCTTTCTAAGATTATCCTGAAAATTTGCACGTTTTCAAGCGATTGAATGGTCATTTTAAGTACGTATTATATTTTAATTATAAAAATCATATAGTTAAAAATATTAACGCTCTAAAATAATCTTCAACATACGACGCAAGGGTTCTGCAGCGCCCCATAATAATTGATCGCCCACAGTAAACGCTGCCAAATAATTTTCACCCATTGGAAGTTTTCGCAATCGCCCCACTGGCACAGCTAGTGAGCCAGTCACGCTTGCTGGCGACAGGTCCTTGATGCTCGCCGCTTTATTATTTGGAATCACCCTGACCCATTCGTTAGCATGGGCCAATAGATCGGTAATTTCATCGAGCGACGCATCGCGCTTTAATTTCACCGTCAAGCCCTGACTATGGCAACGCATCGTGCCCACTCTTACACAAATTCCATCGACAATAATTGGCGATTTACTGGCCAAAATTTTATTGGTCTCTGCCATGCCCTTCCACTCTTCACGACTTTGACCATTTCCCAAATCGGTATCGATCCAGGGAATCAAACTACCCGCCAGGGGAACGCCAAAATTTTCAGTGGGAAAACACTCGTCACGAAGAATACCCGCTACCTCTCGATCGATATCCAGAATGGCTGATGCCGGATTGTCGAGCAGCGTTTTGGTTGCAGAATGCACCACTCCCATTTGCAATAAAAGCTCGCGCATATTGGCGGCCCCTGCACCAGAGGCGGCTTGATAAGTCATGGCCGTCACCCATTCGACCAGCCCTGCCTTGAATAACCCATGCATCGCCATCAGCATCAAGCTCACGGTGCAATTACCGCCGATATAATTTTTGATCCCTGACGACAAGGCATGGTCGATAAGCGGCCGATTGACCGGATCGAGAATAATCACCGCATCCTGATTCATGCGTAACGTCGAGGCCGCATCAATCCAGAAACCATTCCAGTCTGCCTCCCGAAGCTGCGGAAAAACCGCTTTGGTGTAATCGCCGCCTTGACAGGTTACGATCACATCCATCGTTTTAAGTGCATCGATATTATTGGCGTCCTGTAAAAGCGCACCGCCCGCTTCCGGTGGCCCTTCCCCCCCTACATTCGAGGTGGTAAAAAACGTGGGCGCAATCAACGCAAAATCGCTTTCCGTACGCATGCGTTCCATAAGCACCGAACCCACCATGCCGCGCCAGCCGACCAATCCTACTCTTCGCATCTTGGTTTTTCCCTGATTAACTGATGTTACGCACCGCCAAGGAATTTTTCCGGAAAAGTCAATGCCACAGAAAAATCGTTTTGCTTCTGCATCGCTTCATTGTTTCAACAATCCACAACCAGACTTCCCCCTTTTTAAAGGGGGATCGAGGGGGATTTTCGGTGCTTGTCGTTGGTTGATCAACCGCAAATCTTCCCTCCGCCCCTCTTTTTCAAAGAGGGGAACCAAAGCGGAAATCTTTTCACGAAATAGCCATTTCACATGGAAGCTATTTTTCTCTCTGCGTAACATCAGTGATTAATTTTTATAACGCTGCAACAACTGCTTTGCCCATAGCTCTTGTTCCAATTACAGATTCCCCACGCCGGGCAATATCGGCTGTCCTCAAGCCATCGGCCAGCACCTTGCGCACCGCCTGTTCAATCCGCAAGGCATAGTCCGGCAAATTGAAGGTATAACGCAACATCATGGCTGCCGAGAGAATCTGTGCCAAGGGATTGGCGATTCCCTTCCCTGCAATATCCGGCGCGGAACCATGAATCGGTTCATATAAACCCTTGCCATGGGCATCCAGCGACGCAGAAGGCAACATCCCTATTGAGCCCGTCAGCATAGAGGCTTCATCGGAAAGAATATCACCGAACATGTTCCCCGCCACCATGACATCGAATTGCCGCGGATTACGCACCAATTGCATCGCTGCATTATCCACCAGCATGTGGGTTAACTCCACATCCGGGTATTCGGCAGCGACCTCAATGGCGATATCGCGCCAGAGTTGCATCGCCTCCAATACATTCATCTTGTCGATCGAGCAAACGCGTTTGTTGCGCTGGCGTGCAGTACGAAACGCCACCTGCATGATGCGGCGAATTTGCGCCTCGGTATAGTGCATGGTGTTGATCCCGATGCGGCTACCCTTTTCACCCGATATGCCACGCGGCTCGCCGAAATAAATATCACCGGTCAGCTCGCGGATGATCATCAAATCCAGCCCTGCAATCACCTCTGGTTTCAGCGACGATGCATCCGCCAGTTCAGGAAATACCGTTGCCGGCCTCAGATTAGCGAAAAAATCGCACTCCTTGCGCAGGCCCAAAATGGCTTTTTCGGGCCTTTGTGGCCGGGGCAGCGTATCGTACTGCGGACCACCGACTGCACCGAACAAAATCGCATCGGCTGCTTTGGCAAGGTTGAGCGTCGCATCAGGCAAGGGATGGGCACAGGCATCGACTGCTGCGCCCCCTACCAAGGCCGCTTCCATTTCTATTTTCAACCCTTCTTTGCGTAAAAATTCAAGAACACCAACCGCTTCGGCCATGATTTCGGAGCCGATGCCATCGCCCGCCATGATTGCAATTTTCATTTGTGAAACCTGAGATTAAAAGTCTGAACACAAGCGCTTAAAAATTTGTCGCGCCAATTGAACAGCAAAGTCACTGGATTCCCGCTTTCGCGGGAATGACAGGGGTGGCTTATAGGCGGCACAGTCATTTTCACGGAGAAGATGCTTTACCTGCACGCTACACTCGTTACTATCCCCATGATAGATAAACACCTACTCAAAAATCCATGGCTCTTTTTTTATTCGCATGGCTTCGTAGGCACGTATTTTGTCGACATGTCGCAAGGTCAACCCAATATCGTCCCATCCATTCAAAAGACACTGCTTTCGATGGGGCTCAACTTCGAAAGAATAGATTTCACCGTTTGGCATAGCCACGGTTTGTTTTTCCAGATCCACCGCGATTTTTAATCCAGACGTCGCCATGACGGCGTTGAACAAATGGTCTACTTGCGCTTCAGGCAACACAATCGGCAGTAATCCATTTTTGAAACAATTATTGAAAAAAATATCGGCAAAGGAAGGCGTAATCATCGCCTTGAAGCCAAATTGCTGCAACGCCCATGGCGCATGTTCGCGTGAAGAACCGCAACCGAAATTCTTGCGTGCCAGCAAAATGCTGGCGCCCTGATAACGCGCCTGATTCAGAACAAAATCGGGATTCGGTTGGCGCGCCGAGCTCTCCATACCCGGCTCACCGTGATCCAGATAACGCCATTCGTCAAACAGATGCGGGCCGAACCCGGTTCGCTTGATCGACTTCAGGAATTGCTTGGGGATAATCGCATCGGTGTCGACATTGGCGCGATCCAGCGGCACCGCCAATCCACTGTGATATCGAAAAGGCTCCATTTCAGATTATTCCCATACGCAAAAATCAAATAACCTGTCGTACATCGACAAATCGGCCGGCAATCGCTGCTGCAGCCGCCATCGCTGGGCTAAGCAGATGAGTCCGCCCTCCTGCACCTTGGCGTCCTTCAAAATTGCGGTTGGAGGTCGAGGCGCAACGTTCGCCGGGTGCGAGACGGTCCTCGTTCATGCCCAGACACATCGAACACCCGGGCTCGCGCCATTCGAATCCGGCGGCAGTAAACACCTTATCCAGCCCCTCGTTTTCGGCCTGTTTTTTCACCAAACCGGAGCCGGGAACCACCATCGCCAGCTTCACATTGCCCGCCACATGCCGCCCGCGCACAATATCTGCGGCCGCACGCAGATCCTCAATGCGCGAATTGGTACAACTGCCGATAAAAACCTTGTCGATCCGAATATCCTGCATCGGGGTATTGGCATGCAAGCCCATATACTGCAACGCTCGTTCCATGGCTTCACGTTTTACCGGATCGCTTTCCTTCCCAGGATCGGGTACCCGATCGTCGATGCTCACTACCATCTCGGGCGACGTTCCCCAGGTGACTTGCGGGCGAATCTGCCCCGCATCCAATTCTACAATCCGATCAAACATAGCCCCTTCATCGCTCTTGAGCGTCCTCCAGTAAGCGGCGGCTTGATCGAACATGGTGCCTTGCGGCGCATAGGGACGTCCACGCAAATAAGCTATGGTTTTATCGTCCACCCCTACCATGCCGGCCCTTGCACCGGCTTCGATCGCCATATTGCATACCGTCATGCGCCCTTCCATGGAAAGCGCGCTGATCGCTGCACCCGCAAACTCGATCGCATGGCCGTTTCCACCCGCCGTACCGATTTTACCGATCGCTGCCAGCACAATATCCTTACCCGTCACACCTTTATGGGTTTCGCCATCAATGCGAATCAACAGCGTTTTTGATTTTTTGGTAATCAGGCACTGTGTGGCCATCACATGCTCGACCTCTGACGTACCAATCCCGAATGCCAGCGCGGCGAATGCACCGTGGGTGCTGGTATGCGAATCGCCACAAACCACCGTCATTCCCGGCAAGGTCGCTCCCTGCTCGGGGCCGATCACGTGAACGATGCCTTGACGAAGATCGTTCATGCCGAAATAATTCTTCACGCTGAACTTGGCAATATTTTTATCCAGCGTTTCGACCTGCAGCCGTGAAATCGGATCTGCAATCGCCTGCTTGCGTGCGGCCGTGCCAGTCGGCACATTGTGATCGGCCGTCGCCAGCATCGACTTTGTACGCCAGGGTTTACGGCCCGCGATTTCCAGCCCCTCAAAAGCCTGCGGGCTGGTCACCTCATGCACCAGATGACGGTCGATATAAATCAATGCCGTACCGTCTGCTTCCTCGTAAACCAGATGTGACTGCCAAAGTTTTTGGTAAAGCGTTGATGGGAGCATGGAATGGATAAAGGAAGATAGCGATAACGCAAAAAACAGCGAGCATTATAGCGGTGAAACGCCGGGTGACAGATTTCTCTCAATCTTTCTCAATGGCTTAGCTGCTTGCTGGATTGAGACTCATGGTCTTCAAACTGAAATTTTTTTCCTTCACTATTGGTAATTTTTCGTGGGGATATTCGTAATATTCTCTTATCAGCAAACAGCGGCGGGGCATCTGATACTTTTAGATGATTAATCCCCATGGCCCACAACAAGGTGGGGAAAATATATTTATTGGAGACTGGTTCACTTTGATTTTCGATCATCGCCTGCCATTCTTCGGGTTGCATACGGATCAATTCCGAACTGGCCCAAACCACCAACGGTACATGCAACTCATATCGAGAAGGATTTGAACGCCCATGGGTAGCCATTTTAGTTCCGTCGTCATAGAGATTCTCTCCATGATCCGGAGCATAGATCATTAGCACGCGGGCGTCGTCGTATTTTTTTAACTCAGCAATTACCGCATCAAGAAATTGAATATTTTTGACTAAAGTGTTGTGATAGGCAGTATGCGTAGCAAATTTGTGATCTGGATGCCGCATATTAAAAAATGCTTTTCGGTCAACTTTGTATTTTTCCTGTTCAGGCCGATAACGCTGCAGATAATTGACATGCGAACCGCCGGTGTGAATTACTAGGCATAATTTTTCTGTCCCTTGCCTAAGTATCCTTCTTATCTCGGGCAACAACATATCATCGTACATTTGGCGATCTGCATTTTCGGTTATTTCATGCAGGTCATATGAAAAATCAACCGCTGACCGATACCAGTTTTGCTGATCAAATTCATTAGCAGCGAGCCAACCTGTACGGCAACCGCGCTGTTGTGCAAATTGTACCCAAGTTGGCTTCTGCGAAGCCTGTGCTAAATCATCGGTACCCGTCAACATCATGGGGACAGATAAATAGGTATAAACAGCTTGACTGATATTTTTATGAAATATTGCTACTTGTCTATTAGCAAGTAGCGACGAATTCATTTTTTTTACTTCTTCAGCCCAACGGTAATACTGCTCAGCCTCACCGATAATTTGAATATATATTTCACGGCCCGGGTAGATCGTCTGGTCAAAATCAGGAATGGTTACTTTACTCGATCTGGTAGACAGCGAAACAAGTGTCTTTACGCCTTGTATGAAAACACCAATCGGATAGCTGCTATAAAAAACCTCTTCCTTGACTGGCCTAAAATAACGAATATCTGGGAATGTCCACAACTTCGGAATACCCAAAACTGCAACTATCCAACAGCAAAATACCACCAGATAGATTTTTTTTATTTCTCTTTTTATTAGGGCCTCATTATGGCGGGAAAAAGTGCAGGATAGGTAAACTACGATTCCCGAAAATCCTAGCAGAAATACCGGCCACCGAATTTGTGCATATTCATATATTTCCCTCCATGTGGTGTACCAAAGCGTCGACCACATCCCAGAGTACGGCGCCTGCTTAAATTCGTAGATATAGCCGCTGTAAATTGCAACAAAAAATGCAAATGGTAGGTTCCATAACAAACATGATTGAAGCGTACGTGTCCATAGCAGTGGAATAGCCACGCTGGTCAGGGAGAATCCGGTAAACGCAATCCAATCGAGCGTATCAAAGGGCTCGGCAACCCAAGAAATAAGGAAAAAATTTGGCCAAAAAATCCAGCATAGTGGCAATATAAAAACAATATATTTATTCAATTTACAAGGATGGCATTTTCAGAAAAATGCACTATTAATGTTTTTTTGACAACGCGACGAGCCGTAGCTTAATGCCTGTGTTTTCTGCAATTACCTTTAATGATTCGATTTTTTTCAGTTATAAAAAAGGGTTCATCATCAATTTCACTGTGATTTTTCAATGGGTCTTTCCCGTTTGCCTGGATTTGTTCGCATGGAAAACTGACTCACCAGGAAGACCTCGTAGTGGGGTCAAGGGTGGCGAAGCCGCGCCGATAGGCGCTTGCCCTTGATGCCACGCAGAGGTTCGTACGCTCGGGTATGGCTGCGGGTGCAACATTTTGCGCCCACAGCCATACCAAACAAAAGCGAACTGGATAATACTTGGTGATTTTTCCTATAGGGATCAAATGCAGCATCAGCAAGGCTTTCAGCCAATTACGAGCAAAAAACGCACAAAATAATCACAGTGAAATCGACGAACAACCTAAAAAAGAAGGGGCCTGTCGGCCCCTTCTTTTTATTTAATGCAAAACTTCTATTTTTGCTAATCAACCACGGCAGGAACCGGGCAATAAATTAGGTGTAACGGTGGTACCATCATTAGACAATCCACAACGCCATGAATGCACTGCAATCCCAACATCCGAGTTTGTAACCGCGTCGTTAGCATTTTTCATTGGCACAAGCGTTACAACTGTGTTATCGATAGTTGTATCACCAAAACCTGTAATTGTCACAGAAATCTTTCCTGCGTTAGTAGTATGGATCTCTTTTACATACTTCGTTCCAGCACCCGATGCCACTTCACAGCCCCAAGCATCGGCATCTGGCAACGTCGTTTTGGAGGTTGATTGTATTGTTTCGGTAATCGAGGTACGGCAAGCTGAAGCTGCCAGTATGACTTCTGACATTTTGGCGCGCTTGGTGTAATTCTGATACGCTGGCAGCGCCACGGCAGCCAGAATGCCGATAATCGCCACGACGATCATCAGTTCGATGAGGGTAAAACCTTGTTGAACACGTTTCATATATTCTCCTTGTAGAGGGTTAAAATCTTTCAAACACCAAAAAGTGTGTTTGCGTTGGCTTAAAAGCAATTAGCGTGCCAGTTTTTCGTTTGAAAATTCAGATGACACCTGCAAATGTTAAAGATGCATTAGGCGATTAATCTGAAATTTCTGATTTTTCTGTATGGCGCCTTGATTGGAAAATGTTAAAGGAATAAATAAATCACGCCCCAAAGCTGTCATTCCGAGGAGTTTACGACGAGGAATCTGCTGTTCAGATTTCCCTTTTTGGAGAAGGGGCAGGATTAGTATGGAATTGTTCGGGGTGACCCATTTTTTTACTCTCCGCATACGAAAAAAGCAGATTCCTCGTCGTAAACTCCTCGGAATGACACACTAAAAGCACAAAAGTGACATTTTTTGTCAACTATCCGCCTGTTTTTGAACATCCTGTTTTTAAATAGGCTACTTTTTAAAAGACCTACTTGATACAGACCGCCCGCACCTGCTTCATGTCAGTCACACCCATCATGACTTTTTCCATACCATCCATTTTGAGGGTGGACATGCCCTCTTCCACACATTTGACGAAAAGATCGGCGACGCGCGCTTTTTCCTGCACCAGTTTTTTCACCGCGTCGCTCGCCACCATCAATTCGTGCAGCCCGACCCGGCCCTTGTAACCACTTCCACCGCAGGTGTCACAGCCCTTAGGGCGGTAGAAGGTCAATTTGCCATCCTTGCCATATTCCTTCAGCCAATAATCATAGAGCTTTTTGGCTTCGCCTTGCGGGTCTTTTTTCCATGGTTCGGTTTGCCGCAAATCCGCGGTATATTCGTTCATGAATTGCTTTAGTTCTTCGCCATCGGGCGCATAGGCTTCTTTACAGGCTCCGCACAAGCGTTTGGCCAGCCGCTGTGCGAGGATGCCAAGCAGCGCATCGGCAAAATTGAAGGGATCCATACCCATATCGAGCAGGCGGATCACCGCTTCCGGCGCGGAGTTGGTATGCAGGGTCGCAAATACCAGGTGTCCCGTGAGCGAGGCCTCGATGCCGATATGCGTCGTTTCGGCATCGCGCATTTCGCCGACCATGATGATGTCCGGGTCGGCACGCAAAAAGGCTTTCATCACCACGGCAAAGTCGATGACTTTTTTGTTGACCTGTACCTGCCGCAAGCCCTTTTGGGTAATTTCAACCGGGTCTTCTGCAGTCCAGATTTTGGTGTCCGGCGTATTGAGGTAGCCCAGTACCGAATGCAGAGTGGTTGTTTTACCCGAACCAGTCGGCCCGCAGACGAAAAATAATCCATACGGTCTGGAAACGGTTTGCACCAGATTGGTCCGGTTCTTGGTGGTCAAACCAAGTTTTTCCAAAGGAATCGGCTCGCCTGCCGCCAGAATACGCATGACAATATCCTCGACCCCGCCCGTGGTCGGAATGGTCGCCACCCGCAGTTCGATATCGAGCGGGCCAAATTTCTTGAACTTGATCTTGCCATCCTGTGGCTTGCGCTTTTCCGAAATATCGAGATCGCACATGATCTTGAGGCGTGCTATAAGGGCACTGCGGTAGTTGGAAGGCACTTCGATATAGGGTTCCAGCGTTCCATCCTTGCGGAAACGGATGCCGGTCTTGCCTTTACCGGGCAGCGGTTCGATATGAATATCAGACGCCCCCTGATTATAGGCGTCCATGATAATTTTATTGACCAGCTTGACCAATTCATTATCAGCGGCAGCCGAAAGCTCGTCCCCGCCCACTTCTACAACCTCGTTATCTTCATCAAGGTTTGAGAGCAGGTCACCGATATCGTCGGTACCCAAGCCATCGACGCCAAAAAATTGGTCGAGCGTCTGCGTAAAATCGCGCGCCGTGCATACTTTGTAAATCGGTTTTTGTTTGGGGAAAATATTTTCCACCACCCGTGAACTTTTTACGTGCTCGGGGTCGGTGGTCATGACGATGATCCCCGCCTTACTGTCCTCAATAGGCAACCAGTTAGCCGATTGGGCATAATCTTTTTTGATGTTCTTCAACAAATCGACCGGTTTGGGGCGATCAGCCTTGTATGGCACATATTCAACGCCAAAATATTTGGCCAATGCTGCGCCGATAATCTGCGGCTTGACCTGAAATTCATCGATAAGAATGTCTTCAACGTTTTTGTTTTTACGGCGCGCAGTTCGTGTTGCCAGCTCCAATTCGCCTTCGGATATAACATTGTCAATAATCAAATATTCGAATTTGGACTTGATTGGCCCGCCGGCCTTCTGGCGTACGCGGAACGCGATAGCCAGGGTTTTCGCCAGCTCGGTCACGCCTTCTTCCGCCAATGGGGGAAAAGCAGTCCCCGCAAGATGATTGATGACCTGAATCACCCCCAGCAGATCGCCGCTTTCCGCAACAAGGATAGGTGCAACCATCATCTGCTTGGTACGGTACCCCGTGCGCTGGTCAACTGCCTTGAGAAAAGATACGCTAGGCGAATAGCCTTTCAGTTCGGCATCATCGTAGACATCCTTGATATTCATGGGACGTTTGTTCATTGCGCTGTAACCTGCAATCGAACTTTCGGACAAGGGAAGTTTGATGTCCTTGAAAGAATTTAATCCTGATTTAACCTTGGAAACAATTGATTGGCCATCCTCGGCCATGACATAAATCGTCAAGCGGTCCGCATTTAATAGCTGGCAGATGTCACGCGCCACATCGAGCATGATTTCATCGATATTCGATGTGGAATGAATGCGGTTGGTCACCGCCTGAAGTTTTTTGGAAAACTCCAGTCTCAACGATATATCGGCAACATTGAACGTGCCGGCTGATTTCGGATCTGTTACAGCACTCATGACTTTACCTCTCGAACTCCATCTATCGGTATGGCGGCACGGTTACAAATCAAATACCATGCCGTTCTCAAGCATGCGCGGTTTCCATTTTGCCGCATCGCGGGCAATTTCATTCATGGTTAATTGCACTTCGCCCGGTTTTAAATGCGTAATATAGATTTCAACCGCCCGTTCCAGTTTCGCCAGTTCCTCCGCCAGCATACTTGGGCATAAATGTTTCGATGCGATAGCGATATCTTTTTCCTTGTTGGAAAAAGCTGTTTCGATAATCAAATATTTCAGATTGGCCGTGGCATTGGCAACTTTCCACAATTCATCGTTGGTTGATGTATCCCCGCTGAACAAGAGGCTGTGCTGGCCGCTATCCAGCAAATAACCAACGGCGGGAACAACATGATTGGCGGGAATAGCCGTTATTTTTCGTTTACTCTTTACTACGGTTTCGCCAATCCTGATTTCGCGATACGCCATAAAGGGATTACTTAGATTAGGGATTTGCGAAAAGTCTGGCCATAATTTATCGTTGAATAGATGATCCTTGAGTATTTGCAAAACCGCTGCTGTAGCGTAAAGGGTAATCGGCTTGTTACGCATCCAGCAGACCGTATCCACCAGAAACGCAATACTGGTGACATGATCCAGATGGGAATGTGTAATAAAGATATGATCTATTTTTGCTAATTGCTCAACGGAAAGATCACCAACGCCTGTACCCGCATCAATGAGGATATCATCGTCGATCAACATTGAGGTTGTACGAAATTGCCCGCCAATCCCGCCGCTACATCCTAGTATTTTTATGCGCATCATGGCCCCGAATTAGCCGCAACGACCATTTAGTAATATTTTTTGGCCCGAGCGGAATGACTGATCAAATAGCCATTATGCGGAATCCCAGGCGAAAAATATGTGCGGTACTTCACATCTTTCCGTACAGCGCGTAATTTTGTACGTCACTCACATGAATATGTTCGTACAAAACCGGGTTACGGCTTGTAGAAAAACTCCATTTTCACTCCGGCAATTTCGATCAAATCATGATCGTTTAATACCTTAGCCTGTGCTCCCAGAGCCGTACCATTAACAGTCGGGAAATTGGCTCCCTCTACATGGGTAATGAAATACCCTGTCGGTCGGCGGGTAATAACCGCGACTTGAGCACCCGGTTTGCCGATCGTCGTAAGATTTTTGGTCAGCTCCAGCACGCGTCCAGCCGCCGCCCCTGACAACACTTGAATGGCTGCCTCGCGTACCGCACCGGCAACTTCCGCATGCGCTGGCGATTTTATTGGTGCAGATGCTATTGAAGGCGCAGCAGGAGTTGGTGCTGTTATAGAGGGATTAAAAGCCTTCAAATTGTTTTGCGTGTCAGACATTTTTGGTGCCGTTGCACTGGCTGGCGCCACAGCAGGCGGTTTGCGGATAATCATGGTCTTTTCAAAATCGGCCTGGTTCGCTGTATTGGGAGCATCGTTGAAATATTTAAGTTTGTGTTTGCCAATTTCTATGACATCGTTGTTTTGCAAAAAATGTTTTTTAACCGGCTTACCATTCACCAATGTACCGTTGGTGCTGTTCAGGTCTTCGATAAAGGAATCGCTGAGAATGGTGATAATGGCAGCGTGCTCTCCGGAAACCGCCAGATTATCGACCTGGATATCGTTATGCGGCTTGCGCCCAAGCGTTGTCCGCTCTTTATTGAGCGGGATTTCCTTGAGTACGGTTCCATCGACGCTTAAAATCAGTTTTGCCATAGCCTTAATTCCCCAATAAACCTGTTATGCCGTTGTTTTTAAAAAAGCAGCGGAGTTTTAATCGAACCAGCCCTTAACCCGCTTCAACAGCCCTTTTTTTGCTGCAAAATCGCTGTTTACCTTCACTAACATCACCGAGACATTATCACGCCCGCCCGCATCATTGGCAGATTGAATCAACTGTAGGGCTGTTACTTCCAGATTTGCCTTGAGCGCGATCAACGTCATCTGGATTTCCTCGTCATCGATCATGTCGTTCAGTCCGTCGGAGCACAATAAATATATATCACCGATACGCGTATCGTAACTGTGAATTTCTGCTTCGACTTCGGCATCGATCCCCAAGGCACGAGTGACCAAGTTTTTATTATGCGATTGCCGCGCATCTTCCTTGCTGATCAGGCCAGAATCGATTTGCTCCTGCAGTAACGAATGATCCCGGGTAATTTGTTCCAGTGTTTCCTTACGCAAACGGTAAAGGCGCGAATCGCCAATATGACCCACGGTCAGAAAATTATCGTAAAACAAACATGCGACCAGGGTGGTTCCCATTCCTGCGCATTGTGGATCCTTTTTTGCCGCTTCAAAAATAGCAGTGTTAGCTAGGCGCACCTGCTCTTGAATAAGCCTTTCTGCCAGTGCCTTGGCACTCTCCCGATCCAATTGGGCAGGCTTCCATGCCTGCGCAAGGCCAGACGCAATCAGTGAGGTGGCCATTCCGCTTGCGACTTCACCCGCGTTATATCCTCCCATGCCATCGGCCAGCACCACAATTCCCAACTCAGGACGTGTTTCGACACAATCCTCGTTGTGGTCGCGCACCTGTCCCGGGTCGGTCATGCTGACTATTTCCAGTGCCCCTGTTAAAACCACTTCACCTCCCACCCATACCGTTTATTCACTTTTTCGACCGGGCAATTTTGGTTGTGCCACCTAAGGCGTTGGCCTCGAATTTCATACTAAACATTTATAAAGTGATATCTTGTCAAACAGAAACTGATCAGGAATTTTTGTCACGCCAGAGCGGTTTAACGGGATATTTTTTTACATTAATAATAACTTAAAAAAAATATTTAAGGAACAATACTTGAATCAACCTAGATGCATATGATTTTTTTGAAAAAATAGAATTTAATTTGCTATACAAGTAGCATTTTCTTTAGGTACAAAACTATTCCGGTTTGGGCAACCCCCGTATTGGGACCAAATGTGTATTCCCTGCGATTACCCTTGCATCTTCCCGCAAACGATATTCAGGACGAGCAAAACTGCGTTCAATTGAAAGGTGTATAGAGGTAAATCCGAGTAAGTCAGCAAAGGTTGGTAATACCGAATCATTGCCAACCCATTTATCGGTGTTCGTCATAAGTGCCTGCCATTTTTCTGCATAAGTCGATCTGAATTCCGCATTTGCCCATACAAACAATGGGATGCGCTGTTCTTCTATCGAACCGTATACGCTACCGTGCCCAATCACCCCCTCTGCTCCAAATGCCTCACCATGGTCCGATACAAATAGCAGCGCCACTTTCCCCTTTAAAGGGCGAAGTTTTTGAATGATTTCAGCCAGTACCCAGTCGCTGTAGTGAGTCGTACTATCGTATAGATCCCGTTGATGGCAATTGCGATAGTTTTTCAAGCTAGCGGGGATTTCACAAATGCTGTCCCTTTGATGATCAAATTGGGGCCAGGACTCCGGAAATCTGTCTTTGTATGCAGAATGACTTCCCATCCAGTGCATTACAATCATTTTTTTCTGGTAGCGCGTATCCAGTGCCTGCTCAAAACTCGGGATTAGTTTTCCATCAGGTGGCCGACCATTTAATACTAATGGCATACTGGAAAAGTCCGGCTTTATCCTTAATTTGGCGATTATTTCTGCTTCCTGATTGGCTAGCCACCACGTAATGAAACCCTGTTCACGGAAAAGATCAAACAGGTTTGGTCTTGTATGTATTTGCTTATAATTTTCAGCTGCTGTTCCAGTCAGAATAAGCGGCACAGCGACCGCGGTTAGATTGGCGCCTGCATAAGCATGAGGAAAATTCAGGTATTCAGTCTTATCCAACTGCGCAAGTCTGGGAGAGGTTGCCCGTTTGTATCCATTGAGTTGCCATGCGGTACTTAATGAGGCATCGGTAATAACAAGAACATAGGTTTCCATCTCTTTATCGAGCGGACGTTTTGAATTCCATGCAACAGTGGCATGATCTGCGCCATATGCCATCTGCGTCGCCAATGACAAAAATCCGTTCAGAAAAAACAGGGGATAAATTTGCGATGAAATTTCTGCCGATGCAGGAGAGGGGGGAGCAGATCGATCATCGGGAAAATCATTCCATATCATTATCGCCAGCATCACAAAAATAAAGCAGATGCTGTAACCACGCTGATACCATGAATAGAGTTTTGTTTTTTCTGTTGTTTTCCAAATAACCACAACACCCATAACACCGAATAGAACGATTGCAAAAAGGAGGCCCCAAGCCTGATGCAGTGATAAAAATGCAATCGCTTCCTGGAAAGTTGTCTGCGCAACTACAGTAAAAATACTTAATGGGACTCCGCGAAATTCCACCAGCAAAAACAAAAAAATCCAACCGAACCAGCCAGCAACAAAAAGCAGGGTGAAATAGCCCCGGCGCGTTCTAGCTAAGAGATAAACTGTATTCAAAAAAAATAAGGCAAAACACGCATATAAAAACTTCCCGCCAATGTCGGGATAACTAGTCATTTCTAGACACAACAATACGGGCAAAAAACTGATAGACAAACATACATTTCTTAATATTTTTATGGTCGCAACACTTTTAATGTAAACCCAAATATTTCTCTTAATCCGCCAAACCATATTCAGTCCGCATATTGTTATCGGTTACCACCTGACCTGGCTTGACTATTTCCAAAGAAAGTTCCTTGGGAAAATTTTTTCTACTCCAGGAATAAAGCGTGGATTGGCTTTTATCTGCAAAAATTGTGTTAAAGATCAAATTCTCCGCCACACTTTCAGGAGAAAATTGATAATGGGGATCGCTTGTACAAAGTACATTATTCCCAATCAACCAGGATTTTTTGCATGCCCATAATGCAGTAGCCCAGACATCCTTTGATCCTGTCGCGTTTAATAACAAGCTCCCTCCCTCGCGCAACCGGGAAGTGGCCAACTGAAAAAATTCCATTGAAAGCAGAGAGGAAATTCCTTCGCGATAGTGAAACGTGGTATTCATGACAATCAAATCGTACGGTTGGGTATTATTATTTTTTAACCAACGGCGCCCATCGTCGATATAAAGGTGAAAACGGGGATCCTTAAGAATGCCCTGAGTAACAGGATTAAATGCAATCATGTCCCGGTACATGGTCGATATTTCAATAGCATCGACCTGTTTGACTCGTTTATCAGCGAGAATGACTTTCGTCCAGGCCCCGGCAGACAAGCCTATAACCAATACCCGCTCTGGCTTGGTGTGCGTAGCCAACCCAACAATTGGCCTGAAAATACCATTTGTGTCCACAAAAGGATCGGTGTTTAATTTGCCATCGTAGGCACCACCACCCCAAACAGTACAACTCCACTTGACCTCTGGACAACTAAGTATTGCTATTCCAGAGCGCCCTTCAAATACAAATTCTTTACCCGCGCGTTCAGCATCAATTGGGACAAGATGCTGCAATCTGGGTAGCCATGCCGCGTACAGCAAAGGTGCGCCTAACAGTCCAGCAAGTACTAAAATGCCCGGTAATCTTACCTGCATCCAATATTGGCGCGCGCTCCGTGCTGTAAGCAGCAGCAGTAACAAACACAATAAGCTCAACACGCTTATGAGTTGCAATATTTGATGTGTATGCAATAAATCGGTGGCATAAAAACCAATTCCGATCGTTCCCGATACACAGCCAAGAATATTCAGGGAATAGACTCGTCCAACCCGGGGAGCATCGTCTGTTCGTAAAAAAGTAACCGCAACCGGCAAAGTGCGAGCACCAAAGTAGCCTAAACTAAACAGCACAGTCAGGATACCAACAGAAGTCAGTGTCGCATCACCTGAGTAACCAGCCACCCAGGAAATACAGCCAGCACCCAACAGGCAAACTACAGCAAACCAGGCTATCGATGTAACCGCTCCTGCTACGGGATCATTTTTTTGCTTCTTTTGCCTTCCTTGCATGGCACTGCCCATTGCCAACCCAAACAAAAAAATGGCAAGGGCAGTACCAAACGAACCAGCTCGCCCCTGATTGACAAACGAGTATAAACGCATGCCAATCATTTCTGCTCCTAGAGAAACGAACCCCATCAGAAAAGAGAATATGCCCGCCGTTTGCCAGCCCCATTCATTGGTCGAAGAGCTTTCCTTCTCTGCCGCAACCTGAGCAGATTGGTGTCTCTGCCCCAAAGCCATCACAATGATCACCACACAAAAATTGATGGCACTGGCAACATATAGTGTATAAGTAAGGCCTAAATATCGGAACAGCACCAAAATACACAAAATTGCTCCGATCGCGGCTCCAATCGAATTGGTTACATACAAACCACTTACATTCTTACGTAACTCTTCTCCATTTAAACTGCAAACACGAATCAGAATTGGCAGAGTAGCTCCCATAGCAAAAGTGGGAACCAGAAGTAAAGCGCCTACTGCGATGATCAGGGTTAACCCCTGTGGAACTGAAATAAAAAAATGGCTCGCACTTTCCAACAAGACTGGCGATAGTGCTCCATAGCCACCAATCAGCAATTCGACCATAGCAAAACAAAATACTCCGATACGCGCATTGTGTATGCATGTTGCAATATATTCTCCAACCAATGCCCCAAGCCCAATACCCAGCATAAATACCGCAACGATAGTAGTTGTAGCTTCTGAATTGGAACCAAAATAATTGAACAGCATTCTCTGCCATGCCACCTGATAAATAATGGCAGCTATGCCAGAAAGCATAAATACTGATTGAAGTACTAATACTGTTTTATTATTTTTATGCATCAACATGCAAAAACTTCCCTCTATGTTTTCCCGAAAATTGGTTGCACTCTTCAACCGCAAAACGATTTAACACTGCCATATCTCCGCAAATTTCTTCCAATATTCAAGTTCGGCGTTATCCGCTAAAAATGATTTGACCACAGCAATCTC
The DNA here is from genome assembly GCA_964598005.1 of uncultured Burkholderiales bacterium. Taxonomy (GTDB): domain Bacteria; phylum Pseudomonadota; class Gammaproteobacteria; order Burkholderiales; family Usitatibacteraceae; genus CAZRAL01. Next base: position 28,408 of record CAZRAL010000006.1, read on the forward strand.
AGCGTCGTATGCGGCCTTGTCAAGCGCGCCGCGTAGGCTCTGAAAACGCAAAAAAAGCAAATAGGTATTCATGACATCTGTTTCGCAATAATGGCGGATGGCCTCGATTTCGCCACGTTGATAGGCTGCCCATACCTGCGCACCATCCATGCCCAATTTTCCGGGAAATCCGCATAGTTGCGCCATCGCATCCAGTGGGGCATTGGCGCGCGGCTGATACATCGCCAGCAAATCCATCAAATCCATGTGCCGCGTATGGTAACGCCCGATGTAATTATTCCATTTGAAATCACGATCGTCTTCGCCCATATCCCAATATTTTGCCGCGGTCAGCCCATGGATTAGCGCCCGGTAATGCAATACGGGCAAATCGAATCCTCCGCCATTCCAGGAAACAAGCTGGGGCGTATAGCGCTCGATGCCATCAAAAAAACGCTGAATCAGCGTGGCTTCTGTATCGTCACTCTTGCCCAGTGACCACACGCGTAGCCCCTCATCGGCGCGCAATACACAGGAGATGGCGACCACACGCTGCAGATGGTGCGGTAAAAAATCGCTGCCGCTCGCTTGACGGCGACGCTGAAAAGCAAATTCGGCCACGTCCGCATCGGTGATCTTAGCGTCAAACTCATGCAGTTTGCGCAATCCCGTTACGTCGGGAATGGTTTCAATATCGAATACCAATATGGGTGTCATGGGTCAGTCGCAATCTATTCCAAATTTTGCTGGCTCAAGCAGGAAACACGCCGGTAGACAAATAACGGTCGCCACGGTCGCACACAATGTAAACAATGACCGCATCGCGATTTTTTGCGGAAATTCGCAGGGCCGCCGCCAACCCGCCACCGGAGGAAACCCCGGCAAACAAGCCTTCCTCACGCGCCATGCGCCGCGCCATTTCCTCACATTCTTCCTGAGTGACTTCCAGAATATGGTCTACCCGTGCTCGATCAAAAATTTTCGGCTGATAAGGTTCCGGCCATTTTCGGATGCCCGGTACGCTCGCCCCGTCTGCTGGATGCACCCCAATGACCTGAATATCCGGATTTTTTTCTTTCAGAAAACGCGAAACTCCCATTATCGTTCCTGTGGTGCCCATCGTGGCAACGAAGTGAGTGATTTTGCCTTGTGTATCGCGCCAGATTTCCGGGCCAGTTCCAACGTAGTGCGCCAGCGGGTTATCGGGGTTGGCAAACTGGTCCAGTATCCATCCCCCACGCTCGCGGCGAATCTGTTCAGCTTGATCGCGTGCACCCTCCATCCCCGCGCTCTGTGGGGTGAGAATCAATTCTGCCCCGAAGGCCCGCATGGTCTGGCGGCGTTCCATGCTTTGGTTTTCGGGTAGAACCAGTACCATTCTGTAGCCTTTGACCGCAGCGGCCATAGCCAGGGCAATCCCCGTATTGCCGCTGGTTGCTTCGATCAATGTATCGCCAGGCTTGATATCGCCCCGCTGCTCAGCCCGGCTGATCATCGACATGGCGGGGCGATCTTTTACCGAGCCGGCAGGGTTGGTTCCCTCCAGCTTGGCAAAAAGCGTATTTGACGTGGCCCCCGGAATGCGTTGCAGCCGCACCATGGGCGTATTGCCAATAATGCCTGCGATAGTCTGATGATTCATGTATGACATGCGCTTCACCGGGAAAATGTTGCTTTGCTAAATAATTAGGGAACCTCTGATTAAGCTACACATGGCCGCGCGCCCGGTTTTCCGGGATGGAGTGCACGGCGCGGTGCGCAGCGAATGGTCAGCAGCCACGAAGGGGGTAGCAGGTTCCGCGCACGAAGTGCGTGGGGGCGCCCCCGTAGCGGAACATCTAGCCGCAGCAAACGTGGCTGCAACGCTGCAGACCGCCCGCACATTTGACAACTGCGCCAGCCTGCCCACGGCAAGCCAGAGGCTTGCGGGACCCCATGCGGGTTTTGACCAGAATAGCCCATCTTCTGCCTACCTTTCCGTAGGCAGAGCAGGTTGCAAAGGCACTGAGGACTCAGTGCCTTTGGATGCGACTCGAAAGGCAAGGCGATGGCCCCGACTTCGCGGCCTGTGCTGCGCGAGGCTATCGCTACGCCGGGGCCTCCTTGGCTTCGTATCAATGGATTCGACCTGCCGATGTTGCCAACTACGATGCCTTGAATCTGGACTATTCTTGTCAATACGCGGCTCATGGAGGATTTATTCAGAGATTCCTTAAATTCATAGTATTACTCTTGAATTTGTTGTGAATGATGGATGACAAGAGTTTTTTAATGTGCCCTGTAAGTACATCATCGCATCGGAGAGCCAGCTGCGCAAGTAAAAAGCGGTAGATTGATTCAAGGCTACAGCAAAATAATTTTCCACAACTGTATAACGCATCACCGCTGAAGATTGTTATGCTAGCGAAATGAGCAAAATGGTTATTCCCTTGCATGATATGCGAGCGCCAAACCGGCCCTCGCCTTTACCGCTGTCCTCTCCCGCGGGCGCAGCCGCTGCGCTTTCCGTTCCCCAAAACCCGGCAGATTTGCAAGACAAACTGGGCCGTCGGTTCCGCGATCTGCGCATATCGGTCACCGATCGCTGCAATTTTCGTTGTACGTACTGCATGCCCAAGGAAGTTTTCGGTGCCGACTATCAATTTCTGCCTCACCGCGAATTATTGACGTTTGAAGAAATTGTGCGCGTGGCCAAAATTGCGCGCTCACTTGGGATGGAAAAAGTCCGCCTAACCGGCGGGGAGCCGTTACTACGCAAAGGTATTGAACATCTCATTGAGATGCTGGCCACGCAATTGCCGGGTATCGATATCGCACTCACCACCAACGGCTCCGCACTAAAAGCCAAGGCACGCGCACTGAAAAATGCCGGGCTGAAACGCATCACGGTCTCGCTCGACTCGCTGGACAATGCCACTTTTCGGGCCATGAACGATGTCGATTTTCCCGTCGCCCAAGTATTGGAGGCTATCGAAACCGCCACGGCTGTTGGACTTGACCCCATCAAAATCAATATGGTTGTGAAACGGGGCGTGAACGATCAAGAAATTGTGCCGATGGCAAGACATTTCAAAAACTCCGGCCACATTCTACGTTTTATCGAATTCATGGATGTAGGGGCCACCAATGGCTGGCGTATGGACGATGTGGTACCCAGCAGGGAAATCGTGCAGCGCATCCACGCCGTCTTGCCGCTTGAGCCGGTCGAAGCTCACTACCCCGGCGAAGTCGCCGAACGCTGGCGCTACCGCGATCAAGCTGCCAGCAGCGAAAAAGCAGGCGAAATCGGGGTGATTTCCAGCGTAACGCAGGCCTTTTGTTCCACCTGTACGCGCGCCCGCTTGTCGACCGACGGTCAACTGTTCACCTGCCTGTTTGCCGGCAAAGGCACCGATTTAAAGTCGTTGCTAAGGCACAACGGCACAGATGAGGAATTGCGCCATGCCCTCGGCACCATCTGGCAGCAGCGCGCGGATCGCTATTCTGAAATTCGCACCCGTGAAACGGCTGCAAGTCAAAAAGTGGAAATGAGTTTTATAGGAGGATAGACACCATGATAAAAAAAACGCATCCCGCCAAACCTTCTACGGATGGCGCTGCAAAACCACCCTTATCCCTACCGGCTTTACTTCAGTTCTTGAAGGAGCTTTCGGAAAACAACAATCGCCCGTGGTTTCTACACAACAAGCCGCATTACGACCTTTTGCGTGAAGAATTCACCGAACTGGTCGCAACGATCATCCAGCGCATCTCGCAGTTCGATAAACTTATTACCCATGTCGAAGCGAAAAAATCCTTATTCCGCATTTATCGCGACGTGCGTTTTTCCAAAAACAAGGAGCCCTATAAAACTCGCTTCTCCGCCATGATCGGCGAGCGTAAAGACCACAAAGCTGTACCGGGATACTATTTTCAAATCGACGAACGGGGCATTCTGGGAATGGGCGGCGGCGTCTATATGCCCGAACCGGATACCTTGAAGAAAATTCGCGATTTTATTACCGCACATCCGGAAAAATTGGAGCGCGTACTCAAAAACAAGCGCTTTAACGAGACCTATGGCGGCATCTCTGACGAAGGGCGCTTACAGCGCCCGCCCAAAGGCTACGGTGCAGACCACCCCCACATTGAGCAGATCAAAAACCGTCACTTTTTCGGTTTTCTCGAAATCAATCTGAAAAAGCGCAAGACTGGGGATTTGGCCGCCGACATCGCCACGCGTTTTGAAGATTTATACCCGCTGCTCGTCTGGTTGCGCGAAGCTATCAAACCCCCCTGAACAGGCACATGGAATATTACCGCCCTCAACTCACCCACGCAGCCCGCCCCTTGACATTCAATGTCCAGGCGCGCGATGAAAATGGGTGCATTCGGGATATTCCCATCGCGGGTGAATATCCGCTGACGCTTTACGTCGACAAGCGCGAAATTCTCACCCTCATGACGCTGGGTGCCGCACCGGAAGCGCTAGTGATCGGCTATCTGCGGAATCAAAGACTGGTGGAATCATTGTCGGAGATCGTTTCCGTGCAAGTTGATTGGAAAGTCAATGCCTGTTCGGTCATCACCAAAAACGGACTCAAAAACCTCGACGAAAAAATGCAAAAGCGTACCAAAACCACAGGATGTGGCGAAGGCACCGTATTCGGCGACTTAATGGCGGAAATCGATACCCTTGCGCTACCTGCCGACGTGCAGTTGAGTCAGAGTACGCTCTACGACCTGCTCGACCAGGTGCGTCTGCATGAATCGATTTACAAACAGGCTGGCGCCGTACACGGTTGCGCCCTGGCTCGCAACGGAGAAACGGGCGCGGAGATACTCAACTTTGTCGAAGATGTCGGCCGACATAATGCTGTCGATGCCATCGCAGGCTGGATGTGGCTGGAGGACGTGGACGGGAGCGACAAAATTTTCTACACCACCGGACGCCTGACCTCGGAGATGGTCATCAAGGCTGCGCAAATGGGTATCCCTTTCCTGGTGTCGCGCTCGGGGCTAACCCAGATGGGTTACGACATTGCTCAAAGGGTCGGCATGACCATGATTGGCCGTGCGGTCAACACCCATTACTTGTTGTTTACAGGGAGCGAGCGATTTGTAAATTCAGCCTCTTCCCAGAGTAGCGCCCCAAACGATCATCCTGCCTTGTGCCCCGAATGAGCTTGATCACCGGCCTGGTTCTCGCGGGGGGGCGCGGCACGCGCATGGGCGAGATCGATAAAGGGCTGCAACTCTTTCGCGGCATGCCCATGGTCGAGCACGTCTTGCAAAGGCTGGCGCCGCAGGTAAATGAACTATTAATTAATGCCAATCGCAACATCGCATGTTATAGGGCGTTCGGTTATCCGGTCGTCGCCGATAGCATTGATGGGTTCGCGGGACCGCTGGCGGGACTATATGCTGGGATGCAGGCCGCTACGCATTCGCTCATTGTCACCGCGCCGTGCGATTCGCCCTTTTTGCCTGCTAATTTGGTGATACGCATGCATGCGGCACTCACTGCACAGCAAGCCGATGTGGCGGTGGCAAAAACAGGCAGTCAGGTTCATCCTGTTTTTTGTCTTACCCGTTGCGATCTGGCGCCGCATTTACAGCAATTCCTCGCTTCCGGGCAGCGCAAAATCGATAAATGGTACGCCACCTTGACGACGGCCGAAGTTGCGTTCGATGGTGAAGAAACAGCATTTGCCAATATCAATACAATTCAGGAATTGGAGTCTTTGGAAAAAAGGTCCGACTGATTTCCCCACTTCGCAGCAAATGCTGACGGTACAATCAGCCCAAAACAATCTATCCCACTAAACAAATCATGACCCCCTCCCTCTCCATCACTCAGGCTTCCTGTGCAGACGACTACGATCCAAATTCCATGCCGGTTGCCAAGGCACGCGAATTTATTCACACCTTTCTCGCTCCCGTGACCGGAATAGCCCGTCTGCCAATTCGTTCCGCATTGGGTCGGGTGCTGGCGCAGGATATTGTTTCGCCATTCGATGTGCCCGCACATACCAATTCCGCCATGGACGGCTGGGCGCTGCGTTTTGCCGACCTTCACCCCAGCGGCAGTACTACGTTGACTGAAATCGGCAGCAGTTTTGCCGGCATTCCGTTCAGTGGCATGGTTGTTCAAGGAAAATGCGTGCGCATTTTTACCGGCGGCGTCATACCAGAAGGATGCGATACCGTGGTCATGCAGGAACGAGTGCAGGCTGCGGTGAAAACCATCATCTTTTCACCGGGTATCCACAAAGGCCAAAACGTTCGCGCAGCCGGAGAAGACCTGAAGGCAGGCACAGTCGCCTTGGCGAGGGGCCGCATTATCCGCCCAGCCGAACTGGGATTGATTGCCTCGCTCGGTATTGGCGAAGTCAGTGTCTACCGGCCATTGCGGATCGCCTATTTTTCCACGGGCGACGAGCTGGTTTCCATCGGCCAACCTCTTGGTGAAGGCCAGGTCTACGACTCCAATCGCTACACGCTGCACGGCATGCTGGCGAATCTTGGCCTCGAGGCTATCGACATGGGCGTCATTCGCGACGATCCCGCGCACCTGGAAAAAGCGTTTCGCGACGCGAGCGAAATCGCCGATGTTGTCATCACTTCTGGCGGCGTCTCGGTCGGCGAAGCCGATTTTGTGAAGCAATTGTTGCAAAAACTGGGCGAAGTCGTGTTCTGGAAAATCGCCATGAAGCCAGGCCGCCCTTTAGCCTATGGCCGGATCGGCGAGGCGCATTTTTTTGGCTTGCCTGGCAATCCCGTATCGGTCATGGTGACCTTTTATCAATTCGTACGCGATGCCCTGCTCACCTTGCAAGGCGTTCATCCCTTGCCAATCCAGCCTTTATTAAGGGCAGTGTGTACCACAGCCATCAAAAAAGCGCCGGGGCGCACTGAATTTCAGCGCGGCGTGCTTTACCTCGAGCAGAACATATGGAAAGTACGCACGACTGGCGAGCAAGGTTCGGGCATACTCAAATCGATGTCCGACGCCAACTGCTTTATCGTGCTATCCGATCAAACCGGCAATGTCGAGGCAGGGGCCACCGTCGATGTGCAGGTATTGGAAGGCGTGGCTTAAATTGCCCTTATCTATTATTAGAATTGGACTACCTGATTGCAGATTGATTACAGATCGAGGGTGTGACAGTGACGGGTTTCGGGCATGGCTATAGGCACGCGGAACGATTCCCGTGATTCCGGGGCGCAAAAACCACCGTGAACCCATTGTTTACGACACCCATACATACGGAGCGAAATGCGGTAGAGCGTTTATTTGGCCGTCTCAAAGAAGTCTAATATCGGCGGATCGCTACACATTATGATAAGACCGCCGTTATGTACAAAGCGGCTCTCACATTGGCTGCTATTTTGATCTGGATTAATCTTTAGGGACACAGCCTACTTTTTATTGAAAAAATCTGAATAAGCTACTTGATCTTTCGGCCCGTGCTGCCAAAACAACGAATAATAAAATTCTGAGCTTCATTCGTCAGGTTCTCAACAGGCAAGGTTATGTATTGGCCCGGCCCCAGGAGCAAAAGCCATATATCCTGAAAACGCCAAAGTTCGGAAAATGTCGCCCAGCCGGTTGCAAATGTGCCGGCTTGGCTGGTCACACGAAATTCGGCATCCGTTAATTCAATCACTGCATGTGGAACTTGCATGCGGCGCAACGTAGCCAATCCTCGTCGGTAATGAAAAAAATAAACACTCATTACGAGCAGAGAAAGTACCAGGGAAGCCCCGACGAAAATGCCGGTGATTACCCCTCTTTCGCCAGCAAAAAATGAATAGAGTGCTGCGAGCAGCAGCAATGCCATCGCGACAAAACTGCCTGGCCCCAAGCCGCGGTATATATAAAGACATGCTGCCTGTTTGACTATGTTTTCGGTAAAACTGATTTCAATTTTGATTGATTTCATCTATTAATCGGGCCTGAGTTTTATAAAAGATGGCAAACTTGCACATTGATCCAGATTAGCCAAATAAATTTGGCATGAGCCAATAACACAGTTAGCACTACTATCTTATTCCATTTAATTTTTCATTTATGCCCATCTTCCCCTCATTTTCCCCTTTGCGTCAGACCTTCCTGGCCAATGAATCATGCACGCTCGACACGCTGCTTCCTTTGGCGCAACTTTCGCAGGATGCACAGGCGCGCGTCAATGCAAGTGCGCGCCAATTGGTAGAAGCGGTGCGCGGCCGACAGCAGGAGCATGCCGGCATACAATCTTTTTTGCAGCAATACGACCTTTCTTCACGCGAAGGCGTACTGTTGATGTGCGTAGCCGAAGCGTTATTGCGCATTCCCGATGCAACGACTGCAGATAAATTGATCAAGGACAAATTTGCCCAAGGCGACTGGAAACGCCATCTGGGGCAAAGCGATTCTTTATTGGTCAATGCCGGCACTTGGGGAATGATGCTGACCGGCAAACTGGTTTCGGTGGAACCTGCAGATTTTGCCGACATCGGGGGCTGGTTTGGGCGGCTGGCCAATCGCATGGGTGAGCCTATCGTGCGAGCGGCCTTGCGCCAGGGCATGAAACTGATGGCCGAGCAATTCGTCATGGGTCGCGATATTACAGATGCGCTAAAACGCTCAACTTCAGGTGAACAGGAACAGTACCGGCACTCTTTCGATATGCTGGGTGAAGCCGCAGTGACAAGGGATGATGCCGAACGTTATTTCAAGGCTTACCAGGATTCAATCGCTGCCATTTCCAAACACGTGCAACCGGGTCAACACGTCATTGAAGCGCCAGGCATTTCGATCAAGTTATCTGCACTGCATCCTCGTTATGAATGGGCACAACGTGAACGCGTATTCAAGGAAATGCTTCCCGGATTGCAACAACTGGCCGAGCAGGCACGGGCCTGTGGCATTGGCCTCACGCTGGATGCGGAAGAAACCGAGCGCCTGGAGCTTTCTCTGGAACTCTTTGCCCATGTTTTTCAATCCGACGCCATGAAAAACTGGGAAGGATTCGGCCTTGCCGTACAGGCTTACCAAAAACGCGCCCTGCCCGTCATTGAGTGGCTGCAGCAATTGGCTGAAGAACAGGGGCGCCACATCATGGTGCGATTGGTAAAAGGCGCGTACTGGGATACGGAAATCAAACGTGCACAAATGCAGGGCCTATCAGGCTACCCGGTATTTACACACAAGGCCAATACCGATGTGTCTTACTTGGCCTGCGCTGCCAGACTGCTATCGCACCCCCAGCATTTTTACTGCCAGTTTGCAACGCACAATGCGCATACGGTGGCCACCATTCTTGAGCGCGCCGGGAAAGCTAGCGCTTTCGAATTCCAGCGTTTGCATGGCATGGGCATGGAACTCTATGCTGAAGTACTGGCCGCCCATGGCGCGGCGTGCCGCGTCTATGCGCCGGTAGGCAGCCATGAAGATTTGTTGCCTTATCTGGTGCGACGCTTGCTGGAAAATGGCGCGAATTCTTCTTTTGTAAATCGCATCGCTGATCCTGCCATATCGATCGAACAGGTGATTGCCGATCCGGTTTCTATTTGCATTTCAAACAACGAAAAGAGCAATCCGCGCATTCCGCTTCCAGCAGCTTTGTTTGGCATGGAAAGACGCAATTCCGCGGGGTTCAGCTTCGCCGACGTTCATGCCACTGAAACCTTATTCGCCGAAATGGCAGCCCCACTCGCCCGCACCGATTGGCATGCGCAAGCCATCGTAAACGCGCGCCGCTATCCGGGGCAAGCGACCGACTGCGTCAATCCTGCTCACAAATTACGTATTGGCTCGGTGGAAGAGGTAAGCAACGACGTCATCGAACAAGCACTGGATACGGGTTCGCAGTGGAAAGGCGTTGATGCAAGCGAACGCGCAGCCATTCTGGATCGCGCAGCAGATTTGCTGGAAGCGCGGCGGGGATTGTTCATGGCGTTGCTGGTACGCGAAGGCGGCAAAACTCTGCCCGATGCGTTGGGAGAACTACGCGAGGCGGTAGATTTTTGCCGTTACTACGCGCAGCAAGTACGCCAGCATTTTGTCGACCCCCAACTCCTGCCCGGCCCAACTGGCGAAAGCAACCACTTAAATTTGCACGGCCGTGGACTTTTTGTTTGTATTTCTCCATGGAATTTTCCACTGGCCATTTTTCTGGGCCAGATTACCGCTGCATTCGCGGCCGGCAATGCCGTTCTGGCCAAACCTGCAGAACAAACGCCTCTCATCGCCAGCGAAGCCGTTCAATTGCTACTGGAAGCCGGCATGCCCGCCGCGGCTATCAGCTTGCTTCCGGGGCGCGGCGAAACCGTCGGCGCGCGTCTGGTGGCTGATCCCCGCATTGCCGGAGTTGCCTTTACTGGGGGCACAGATACCGCGCAGATCATCAATCGCCAACTCGCTGCACGTAACGGCGCATTGATTCCGTTTATCGCTGAAACCGGAGGATTAAATGCGCTGATCGCTGATTCCTCTGCCTTGCCTGAACAAGTGATTGCCGACGTTTTGACTTCTGCCTTCAACAGCGCCGGGCAACGCTGCTCCGCGTTACGTATTCTTTGCGTGCAAAAAGATATTTATCCACGCATTGCCAAACTGCTCAATGGTGCCATGAATGAGCTGCACATCGGCGACCCTGCCAATCTCGACACCGATATCGGACCCGTAATCGACCAGCAAGCCATCGACATGCTGAAAGCACACCGCGATAATATGGCCACCAGCTACCGCCTGATTGGGCAGGCTGCGTTGCCGCGTAATATTCCACCAGGGTATTTTTTTGCCCCCTGCGCCTTTGAAATCCCGCGCTTTGACGCCATCTCGCGTGAAGTATTTGGCCCCATTTTGCATGTGCTGCCGTTTGAAGGCGATAAACTCCTGGAAATGGTCGATGCTATCAATACCAGCGGTTATGGCTTGACGCTGGGCATACATAGCCGCATTGAAGAAACCGTACAGGCGATTCGCGCGCGGGCACGGGTAGGCAATATTTATGTCAACCGCAATCAAATCGGCGCAGTAGTGGGTGTACAACCGTTTGGCGGTGAAGGCCTATCTGGAACCGGCCCCAAAGCAGGAGGCCCGCATTACCTGTTCCGCTTTGCCAATGAGCGAACGTTCACCGTGAATACAGCAGCTGCAGGCGGAAATGCCAGCCTTATTGCCAGTTCAGAATAAACATGCCCTCACCTAAAGGCGAGGGATGTGCAGATACCCGATGGGGGACATTAGAGGTTGGCTTTATGGGCTTAAGTCAGGCTGACCCTCGTGTTAAACTTAAAAAACAGTTTTCCAGAGGAGATGGGACGGTCGACTCAGGCTGATTCCACATATAAAAATGCTAACTGATATCGAACAAGCCGCGCTCGAATACCACCGCAAGCCAACACCCGGCAAAATAGAAGTCACTCCTACCAAACCCCTGGCTACCCAGCGCGACCTGGCTTTGGCTTATTCGCCCGGCGTCGCAGCGGCCTGCCAGGAAATCGTCCGCGACCCGACAGAGGTACGACATCTCACCTCGCGCGGCAATCTGGTTGCAGTGGTCACCAATGGCACGGCGGTACTGGGGCTGGGAAATATTGGCCCGCTCGCTGCCAAACCGGTGATGGAAGGCAAAGGTGTTCTGTTTAAAAAATTTGCTGGGATTGATGTATTCGATATCGAAATAAACGAGCGCGATCCTGACAAATTGGTGGATATCATCGCCGCGCTTGAGCCGACTTTTGGTGGCATTAACCTGGAAGACATCAAAGCGCCAGAATGCTTTTATGTCGAGCGCAAGCTGCGTGAACGCATGAAAATTCCGGTTTTTCACGATGATCAGCATGGCACTGCCATCATTGTGGGTGCAGCCATGATCAATGCACTGCAAGTAGTTGGCAAACCCATCGATAGCGTAAAACTGGTGGCCTCTGGCGCTGGCGCAGCTGCCCTCGCCTGCCTGGATATGCTGGTGGCATTAGGGGTAAAAATGTCGAATATCACCGTCACCGATATTGCTGGCGTGGTCTATCAGGGTCGCAAGGAAGAAATGGATGCCAACAAGGCCCGTTATGCAAAGGAAACGCCAGCACGAACTTTGGGTGAAGTCATCGACAATGCCGATATATTCCTTGGCTTATCAGCAGCAGGAGTATTGAAACAGGAGATGGTCAAGCGTATGGCGGCTCGCCCCATCATCATGGCACTGGCCAATCCCACGCCGGAAATTTTGCCGGAACAGATACGCGAAGTGCGCGACGATGCCATTATCGCCACAGGCCGCTCGGATTATCCCAATCAGGTTAACAACGCCCTTTGTTTTCCTTTTATTTTTCGCGGTGCGCTGGATGTCGGTGCTACAACCATTAACGAAGCCATGAAGCTGGCCGCTGTTAATGCCATCGCCGAACTCGCTCAAGCCGAACAATCGGACATTGTGGCTCTTGCATACAGCGAGCCAATCAGCAGTTTTGGTGCGGAATACCTGATTCCGCGCCCGTTTGATCCGCGTTTGATCGTAAAAATCGCACCAGCGGTAGCCAAAGCCGCCATGGATAGCGGTGTCGCCACCAGTCCCATTACCGACTGGGTGGCTTATGCTGACCGCTTAAACGAGTTCGTCTACTCCTCCGGGCTCATCATGAAACCAGTTTTCTCCAAGGCCAAAGCAGACCCCAAACGCGTGGCCTATGCCGAAGGCGAGGATGAGCGCATTCTGCGTGCCGTTCAAGTCATCATCGATGAAAAACTGGCCAAGCCGATTTTGGTAGGCCGCCCAGTCATCATCGAAAAACGTATCGAGAAATTCGGCTTGCGCCTGCAACCGGGCAAGGATTTTGAAATCATTAACCCGGAATGGGACTCGCGTTATCGCGATTACTGGAGTACTTATTACCGGCTTACAGAACGCCGCGGCGTCTCACAGACTTACGCCAAAATCGAGATGCGCCGTCGTCAAACCCTGATTAGCGCCATGATGATTTGTAAGGGCGATGCCGATGCCATGATTTGCGGCACATTTGGCACCCACTCACTGCATCTGCATTACATCGATCAGGTTATCGGCCGCCGCAGTGGCGTCAACAACTACTATGCAATGAATGTGCTGATTCTGCCCAAGCGAACCGTATTCATTTGTGATACCTATGTCAATCATGATCCGACCCCCGAACAAATTGCCGAGATGACTTTGCTGGCCGCAGAGGAAATTCGCCGCTTTGGCCTGACACCAAAAGCAGCTTTATTGTCGCACTCCAGTTTTGGCACCAGCGACGCACCTTCTGCTATGAAAATGCGCGATGCCCTGACGCTGATCAACCAGCGCGCGCCTGAGCTTGAGATAGATGGTGAAATGCATGGCGATGCGGCACTTTCACAGGAAGTGCGAGAGGTGGCTTTTCCCAATTCGCGTGTGAAAGGCGATTGCAACCTGCTCATCATGCCAACTCTGGATGCGGCGAATATATCGTTCAACCTACTCAAGACAGCGGCAGGAGGTGGCATTACCATTGGCCCGATTCTGCTGGGGGCTGCCAAGCCTGCGCATATTTTGACCCCCACCGCCACCGTGCGCCGCATCATCAACATGACCGCTTTGGCGGCAGTTGATGCGCAAGCGTTACGCTGAGGAACCTCTGATTAAGTCCACTCCAATACGCCCGCGCCCGCTCCCGCTACAAGCGACAATTGGCGTTTATGCTCCTTCCGGGGTCGTCAATATGCCTCGCCTTACAGCTGGCATCGCCGCCCTGGAAAAACAGGGGCACCACGTGATCTGTACACCTGATATTGCCAATCAATGGCGTTATTTCGCTGGTACTGACAACGAGCGCTTGGCAGGCTTCAATACCCTGCTAGCCAATAAATCCGTTGACATGATGATGATCGCCCGTGGCGGCTACGGCTGGTCGCGGCTGTTGCATCGCATTGATTGGCAAAGTGTGCGTGACTCGGGGAAAATTTTTGTCGGATTCAGCGACTTTACTGCCTTCAATCTTGCCGCGCTGGCCAAAGCAAACCTGCTCACCTTTGCAGGGCCGGGCGTCGCCACTGACTTTGGCGATACCGATAACAAACCCGAAGTACAAGCTGATCACCAATTTATGCAAGCACATTTTTGGCCCGTCGTGCGTGGAGAGCCGATAACCGCCGGATTTTTTGCAGATGTGCAACATAACGCTGCCAATGCCATCGAAGGATTGCTTTGGGGCAGCAACCTCTCCCTGCTCACACACCTTGTTGGCACACCCTACATGCCGGACATCGAAGGCGGGATTTTGTTTATCGAGGAAATTGCCGAACAACCCTATGCCATCGAGCGCATGTTCATGCAGCTATTCCACGCGGGCATTCTGCAAAAACAAAAGGCACTCATCCTAGCCAACTTTACCGACTGCAACCCAGAACCAGGACGTTTTCCCTATTCAATGGAACATGTCATCGAAACGCTGCAAGAAAAATTACCATACCCGGTGCTGACTGGCTTGCCGTTTGGCCACGTCGCGCGCAAACTCACCCTTCCTTTTGGCGCGCTTGCACGGGTCACAATGGATTCTGCAGGTTATAGCCTGACGTTGAATATCCATTGACCCCAGATGTTTTTTCAAAACCACGAAATGAAAAAATGAGCAAGGCATTTACCAAAGATCAGGATGCAGAAACCGAAGATGAAAGCGAAGCGCTTGCCTCCCCCCTGCCATCTGGCCAGAAAAATTACATCACACCGGGTGGATGTCAGCGATTAAAGGATGAACTGCTGCATCTTTTAAATCACGAACGGCCCGAAATCACTGCCATCGTATCCTGGGCCGCAGCAAATGGAGATCGCAGCGAAAATGGCGACTATCTCTATGGCAAAAAACGTTTGCGTGAGATTGATCGCCGTATCCGCTTTTTGACCAAGCGGCTCGATAGTGCCGAAATTGTCGATCCTGCTACTCCGCGCGATGCAGCGCACGCTGAACAGATTTTCTTTGGCGCCACCGTCACCTATGCCCGGGAAAATGGGGAAGAGCACACCGTCACCATCGTGGGCGTGGACGAAATCGATTTGAAGCGCAACTACATTAGCTGGGTATGCCCGCTGGCGCGCGCGCTAATGAAGGCGCGCAAGGGCGATACCGTAACATTGCACGCACCCGGGGGCGTGGAGGAACTTGATATACTTCAAGTACGTTATCAGCCTGTTTCCTGCATTCCTTTCTCTCCGCTAAATGATAACCCTGCCCGATTTTCGAAGACTAAAAATTAACCCCCTTCACCCCCTACATTAACCCACCATCCCAAAGAGGTATTGACATGTTTTCGCAAATTTCTTTGCCCTATAGTCGTGACGCACTCGCTCCCCATCTTTCTCCCGAAACCATTGATTATCACTATGGCAAACACCATGCAACCTATGTGACCAACCTTAATAATCTGGTAAAGGGCACGGAGTTTGAATCCTTGTCATTGACTGACGTGGTCAAAAAAGCTCCGGCAGGCCCCATTTTCAATAATGCGGCGCAGATCTGGAATCATGACTTTTATTTTCTTGGCCTTAAACCGGTTTCGGCTGGCGGAGGCGGCAAACCCGGTGGAGCACTGGCCGCTGCGATAGACAAGCAATGGGGAAGTTTCGAGGAATTCCAGAAACAATTCGACGCCAAAGCGGCAGGCACATTTGGCTCAGGCTGGGCCTGGCTGGTTAAAAAAGCCGATGGCACCCTGTCGATTGAAAGCACCAGCAATGCAGCCACCCCGCTCACGCAAAACATGACCCCCTTGCTCACCTGCGATGTATGGGAGCATGCGTATTACATCGATTATCGCAACAGCCGCCCGAATTACCTCAAGGGATTCTGGAGCATCGTCAACTGGGATTTTGTTGCCGCAAATTTTGCTGGGTAACTGGGATGTTACGCGCCGACAGGAATACACCACGCTTGATTCCGTTTTTATCGCTGTCGTCCAATGCACCATCAGCAGCATGATATGCCTAAGGTTCATCCGCGTCCTGCCCCCGCGTAGGCGGGGGCAAATACTGAATGCTCGACAGATTGGCCCAATGGGATAGATCGATTTTGATTGCAACAGACTGCACAAGCCTTTACTCCCCCTAAATTAAGGAATCTGGCTGTCTGAGCTCCTCAGCAGCAACCCCTGTAGAAAGAATATTCATGATTCTTTACGCCCTGACTATTTTTGTCTCTGCGTTTCTATTGTTTTTGTTGCAACCCATCATTGCCAAACAAATTTTGCCGTGGTTTGGAGGCAGCGCCGCAGTATGGACGACTTGCCTGGTGTTTTTTCAATGTGCGTTGCTGGCCGGCTACGCATATTCCGACTGGATATCGCGCAAAACCACCCCCCGCACGCAGGGCTGGGCGCACGCAGGCTTGCTCGTCGCCGCCATTCTGTTGTTGCCCATCATCCCGGATGCAGCCTGGAAACCGGTGGGAAGCGAAAACCCCAGCCTGCACATCCTGTTATTGCTTCTTGCCACCATTGGACTACCCTACTTCCTGCTTTCTACAACCAGCCCGCTGATTCAGGTCTGGTTTTCCCGGCGCTACCCCGGCGTGAACCCCTACCGATTGTTTGCCCTCTCCAACCTGGCTTCCATGCTGGCTTTGCTGGGCTATCCCTTTTTGATTGAACCGTGGTTCACAACCCGCATGCAATCAATGGCGTGGTCGATCGGGTTTATCTTGTTTGGCATCCTGGCGGGTTTATCCGCGTGGTTATCCATTCCATCCCGGCAGTCCACTTTTACCGCCGCAACTGGCCCCGCCGACTTATCGGAAAGTTTATCGGATAGCGATACGCCGCCGACAATCAAAGACAAACTGATCTGGATCGCACTGGCCAGCTTGAGCTCTATTTTATTGCTGGCCATTTCCAATCACCTCACCCAGAATATTTCCTCGATTCCCTTGCTATGGATTGTTCCACTGGCTTTATACCTGCTGAGTTTTATCCTCTGTTTTGATGGCAACGGCTGGTATCGGCGTGCATTGTTTATTCCCCTGCTCGCCTTGCTTGGCATCGCCATGGCCTGGACATTGGCGGACAACGATCTTGACTTCATGCTGTACTGGCAAATCGGCCTGTTCTCCGCAGGATTATTCGTAGCCTGCATGTTTTGCCACGGGGAATTGGTGCACCTGAAACCAGCCCCCCGCTTTCTCACCACGTTTTATTTGATGATTTCGATTGGCGGTGCCTTGGGCGCGCTGCTGGTTGGCATCGCGGCGCCCATGACGCTGCCGGCCTATTTCGAACTGGCGATAGCACTAATATTGCTTGCCGCGATGGCCACCTATCTTTCATGGGGGAAGCGCTATGTTTCCCTGACCTATCTGGGTATTACCATCACCTTGTTCACAGCCACAGCTACGGGCTACACCATCCATGAATTCAGGGAAAATGTGGTCGTCATGAGCCGCAACTTCTATGGCACCTTGCGCGTAAAACAATATGGAAAACCGGATGAAGATACCCGCCGGCGCTCATTGGTGCATGGCGCCATCTTGCACGGCGACCAATTCCAAGCCGATGCCTACCGGTACACCCCCACCACCTACTACAAAACAACATCCGGCATTGGCAAAACCATTCAATTAAAACAAAAACTGAAACCCGGACAACCGCTACACATCGGCATCATTGGCCTGGGTACCGGCACCATTGCGGCCTATGGCAAAAAAGGCGACGCCTATCGTTTTTACGAAATCAATCCACAGGTCATGGACATCGCTCTGCGTGAATTTACCTACCTGTCGGATTCCGCGGCCAGCAAAAAAATTGTCCTCGGTGATGCGCGCCTGAGTCTGGAGCGTGAACCCAAACAGGATTTTGATGTGCTGGCCATCGATGCCTTTTCCAGCGACTCCATCCCGACGCATTTGATCACGCGTGAAGCGGTCGATATTTTTCAGCGTCACATGAAACCCGATGGCGTCATCGCCTACCATGTATCAAACCGGTTTCTGGATTTAAAGCCGGTCGTACAAATGATTGCGGAAAACAAAGGATTGCACGTGGCGTGGATTCACGAAAGTCATACAGACGGCGCAACCAGCAGCGACTGGATCCTGCTTACGCAAGATAAATCGTTGTTGCTGAAGCCGGACTTGCTCGATGCCACCTTCCTGATCCCCCCGCAACCCGGTTGGCGATTGTGGACAGACGATTTCAACAACCTGGTTCAAGTGTTGAAGTAACTCGCGCAAGTTTTCTTTTTGGAAAATACTGGCGAGTCATGGCAAGGCCGCCCTGCCATGTGCCGAAAAATTCGCCTACCTCATTTAAGCGTTACTTTTTATGCTTTCAGCGCGCGGTATAAAAACGGCAAACTGGTTTCCAATCGATAATCGATGCCCGAATGCGCATCGTCGAATTCTTCGTACACGTGCTGGATACCCGCTAGCGCCAACCGCTTGGACAAAATTCGTGCCCCATAGTGGATCTGGTATTGGTCGCGCCAGCCGCAATCGATATAGATCCCTTTGAGTGATTTCAGATTGGCTTTGTACCTGGTTATCAGATTGATCGGGTCGTGCCTTTGCCACTGCTTCCAGCGCGCTGGAAGCAGTTCACCGGTTTCCAGATTGAACGGCAGGCGAAACCCCAGCGGCGCTTTGTGATCAGTATCGTAAGTCGCCGCCATGGCAACGATCATCAGCGCGTGAATTTCGCCGTCGGTCGGCCTTTCCTTTTTCCAGAGGTAATCGAGAAAGTTTTTTACCCGGCCGTCGTCCATGCCGGTCGCCGCGCCTTTCTCCTGCTTCAGCACGTCGATGGCACCGGGCTCGCGCTTTGTCGGCCGGTGCTTCATCAATTCAGTGAGCGTGCGCGGCCAGTCGTTCATATAAACAAAATCGAAATAGGCATCGCCCGAATGGTTGGCAATCGCGCCCCAATATTTGGGATATTTCATGCCATGAATCATGGCGCCATAGCCGCCAGATGATTTACCGAAACAGCCGCGATGTTCACGCGATGCCAGCGTGCGGAATTCGCGGTCGATAAAGGGAATAATTTCCTGCGTCAGGTAATCTGCATAGTGACCAATAGCACTGGAATTGATGTACTGGTTGCCTCCCAGCGCCGTAAAACAATCTGGGAAGACGAGAATTGCCGGCCCCATCTTTTTTTCATGCAGCAATCGCGCCGCACGCTCGGGGAGGTTTTCATCAAAATTCCGCCAGTTGATGTGTGAGAGACCTGAGCCCGCATACCCCGCCAGAGCGTAAAACACGGGAAAGCGTTTTCCGGCCCCTTCTTTTCGCGCCTGCCCCTGATCGTACTGGGGCGGTAACCATAGCGCAATTTGCCGGGTCGCCGGGTCGCCCAATGGGTTATCGGCCAGAATGCGTGAGGTGTGTTCGAGAAAAACAACCTTGCCGTGCGGCCAGGCTGGATGTTTGAGCGCCATAATGCGAATCCCCCTTTACCAAAATCGTAGATGGGATTATCGCAGAGCTTTACGCCTATTCTGTCCAACCACTAATATTTCGTTTATTCAAACTATCTAGCCGAGGCGTTTCGCCATGACCACCAATGGCGCGATGCTACGGATATTTTTTACTTCCGAGACTGCTTTGGTAACGATGACAGCTGCGCGTGCTTCCTGACTTTTGATCACAGTATTGAAACCACAGACAATCAAGGCGGTAATCAGTATGGCCGAAGAGATAACGAACATCGGATTGGCTTTGGTGAATTCGGTTTTCATGGTTTTTTTCCTTTATGGGTGAGAGAGGAACGACAGATAATTCAACATGTCGGCAGATTAGCGGCTGTAATGGACATTGCAAACCGGAAAGCGATGAAATGCGGAATTTCCGCCGTAAAACTTCGCAATCGCAGACGATTTCGAGTCATCACTCTGAAAAATCTTCCCAAGATAATCTGTAAAACCACGTATTTCATCGTCATTGCTTCTGTTTACCCATATTCAACTCACCAGCAGTACGCTGCTAGAATAAAAACCCCACACAGGAGAATCCCCATGACCATTTCGCTTTATCAAACTTCCGTCCCCGTTTTCCGCAAGGCACTCGAAAATCTGAAAGGCATTCTCGATAAGGCCGCCGCTCATGCTGCCGCCCGAAAAATCGAGGAGTCGGTGCTGCTCAATTCTCGATTGTTCCCCGACATGTTCCCGCTGGGCCGCCAGGTGCAGATTGCCTCGGATATGGTGAAAGGTGCTTGCGCGCGGCTGGCCGGCGTCGAGATTCCAAAACATGAAGATACGGAAACCACCTTCGCCGAATTAAAAGCACGTCTCGATAAAACCCTGACTTTTATCAGCACACTCAAACCCGCGCAAATCGATGGCCAGGAAGAATGCGAAATCGTTATTCCCATGAACGGCACGCCTTTAACCTTCAAGGGCCAGTCGTTTTTGTTATACCGTGCGCTTCCCAACGTGCATTTTCATGCCACGACAGCGTACGCCATCCTGCGTCATAACGGCGTGGAGCTGGGCAAGCGTGACTATTTGGGAAACCCTGAATAAGTTGAAACACTCTCCATGAAATATCCGCCTGCCTTTTCCCGCCATTTGTTACGAATCGCGGGAAGGGGGCTGGCCTTGGTGGCATTGTTATATCTGGGGTTGCTGGCCCTCGTTTACTTTGGCCAGGAACGGCTTCTTTTTTACCCTACCGTTCTTCCCGCCGATCACCGGTTTCAGCTTGAGGACACCCGCGAAGTTTCTATCGTGCGCCCCGGTGCGGTGCTTTCAGCGCTGCATTTCCGCAACCCAAACCCGCAAGGGCTGGTATTTTTTCTGCACGGCAATGCAGGCAATCTGGAATCCTGGTTCACCGATCTCGACTTCTACCGCAACGCCAATTACGATTTATTTATGATCGATTACCGCGGCTATGGAAAAAGCACTGGCTCCATCGATAGTGAGGCGCAATTGCACGCTGACGTGCGAGCGGCCTGGGGTGCCATTGCGCCCACCTACGCAGGGAAACGGATGGTGATTTATGGGCGTTCGCTGGGTTCGGGCCTTGCGGCAAAACTGGCTGCCGATGTGCAGCCCGATCTCACCATTCTGGTTTCGCCCTACTTCAGCGTAGAAACACTCGGCCACGAAAAATTTTCTTGGGTACCACGTTTTTTATCGCGTTACCCGCTGAGTAACGATCAATGGTTACCGCAAATCAGGAACAAAGTGATTCTAGTGCACGGCGATCGCGATGAACTCATTCCTTTCGAGCATAGCGAACATTTGAAGCGCCTGTGGCCTACTGCCGAGTTGTTGCGCATTGACGGCGCGGGGCACAACGATCTACATCATTTTCCGGCCTATCTGGATGCGCTCAGTTCACGGCTTAAAGCACTCGCCATGCTTGCATCAGTGAAGTAGCTGGCCTATTTTTGATGGTTGGGCCAAGGTACCAGAGATCAATTTCCATCGCGCCGGTTGGTGTCGATCACCCGTAATTTTTCCTTGCGTTCGCGGCCATCCCGCACCAGAGTTAATTCCGCCAGATTGCCGATGCCAACCCGATCCAGTTCAGCGACGAAAGTCGATAAGGTTTCCACCCGTCGGCCATTCACTGCGGTAATCACATCGCCTAGTTCGCCGGTACGTCTCGACAAGGCCTTCAATCCCGCCTTGGCGGCAGGCGTACCGGGGCGCACGCGATCCACCACCACACCGTTAATGCCATTACGGGCAACCAGGCCCGGATCGAAGGGGATGATGCCGACTCCTGGCGTGGAGGCAAAGCCGCGCGCGATCAACTGCGGCACGATGCGGTTCACCAGATCCACCGGAATGGCGAACCCAACGCCAGCCGAACTGCCCGACGCGGAGCGAATGGCCGAATTTACCCCGATCAAGCGCCCGGCGCTATCGAGCAAGGGCCCGCCGGAGTTGCCGGGGTTGATCGCCGCATCGGTTTGGATTGCGCCGGTAATTTCGGCGTATTCCTGAGTGGGCAAATAACGATCGAGCGCAGAAATGATGCCTGAGGTCAATGTGCGCGACAACCCGAAGGGATTGCCAATGGCGATCACCGATTGCCCTACCCGCAAGTCGCGGGAAACGCCGAGGGGAATCGGTTTTAGCCCCGCTGGATTTTTGCTCAATTTCAGCACCGCCAAATCGTATTCTGGTGCACCACCAACAAAATCGGCAGGTATTGGATCTTTACCGGCATCCAATTGCACCAGCATGCGCCGCGCACCCTGAATCACATGAAAATTGGTGACGATATGGCCGCGTTCGTCCCAGATAAAACCGCTGCCCGCGCCCTGCGTTAACTCGGCCCCGAAAAACCCGCGCGAAACCAGACTTTCGGTCGTGATATAGGCCACCGAGGGAGCAGCCTGTTCAAAGAGCGCCACAAGATCGCGCTCTTTTTCGCCCAATGGTCCGCGTGGCACCACAGGACGTGGTTTTGCTGCCTCTTCATCAGTTCGTTGCGCATGCAGGAAAAAAGCGCTGCAGCTAGCAATAAGCAGGGCGACAAATGACAAAGTTTTACGGAATTTTTTCAGCATCGATAGTAAAGGCCTTTCCATGACAGGTACGCTGGATTAAGGAACGTTGCCTTATGATGGGGAACTTGCCGAAAAATTCAAGGCGCATCACTGAAACATCAAATACGGTAAATCAAACGAATCGCTGCATGCGCCTGACTATCGGGCATTTCATGACGCTGATGCTCGGCCTCGCGCCAGCCTTCGCGCGCATAAAAATGACGGGCGTCGGCATTTTTTTCCAATACCCAGAGATACATTTGCTTAGCTCCACGATCTTTTGCCCACTCAGCGCCACACTTCAATAATTGCGCGCCAATACCTTGCCCCTGCCAATGCGGCAAAACATGCAAATTATCGACGTAGGCACCCCACTCCGCTTCGGGCCCTATTTCGATGCATAGAAATCCGGCGGGTTGTTTGCCGACTTGAACCAGAAATATTTCTCCCTGATCTTGCATGGCTTGTAATGCTTTTACACGCTGCTGCCAATAGCGCAGGCGCTCGGTTTCAAGGTTGCCATCCAGATAAGTATCGGCCAGAATTCCCCGATAAGTATTTAGCCAGCTGTCGCTATGCAGCCGTGCAATGATAGTGACAATATCTTTAGTTAACATTTCAATATGTAACTTATGCAGAAGCAAAGAGACTGCTCTATTGAAATGGCTTTTCGGTGAAAAAAACTTTCCTCTATTGTGCACATTAGTGAATAAAATCGATTCTCTATAAAACGATCGGGATTTGCTCCCCGCGCAAGGGAGGGCCTAACTGGGCTATGGTAAAACTTGGCCTTCCGCCTGCGCGGGAGCAAGACAGGAAGCGGCGTGAATCTTATGTATACGCTGCCAGCAGGAATACATTTCACGCTGAAGATAATAACGGAATTAGGCATGGTGTATTCCTGTCAGCGTGTAAGATTAATATGTAATAGTGAAAGTTAACTTTGAACCGCCCTGCATCAAATGAATTTTCTGCCGCGTATAAAATTCACAAAATCAGACTGGCATGCTGCTTACCGCCCCACTTATTTCATTTATCCATCATCAGGAGACTACGCTTATGTATACCGTAACCATTGAACATATCGCCCCCTGCCGCATTGTTGCACTACAACATCGCGGACCTTATATGGAAATCGACAGCAAATTCGAAAAACTCAATGCCTGGGCGGCCAATCACGGGCTGCTCGGCCCTCACTCGCGATCATTCGGCATTTATTACGACGATCCGAGTGCGGTACCTGCTGAAGCGTTACGTTCGGAGGCCTGCCTTTCCATCCCGGAAAATTTCAAGTCCGACGGTGAATACCGTGCCATGGAAACGCCCAGCGGTCGTTGCGCACGCTTGCTGTTCATCGGCCCCTACTCCGAACTGGAGAAACCCTATGATTGGTTATATGGCACCTGGCTGCCGAAAAGCGGCGAGGAACTGGCCGATCAACCTTGTTTTGAGGAATATCTGAACGATCCGCGCGATGTGCCCGCAAGTGAGTTGCGTACCGCCATTTGCGTGCCCCTCAAAGGATAAACGCGCACCGAACAGTTGCCAGGCTGCTTAATCCAGTGGTGTGGCGATAAACTCGGGCCGCATTTCGGCGTGCGCCGAAAAAGCAGCGAGCCGTGGGTAGCGCGTTGCATCAGCTATATCCGGGGTCACAAACTGGGTAAAGCGCCAAGCTACGGCAATGCACAAATCATCCTGCATGAAAACTTCGCCTCGCAGCCAGGGATGGGCTTGGACAATGATTTTTTCCAACATATCGTAAGCATCGTATATCTGCCCTGTTACTCGTTCCAGCCAGGGCACATGCTGTTTTTCGGGTGGCCGCAACGTCAATTCATAGTAATGCTGCACGGTTTTTTCGCAGGCCACCAGCGCTACACCCACACTGTGCAGCGCATCGCGGCGAGCGATGCCGGAAGCAGGCAGCAAGCGCTTTTCGGCAGGAACCAGGCCTTCCAGATAATCGAGGATCAGCGACGAATCCATGAGCGTTTCACCGTCGTCGCATACCAGAGTGGGCACCTTTACGAGCGGATTGATCGTCCTGAAACGATCGATATGCCGGAACACGGAAATGGATTGATGCTCGAAAGGGATCCCCATCAATTTCATGGAAATCGCCACCCGGCGCACGTAGGGGGAGTCGAACATACCGATCAATTGCATGAAAATTCTCCGAAATAAAGCGCAATTCGGTTATTATCATACAAGCTGCGGAGAATCGAAAAATGCCTACTACTACTTCGCCGCGTCTGCGGATAGATATCCTGCTTCCAGCCTCCAGTCGCATGAAGCCTGATGCCTGCCCAATACAGGGCTAGCCGCAAAATACCAACATACGATCGCATCCAATGAATACCGCAATGCAAAATAACACTACCAATTTCAAGCCACAAAGCGATTGGTCGGTCTTTCGCTCGTTGCTCCCCTACCTCTGGGATTTCCGCTGGCGCGTTGGCTTGGCGCTTATTTTTTTAATTATTGCCAAGCTCGCCAATATTAGCGTACCTCTATTGATGAAAGAGATCGTTGACTCGCTCGACAAATCCCACGCTATGCTAGTAGTGCCGTTCGCATTGCTGGCCGCATACGGGCTGCTGCGTCTGTCGTCGACACTCTTCGGTGAATTGCGCGACATTGTTTTTGTGAAAGTCACCCAGCGCGCCATGCGCCGTATCGCACTACAAGTCTTCAGGCACTTGCATGCGCTCAGCTTACGCTTTCACCTCGATCGGCAAACAGGCGGCGTTACCCGCGACATCGAGCGCGGCACGCATGGCATTTCGACACTGCTTTCCTCCATGCTGTTTTCGGTGATCCCCATCATCCTCGAAATCGCACTAGTGACAGGCTTACTGGCTGTCAAATTTGACTGGACCTTCGTTGCCATCGCCATTGCTGCCATTGTCCTCTACGTCGGCGTCACCATCGGCATCACTGAGCGGCGGACCAATCACCGCCGGGAGATGAACGAAATGGACTCCAAGGCCAATACCAAAGCCATCGATTCTCTGCTTAACTATGAAACGGTGAAATACTTCAGCAACGAAGAATATGAGGCCGGCCGGTACGATCAAAACCTGCAACGCTACGAAGCCGCCGCAACCAAAAGCGAAATCTCGCTCGGTATTCTTAACTCAGCGCAAAGCATGGTGATCGCTTTGGCCGTCACTCTGCTGATGTGGCGTGCGGCAGAAGGCATTGTAACCGGCCAACTCTCCATTGGTGACCTGGTGATGGTCAATGCCCTGCTGATCCAGCTTTACATTCCGCTCAATTTGCTGGGTGTGATGTACCGCGAAATCAAGCAAGCCACCATAGACATGGAAAAAATGTTCAGATTGCTAGACGAAAATCGTGAGATTCAAGATAAATCGGGCGCACAGCCCATTCACCTGAACGGTGCAGCAATCCAGTTTGAGAACGTCAACTTTGGTTACAAGGAAAACCGGCAAATTCTGTTCGATATCAATTTCCATGTGCCAGCGGGAAAAACAGTAGCAGTAGTGGGCGCCTCGGGCGCAGGCAAATCGACGTTATCCCGGCTCATGTTCCGTTTTTACGATGTAACAGGTGGAGCCATACGGATAGACGGTCAGGATATCCGCGATGTCACCCAGACCAGCCTACGTGCCAGCCTGGGCATCGTGCCGCAGGATACGGTGTTATTCAACGAAACCATTTACTACAACATTGCCTATGGACGGCCCAGTGCGACGCGCGACGAAGTAATCAAAGCCGCGCAGCGCGCGCATATTCATACCTTCATCGAACATTTACCGGAGGGCTACGAGACTTCGGTTGGTGAACGCGGGCTGAAACTTTCCGGCGGCGAGAAACAGCGCGTGGCCATTGCTCGCACCTTGCTTAAAAATCCGGCCATCATGATCTTCGACGAAGCCACTTCGGCACTGGATTCCAATACTGAAAAAGCAATTCAAGCTGAGTTAAGGGAAATCGCCCAGAACCGCACCACGCTGGTCATCGCCCATCGCCTCTCTACCATCGTCGATGCTGACCAGATTCTGGTAATGCGCGCAGGCCGCATCGTTGAACGCGGCACCTTCCGCGAATTGATGGAATTGAACAGCACATTTGCCGAGATGTGGCGCTTGCAGCAGCAAGAAGAAAATGCACCAAATTTATGAAAGGGCTGATTGCGCCGTTCTAGTCGTAAAATGGCCTGGCTACTAGATTAGACTTCTTTCGAAACTGTCGCGAGCGAAGACAAGCGCATAACGGCGAAAAAGCGGAGTCTATAAGGCAGTAAATGAGGATTTTGAGCCAGCGTGTAACGCCGTTATGTCAATTATGTCAAGCGCAGCAAGTTTCGAAAGAAGTCTATTTTCTATAAAACGATCCAGATTTGCCCCCGCGCAGGCCGGGGCCCAAGTTATGCCCTAACCAAATTAGGCCCCCGCCTAAGCGGGGGCGGAATTTGGGGACGTGAACCTTATGCCTATACTGCCAACAGGAGCGCGCATCACGCTGAAGATCACAACGTAATCAGCCATGCTGCACTCCTGTTAAGGCATAACATCCGCTACTCAATTGCTTATTAGGGCGTAACAACGGTAAAAGGCAAAGCCGCTACGCGGCCAACCATGGTACTGCTGCCACCGCTCAAGCTATTTCCCGGATTGGTTGACGTCCCCTCCTGACTATCTACCGCATAGGCGTAAATAACATGCTGGCCACGCAGCTGCGGTGGAAGTGTTACGGTAAAATTCGGCGCCACACCTACTACTGGCTTCCATTCACCATGCATGGTATCGATTTGATAATAAACGGTGCGTATACCCGGTTGCACCGCCGCTTTGGTTTTAAAATTAAAAATTGGGGTGGCAGTCGTGGCAACGTTGCCACCGCCCGCCATGCTAATGGTGGTCTGCGGCAAAAGCAAATTATTTGCCTCCTGCTCGGCATCAATAACCGTAACGCCAATGCTATCGTCACGACCTACATAAACACGATCGGTGACTGGATTCACCGCGACTCCCAAGGGTTTGGTAATTCCAGAAATGACGCTGTCCTCGTTAGTGACCCCATCGATTATTCTTATTGTATCGTTATTATACATTGGCACATAAACCCGATTAGTCGCCAGGCTGAGTGCAGGTCTATCAGAGCAATTTCCAATACTGTTCCGCGAATGGGTGACTCCATCGAGAACTTCCAAGAATCCCGTACCGCCACACATATAAATACGATTCGTGATCGGATTGATAGTGATCTTTGATGAAAAAATTTGTGATCCTGCTTGAAGGTTGGCGATCATACTCTCTGTCACCCCGTCGATCACTTTCACACTTCTGATAAGGCCGGCATTTTGAGGAACATATAAGCGATTGGTCACCGGGTTGACCGCCACGGTCAACAACGACCCCTCGTTAGCATTAAAAGTAATGGTTGTTTTCGCATGGGTAAGCCCGTCAATGGCCGTTATCGTCGCACCAAGGTAGTTCACGACATACACCCGGTTGGTGACCGGATTGACCGCAAGATCTTTTGGTTGCGACCCCACCGTTACCGTGGCAATCACTATATTGGTTGCCCCGTCGATCACGCTGACGGTATTGCTACCTTTGTTAGAAACATAGATGCGGTTGGTTGCCGGATTAATTTCGATATCAGCAGGTTCGACTCCGACTGACACATTAGTAATAGGCAGATGGGTAGCCCCATCGATCACCGTGACATTGTCACTATCATGGTTCAGTACATAAATGCGGTTGGTGACCGGATTGACCACCATATCTATAGGCGACATGCCCACCGAAACAATACCGATGGGTGCATTGGTTAGCCCATCGACAGCCGTAACCTTATTGTCGTTTTTATTTAATGCGTAGATGCGGTTGGTCACCGGATTGACTGCCATTACGGTGGAATTTAATCCACTACCAATCTCGGTTGGGACATTCGTGGCCCCGTCGATAACGGTCACCGTATCGTCGTCCTGGTTTGCCACATAGAGCTTATGGGTCACCGGATTGACCGCCACAGCAACGGGCGTGCTGCCCACCATCAGTGTATTGGGCGTATTGGTTGCGCCGTCAATGGCAGTGACGCTGCTGGCGTTTCGATTAGTTACATAAATGCGGTTAGTCGCCACGTTGATCGTCAAACTGAGTGGGCCCAGCGCTGACATGACTGTGGTTGTGCTGTGGGTAACGCCATCCAGTACGGTGACATTGCCGCTGTCGTAATTGGCAATATAGATTTTGTTGGTTTCCGGGTTAACCGCAATGGCTCGCGGTGTCGTACCCACTCGTATCGCCGCGATACGAGTTGAATTAACACCGTCAACACTGGTGACATTATTGCTGATCCGGTTGGCTACATATACTCTATGGGTAACCGCATTGACCGCCACCGCTAACGGATAGATACCAGTGGCAATCGTGGTGAGGGGCGAATCGGTTGCCCCATCGATCACACTGAGGTCATTGCTGCCGCTATTGGCCACATAAATACGGTTGATGCTGGGATCCACTGCCACGGCAAGCGGATTTATTCCAACTGGCACATGTTGTGTCATCAATGACTTGCCATCGATGATAGTCAAAGCATGACTCCCCCAATTGGCAACATAAATTTTATTGGTGATGGGATTGATCGCCACCGCTCGCGGTTCATCTAGGACCATAACCGTTTTGGTACTGTTGTTCTGACCATTGATAACCGTGACATTATTACTGTCGGTATTCACGACATAAATTTTATTGGTGGCCGTATCGACCGCAATCGCCGTAGGATTAATCCCTACGTCAATAGTTGCCTTAGCATGCGTTGCTCCATCGATCACCGTCACCTTATTAATCGCGCTATCGGCAATGTAGATTTTATTGGTGATCGGATTGATCGCAACAGCGTTGGGCTCTGCAAAGACATTAGGCATCGGATTATTCAAGACATGAATATGTTCCAGCACGGTTTCCGCCCGCGCCGTGAATGCCCATGCCAATACGGCAAATAAGGCGATGGTTTGTGCAGCTTGCTTAAGCGGATTTAACGGCTTCAGAATGGTCAATAACATGAAGGTCATCATTTTCATCATTTTTTTCCTTAGTGGTTAGGTTGGTGTTTTGGCAAATTCAAAGGCGTTTTTGTAAACGGTTTGAGGCTTATTAAATAGAAACTGATTGATATACGTTTAATCGCTGCTATGTGTGAGATTCGCATCGTCGAACGTGATGTAGCTCCACGAACGGATGGAACGGAACGACATACATGTCAAGAGGCAGCAACTACAGCAGCAGGAAGAAAATGCCCGGCCGCAGTCGCTGTCATCTCAATACGGCTGCCGGACAATTTTTTTGGTTTGCGTCATACCATCCAGGGTATAGGTCATCTCTGCTTGATTCACGTCAGTAAAAGTGAGGCTCATTTTTCCCGCGTTTTGCACCTTAAACAGGCTAGTGTCGTAAGCAGTTCCCAACCATGCTGAACTGGTGGTTCGATATAACGGCCCCCAATAGGTATTGCCATTCCAGTTACCGCCGGGCATGACATACCATATCGTTTTGCCATTCTGATCGTAGGTATACCAGACCGAAAAAAGCGTCCGCTCCTGCTGCGCAATATTGATGCCCCAGCCGTTCTGCTCGATCCCGCCCCACCATAAATCATGGACCTGAAGTTTTGGCCTTTCATCAGCTGGACCATAAAGCTGGCGCTGAATCGATTTACTGCCACTCATCCCATTTATCGTGTAAGCGACCGTTGCCTTGTCCTTACCGTTATAAGCGATGGTGGCCGTACCTACCGGCCCATTGGTAGCTCCGCCCACCTTAAACTGCGCAGCGTCGTAAGCGGAAAATGGGCTGGAGGTCGGTTGATACAAATTGCCAGTATAGGCGGTGAAATCGGCATTCCAATTGCCACCGGGCATCGCATACCAGACCGGCTGGCCGTTATTATCGTAAACAAAAAAAACCGCAAACTGCGTCGCGCCATGCTGGGTGATGGACATGCCCCAGCCGTTTTCCTGGCTGCCTACCCACCACATATCGGTGTAGTCGTGGGCTGGGCCCGTCGTGCGCGCATTGATCAGTAAGGGCGCAGAAGTAACAAATGCTACGTCATTAGCTCCCCCGCCTCCACCAAAAGTTGCGGTGTAGCTATGCGGCCCGGCGCTGATCGCATTAACTGTACAGGTTGCCACATGTACAAAATCAGTTTTGGGGAGCCAAGTAATTTCTCGCCGCTCTCCCCAATATTTGTCAGTACATTCCGGGATACCTTTTCCGTTGTCTTTGAAGATGACGTATGGAGAACCTATACCTGTGGTCACGAGTTCAGGCACACCCTGAGTGATGACCTGGGCGGCCAGAGTTATCGAGTCGGCAATGCGAGGCGCCATGGTATTGCTGGCTACACTGACATATTTAGCGGGCAAGGGAATCGATTGGGTTGCATAGGGACCATCTATTTCTTGCAACACCACCGTTGACGCATGGCGGTTGACTGCATCCCCGCTATATTCGGCGATATAGACGTGTTTGTAATCGTTTCTGAATACGGCGGGCACATCACAAAACGCTTGCCCATTGGAGTCAGGCTGCACAATGCACATTTCATAGATCTGCTCATCAGCGACACTGAATTTCACCACCCCGCCAAGGTGGGCACCAGATACCTTGGCAACCAGTGTAATGGTGTCTCCAAACTTTGCCGGATTGACCAGTGATTCAAGCGTAATCGTCGTCTCCAGCCCTGCAACTTTTAAAGCCTGAATGGTGACTGGTACATTGCTGTAATCGGCCGGACTACCGTTGCCTAACTGGCCATAGTTATTGCTCCCCCAACATTGAATCTGACCAACTTTGGTAATGGCACAGCTATGATCCAGACCCGTTGAAATGGCGGTTACTTCCCCATTCAAACCAATCACCGGCGCAGGCGTGGCGCGCGGTTCATTATCACCAACGCCCAGCGCACCTTGCCGGTTATCCCCCCAGCACACCACTCCCCCGTCTTGCAGCAGGGCGCAGGTGTGGTCCCCGCCTGCTGAAATATCCTTGGCTCCGCTACTCAACCCTGCAACGGTCACTGGCACCTTACGATCCAGATACGTGCCATCACCAAGTGCACCAAATTCGTTGGCGCCCCAGCACATGGCTACCCCTGAAGAAGCCAACGAGCAGGTATGCCGCCAACCCGCTGAAATCGAGGAGAGGAAAGTGGTTTTTTTATCGAAACCACTAATATTGATGTATTGCCCAGCTGTCTTGTCGGTTCCGTTGCCCAGTTGGCCCCAGAAATTTTGCCCCCAGCATGTCCCTGCTGATCGAAAGGAAGGGCCAGTATCGATTACACAGGTATGATTGCCTCCCGCAGAAATGGCCGAAGCCTGAAGCAACGAATAGTCATACCATGAAACATCTACTGGAACATTTTGATCGGGATACTTTTGTTTAAAATCAGAATAGCCTAACTGAAAATATTGACTGGAGCCCCAGCATCTTAGATGCCCTGACGCCGTCAACGCGCAAGTATGCTTATCACCAGCGGAAATAGCCCGCACCCCGGATAGCGCGATCACTTCGGCTGGCGTTGCACTATCGATATTGTTTCCATTACCCAGTTGTCCCGATGAATTACGACCCCAGCAGTGCACCTTGCCTTCAGCGGCAATGGCGCAGCTATGCGCACCTCCGGCCACCACCGCAGTAACCGGGCCAGGCAATCCGGTCACTGCAACCGGCGTGCTGCGATTTATCGTTGTGCCATCGCCTAATTGGCCTGACGTATTCAAGCCCCAACATTTGGCGCCATCGGGTGCCACCACGCAGGTATGGACTGCGCCTGCAGAAATCGCTCCTGGTTGCGCTTGGATAATAGGGATGGCGCTACCGAGCCATAGCACTATTGCCAGTCGGCACACGATCGTTACATTCAGCATGGTATTTCCTTTCTTTGGCATGAGACAGCTTTATCGTGATCATTTAACTTTCATTAAAGGGAAAAATTCCCACTTAAAAAGTGTAGCGCACTTTTCCGCACAATGCAAATCGCAAAGTAAAAAAAATGGAATTTCGCTCAGCAACCAGCGAAGCTAGCGATAAAAGGAGTGGCGGAAAGGGGAATTATCGAAATGCCGCGGGAATAATCCGCAGTTAACGATGTGTTTTTGCGACTGTTGATGTCTCGCGGGCAGGATTGCGTGGCAATGGCAACTCGCCCGGTGCGACACGGGCGATCAGATTATCGAACAGGCTGAGTTTTTGTTTGCAGCGCAGCTCGTCGAGGCCCTCGCATAAAACAGGCCTCACTGCTGCCCTGATTTGCATCAATTCGCTTTTGTGCCGGGTATAGGCCGCGAGTACCGCGTTGAATACCAGTGCACGTAAAGGGGTAATACCTTCGTTGCAGTCCGCATCGTCCATAGGCATTTTGGTAACAGAGGCAAGGCAATGTTGCCCAGCCTGGAAACGTTCCTGATTCATGGCCCAGGTGAGTAGTAGATCGACTTCCAGAAACGCCCCGTCCACGAAAAATATCGCGCCTTCCAATCAATATACGCGGACCATCGGCATGGCTGGTGAGTTCGTTGGCCTCGAATTTGTCGTAGATGTCGCTGAAAATGCCCTCGTCCAGACTGGAACCGATTTTTTCCGGATCTTCGACCGCAACTTCCCCCAGATAATGAAGTTCATTATTACGAACAGTGAATACATGGTCAGTTGTGCCGCGCGCTGCGTTGCAGCCGGCACAATCATCGCGCAAAAAGAAGTAATTGTCTTTCCAGCCGCTTTGCGCCTTTTGCTGGGCGATGGCCTGCTGCGCATTTTCACTGTGCTGTATCAAACCATCAATGTGAAATTTCTGGCGCTTGTGAACGATATCGACGGCGAGTTCGATAAAAGGAGGATCAGCGCGCACCACTTTTGCCTCCACGCTAACTGGAAAACGGAATAAAGTACGGGCAAAATTTGGCGTTTCATCAGCCACCCGAACAGCGAATGCTGGGAATATCACGGCCCATAGAAAAAATAAAATAGATATCGAATGGTTCATCGTGAAAGCAGCGTTTTCAGGGCATCGGTAACAAGAGCGGGCGCTTCCTGCATCATCGCGTGGCCCGCGCCTTCCAGCAAAATGAATTTTGCGCCGGCTATTTTTTGCGCCAATGCTCGCCCGGCTTTGGCCGGCGTCATCATATCGCGCGTTCCCGCCACAACGTGGGTGGGCACTGCAAGCTGCGCCAGTCGGGCCTCATCGACCGTATAAGCATGGCAAGCGCCGAGATCCGCAGGCAACACATCGATTGTGCCGCGTTGTGTATGTTGTAACAGGCGGCGATAACTTCCCGGCAGCCATGTTCCCGGAATCGGGCTGCGACCCAACTGTGTAGCCGGCGCATGGCCCCACAGCGTCAGCATATTGAACGCTTCGTCAGGCGCGTGTTTCGCCGCCTCCAGCAATACATCGGAAACGAGCATGGGTAATGAAGTGCCGATCAAACAGAGGTGCGACACCCGTACGGGATAACGCAGCGCCGCCTCGAGCGCAATCAGTGATCCCATGCTGTGACCAATCAGGGCTGCGCTGGTTATCGCGCCCTGATCGAGTAAATCGATCACCCAATCTACATACGCTGCAATGTTCTCGCGCGGCCGCCCGAAACTGCGGCCATGCCCTGGCAAATCGACTGCCAGTGCGTTCCAGCCATGATGCGCCAGATAACGCGCCTGCAGCTGCCAGACGCTGTGGTCATTGGCCGCGCCGTGAATAAAAACGGCACTCGGCTTGGCGGGATCGAAGGGGCGCGCGCCGGTATAAACAAATGCCGGTTGCTCCTGCACCAGAAATTTCATGTGCCCGCCTTCACGCAGCCACCTTTTGCACCGCCGCCAGCGCGCGCGTCAGGTCTTCGATCAGATCGTCCGCATGCTCCAGCCCGACCGAAAGGCGAATGGTGCCTTCTGCAATGCCCGCAGCACGCAGCGCGTTGCTATCCATGCGAAAGTGCGTGGTGCTGGCCGGATGAATGACCAGTGATTTGGCATCGCCGATATTGGCTAGATGCGAAAACAGTACAAGCTTTTCAATAAACGCCTTGCCTGCAGCACGGCCGCCTTTAATATCGAAGGTAATCACCGCACTGCATCCATGGGGCAACAAGGTGCTGGCCAAGGCATGATCCGGGTGCGATTCGAGTTCGGGATAACAAACCGACGCTACAGCAGCATGGTTGGAAAGAAACGCCACGATGCGGCGCGCATTATCGATGTGCCGCGGCATGCGCAGATGCAGGGTTTCCAGCCCCTGAAGAATCTGAAACGCGCTCATCGGCGCCATACACGCGCCAAAATCGCGCAACCCTTCGCGGCGCGCCCGCAAACTAAAGGCTGCGACTGTCGATTCCTCCGCCATCACCATGCCGTGAAAACCCTCGTAGGGTTGGGTCAGCGTCGCGAAACGGCCCGCACTGCTACTGTTTTTTTCAGCTGCCTGCCAATCGAAAGTGCCACCATCAATCAGCACACCGCCAATCACGACCCCATGTCCGGACAAAAACTTTGTCGCCGAATGTACCACCAGGTCAGCGCCTTGATCGAAGGGACGCGAGAGGTAAGGTGTGGTCAAGGTGGCATCGACCAGTAGGGGGAGATGATTTTCATGTGCCAGTGCAGCAATACGTGGAATATCAAGTACGTCGAGCCCGGGGTTACCCACCGTTTCACCGAAAAATAGGCGCGTATTCGGCTGTAGCGCCGCCCGCCATGCATCGATATCACGGGGATCGACAAAAGTCGTGTCTATGCCAAAGCGCGGCAAGGTATAACGCAAGAGATTATGCGAACCCCCATAAAGCGCACGCGATGCAACAATGTGCGACCCGGCTCCCATCAGCGTCGCAATAACCAGATGCAACGCGGCCTGCCCACTGGCGGTGCCAATGGCTGCCACGCCTCCTTCCAGTGCGGCCATCCGTTCCTCAAAGACGGCAACCGTCGGATTGGAAATGCGCGAGTAAACGTGCCCCGGCGTTTCCAGATTGAATAGCGATGCAGCGCTATCGGCATCGGTAAAAACAAACGATGCCGTTTGATAAATGGGAACTGCACGGGCTCCGGTAGCAAGATCGGCAGATTGTCCAGCGTGTACGGCTTGTGTATCGAAATGCGGAAAATGAGGTTTGGACATAAAGAAGGAGATATGCAAAAACTTGTGTTTATTGATTTTGGCAGGCTGGGTTCAATTGTTTATTAGACTTCTTTCGAAACTGTCACGAGCGAAGACAAGCGCATGGCGGCGAAAAACCGGAGTTTACAAAGGAGTAAATGAGGATTTTGAGCCCCCGTGCAACGCCGTTATGTCAAGCGCAGTAAGTTTCGAAAGAAGTCTATTAAAACGAATCATAAACGGGCTCTTGGCCAGTTTCCAGTTCTGGATCTACATTGTCCAGCGCCTGCCAATATTGCGTGAGGCCAGATAAAGCAATTCGATCGCTATCTCGTCAGTTGGAAGCGCAGCGCATGTCTTGATGAGTTTGCGCAGACTGACGTTCACGTCCCCGATTGCATGGATCGCCTAGATCACACTACGAATCTCTGGAACAGAGCTGAAGGGCGAGATGATGCACGCCGAAGATAGACTATTCTTGTCAAAACGCAGCTCATGGAGGACTTATTCAGAGACTCCTTAACCTTTTAGGGTATTAATGTCATCCACATTAATACTCCGCAAATTACGGAAGAGAACCACGAGAATTGCCAAGCCAATCGCCGATTCTGCTGCTGCAACGGTGAGGATAAAGAAAACAAATACCTGCCCACC
Organism: uncultured Burkholderiales bacterium; assembly: GCA_964598005.1. Lineage (GTDB taxonomy): Bacteria > Pseudomonadota > Gammaproteobacteria > Burkholderiales > Usitatibacteraceae > CAZRAL01. Next base: position 64,631 of record CAZRAL010000006.1, read on the forward strand.
CAAATCGTTCAGATAATGCGAAAAGGCGATGAAGTTGGTGTTGACCGCCAGTAGCATGAGTTCGATAGCCATGAGCAGGACGATGATGTTTTTACGGTTCAAAAAGATGCCCGCTATCGAAATAGCAAACAGGATGGCGGAGAGTATGAGGTAGTCGCTGAGTGTGATCATGTTGGTATTCCCTGTTTAAAATAATCAGAACTTGCCCCCGCGCAGGACTCAGTGGCGTGAGTCTTATCTATCATGCTATTAGTGGGCGCATCACATCAGTTATTTAGTGGGTCTGGTTCTCTATTCCAGCTGGTGCAGGCAATTCTTTTTCCGCCTCCATTTTCACGATTTTCAGGCGGTCGTTGCGCTTGACGCGAATCTGCTCGCCTGGATCTTGATGTTTGGTTCCCTTGCGCGTACGCAAGGTCAGCGCAATGGCGGCAACAATGGCAACCAGCAGGATGACCGAGGCCAGTTCAAACGGCAACAGATAGTCGGTATAGAGGATGCGCCCCAGTTCCGCGGTGTTGGAATGCCCGGCTCTCGGCGCAACAGCCGCATTGACTTTAGCCAGAGCAAAATCCTTGCTGGTAATCAATAGCCCCATTTCAACCACCATGGCTATGGCCACCGTGGCCGCAACCGGCAGGTATTTCCAGAAGCCCTCGCGCAGTTTGTCGAAATTGATGTCGAGCATCATAACCACAAACAGGAATAGCACCATCACCGCACCGACATAAACGAGGATCAGCGTCAATGCCAGGAATTCTGCGTAGAGCAGCAGCCACAATCCCGCTGCCGTAAAGAAGGCAAGTACGAGGAACAGTGCGGCATGAACAGGATTGCGCGCGGTAATGACGCGTAGTCCGGCAGCGATCAGGATGGCTGCAAAAACGTAGAAGACGATGGATTGAAAGGTCATTTTTTTGAGCTCATTTTTAACGCCGCATCACCAAGCACAGCAGAATTTCAGCATATTGTCAGCGGTATTTGGCATCTTCTGCCCTTCTCTCGGCAATTTCTTTTTCATATTTATCGCCAATGGCAAGCAACATGGGTTTGGTGTAATACAGATCGCCGCGCGTTTCGCCGTGGTATTCCAGCAAGTGCGTTTCCACAATCGAATCCACCGGGCACGATTCCTCGCAAAAACCGCAGAAGATGCATTTGATGAGATCGATGTCGTAACGGGTGGTGCGACGTGTACCGTCCTCGCGCGGCTCGGATTCGATGGTAATGGCTAATGCCGGGCAAACCGCCTCGCACAGTTTGCAGGCAATGCAGCGCTCCTCGCCGTTGGGGTAGCGACGCAGGGCATGCAGGCCGCGAAAGCGCGGGCTCTGCGGGGTTTTTTCCTCGGGGAACTGTACGGTTATCTTGCGGGCAAACAGGTGACGACCGGTCAGTTTCAGGCCCTGAATCAGTTCACCCAGCAATAAACTGCCAGCAAATTCTTTGGCGCGATCCCACATACTTTATTTTCCAAACCACCAATTGATTACCGGCCAACCGGCGAAAGGTTCCAGCATCAATGCCCCGACCACCACGATCCATACGATGGTGATCGGGATGAAAACTTTCCAGCCCAGCCGCATGAGTTGATCATAGCGATAGCGTGGGAACGATGCACGAATCCACAAAAACATGAACATGACCGCCATCATTTTGGCGAACATCCACCAGATGCCCGGCGCGCCGAGATAAGGAATGGATTTTGGAAACGGCGACAGCCAGCCCCCCAGAAACAGCAGGGTGGAAATGGTGGCGACCAGCAGCATGTTGGCGTATTCGGCCAGAAAGAACAGTGACCAGGTCATGCCGGAATATTCCACCAGCGGCCCGGCAACGATTTCAGACTCGCCTTCGGCCACATCGAAAGGATGACGATTGGTTTCCGCTACACCGGCAATAAAGTGAATGATGAAAAGGGGAAACAACGGGATGAAAAACCATTCGAGTAGACCATAGGGGCCATCCTGACGCGCGACGGCCTGCGAAAGGTTCAGGCTTTGTGCAGCCATTAACCCGCCGACCAGCGCAAAGCCCATGGCGATTTCATACGAGACCACCTGCGCCGCCGAGCGCATGGCGCCCAAAAAAGCGTATTTGGAATTGGAAGCCCAACCGGCAATGATGACGCCATAAACACCCATCGAGGTCATGGCCAGCACGAGCAGCAGCCCGGCATCGACATTGGCGACCACCCAGCCCGGCATGAAAGGTACGACGGCCCACGCGACCATGGCGGGTGCTACCGATAAGGCCGGCGCAATCAGGAATAAGGCTTTGTTGGCGCCAGTGGGAACGATCTGCTCTTTAAGCAGCAGTTTGATGGCATCGGCCAACGGTTGCAACAAGCCAAACGGGCCCACGCGGTTGGGCCCGCGACGTACCTGAATCCAGCCGATGACCCAGCGCTCGATCAATTGAAAGTAGAGAACGAATAGCACCAGCGGAGCAAGGACCGCCATAACTTTCGCCAGCGTCCAGGTAAATAAAAATAACGGCGGCCCCCATTGAGGACCAAGCAGGTTGAAACCTTTGTTTAGTATTTGAAACAGGGTTTCCATCCCCTTCCCTTCCTCGTTATCCGCTTAGTCCGCAGCCGCTGTGATAGCAATGGCGATTTTTTCGATCGTCACCGCGCCGAACATCGGCCCCAGCCCCATTGTTTCGTCGATTGCGGCAGCCACGCGTATACAGCCCGGCGCCAGGTTTGCCGCATGACGGGCAGGCAATGCGCTCCCACCGGCATTGCTGCTCACGCGTATTTCGCCGCCCTCCTCTATTCCCAGCGTATTAAAGACATCGCTGGCGAGGTAGGCATAAAGTGAATTTTTTGTTTCCGCAGTTTTTTGCAGCGCGGGTGCGTGGCGCACCAGTGCATCCGCTGCGTACAGCGGAACATCGCCGATGCGTTCGATAACTGCTGCTCCCAGCGGAGCTGACAACACGTTAACGTGGTTTGCCGCAGTGAGCGTATTGTTCAAATGCTTGTTCACCAGCGCCTGCATGCCACCGGCAGCATCCGTTCCCGCGAGGCTAGTGCGCACCGCCTCGATGTTTTCCTGTTCAAAACCGGGCAGACCAAGCAAGTTACCGAGTACACGCAGTATTTTCCACGCCGGGCGCGCTTCGCCCTGCGGTTTGACTACACCGTTGAACGATTGCACGGTGCCTTCCGTATTAACGAACGTACCCGAGGTTTCGGTAAAAGGCGCAATAGGCAGAATGACGTTGGCATATTCCGGCGCGGCATTCTGGAACATCGAGAGCGAGACGACAAAATCGGCTGCCTGAAGCGCCGCGCGCGTGGCAAGCGGGTCGTAACAATCGTATTCCGGTTCCACCCCCAGCAATACACAGGCTTTGACGTATGGAGTCAATCGACGATTGGCAAATTGGGCGTCCAGTACGGCCGCACCTACGCTATTACAGGCCTCGCCCAAAAAGCCCAGCGTCGCTCCGGCTAACCGCGCGATTTCTTGCGCCCACGCATGCAAGGTATGCGCTTGCGGATGATGTTGGGCAAAGTTGCCCAGAAAGACGGCGGTTTTTTCCTTTTCGGCCAGACTGTGTGCAATCGCGCGCGCCTCATCGGAAACGGGAACATCTTTTGCTGCGGCTGCCAGCTCATCGCTTAGCGTGGCCCCTTTAATTTCCGCCAGCGCCTTGGCAATCGCCGCCACGGTTTGCGGCAAGGCACTGGGCCGCACAATGGCTTTGCTGGCGACCGGCATCAGCAATGCATCATCAGCCGCATGAACCACATTGATGCGTTGGCCTTTTTTGGCCGCTTGCCTGAAGCGATTGGCCAGCAGCGGGTGATCGCCGCGCAGGCTTGAGCCGATGATTAGCACGCTTTGCAACGCCGGAATATCCGTAATCTTCATGCCCAGCCAGCGTGCGCCCTTCGGCAAACTACCGGAATCAATGTTTGGCGCACTACTTTCACGCAGACGGGTGTCGATATGCACTGACCCGAGACCATGCATGAGTTTATTGAGCAGATACAGCTCTTCCAGCGTTTGATGCGGGCTGGCCAGCGCGCCAATAGCGGTTGCGCCGTATTTTTGCTTGGTTGCAGTCAAGCCATCTGCCACGGCCTGCAAGGCTTCCGGCCACTCGACCGTACTCCAGGCCCCATTTTTTTTCAGCATGGGCTGGGTCAAGCGCTGCTCGGAATTCAGTGCCTCGTAGGAAAAGCGCTCGCGGTCTGCGATCCAGCATTCGTTGATGGCTTCATTTTCAAGCGGCAGCACGCGCATGACGCGATCCTGCTTTACTTGCACGATGAGGTTGGCGCCCAACCCATCGTGCGGCGACACCGATTTGCGGCGTGAAAGCTCCCACGTACGGGCCGAATAGCGGAAGGGCTTGGAGGTCAGCGCTCCGACCGGGCAAAGATCGATCATGTTGCCAGAGAGTTCAGAATCGACCGTTTGACCGACGAAAGACAGAATTTCGGAATGTTCGCCGCGCCCAGCCATGCCCAGTTCCATCACCCCAGCGATTTCCTGACCGAAACGGACGCAACGCGTGCAGTGGATACAACGCGTCATGTCGGTGGAGATCAACGGCCCGAGATTTTTATTGACGACGACGCGTTTTTCCTCCTGATAACGCGAGGCGGAAGCACCGTAACCCACCGCCAGATCCTGCAATTGGCATTCGCCACCCTGATCGCAGATCGGGCAATCGAGCGGATGGTTGATGAGCAAAAACTCCATCACGCTTTGTTGCGCTTTTTTGGCGTAATCCGAGCTGGTTTGCACTTTCATGCCCTCGGTGGCGGGTGTCGCGCACGCTGGCAGCGGCTTGGGTGCTTTTTCCACCTGCACCAGACACATGCGGCAGTTGGCGGCGATGCTCAGTTTTTTGTGATAACAAAAATGCGGCACAAAAAAACCGAGTTTGTTGGCGGCTTCCATGACTGTGGCGCCGTTTTCGACTTGTACAGGCTTGCCGTCTATCTCTAAGTTAATCATTGAAGATTCTCATATTCATTCCGCCGCCATGGCTAATGTTTCATGCTGCGGTGTCGAATAGCCACCCGCGCCAACCATGCAGCGCTTATGGGTAATGTGGTACTCAAATTCCTCGCGAAAATTTTTGACAAAGGCGCGCACCGGCATCGCTGCGGCATCGCCCAAGGCACAAATGGTGCGCCCTTGAATCTGGTCGGCTAGATTCAGCAATAGATCAAGATCTTCCTGCCGCCCTTCGCCGTGCTCGATGCGATGGATGATGCGATACAGCCAGCCGGTACCTTCACGGCAGGGTGTACATTGGCCGCACGATTCCTCAAAATAAAAATAAGCCAGTCGCTCGGCTGCTTTGACCATGCAGGTGTCTTCGTCCATCACAATCACCGCACCCGAACCCAGCATGGAACCTGCTTTGGCGATAGCGTCGTAATCCATATCGGTTTGCATCATCAAGTCAGCTTTGATGACGGGCATCGACGACCCGCCTGGAATAACGCCCTTCAGCTTTTTGCCGCCGCGCATGCCCCCCGCCATTTCCAACAATGTGGCGAACGGAGTGCCGAGTTTTACTTCGTAATTACCGGGTTTGTTGACGTGACCGGAAACGGAAAAGAGTTTGGTGCCGCCATTATTGGGCTTGCCGAGATTGAGGAACCAGTCGCCGCCATTGCGAATAATGGCGGGTACCGCCGCAAAGGTTTCGGTATTGTTGATCGTCGTCGGCTTGCCGTAGAGTCCAAACGAAGCCGGGAATGGCGGCTTGAAGCGTGGTTGGCCCTTCTTGCCCTCCAGCGATTCAAGTAAAGCAGTTTCCTCACCGCAAATGTAAGCCCCATAGCCATGATGGGCAAACAGGTCGAAGGAAAATTCGCTGTCTAAAATATTTTTGCCGAGATAGCCAGCATCACGCGCTTCCTGCAAGGCCTCCTCAAAACGCTCGTATTCAGCCCAAATTTCGCCGTGGATGTAGTTGTAACCGACCGGAATGCCCATCGCATAACCACCAATGATCATGCCTTCGATCAGAATGTGCGGGTTATAACGCAGAATGTCGCGATCCTTGAATGTACCCGGCTCACCCTCGTCAGAATTGCAAACCAAGTACTTAGGGCCTGGGAAAGCACGCGGCATGAAGCTCCATTTCAACCCTGTAGGGAAACCCGCGCCGCCACGGCCGCGCAAAGCGGATTTTTTCAGTTCGCTGATGACGTCTTCAGGCTTGATGCCGTCTTTGAGAATCTTGCGTAATGCCGCATAGCCCTCGCGCGCTTCGTAATCCTTGAGACGCCAGTTGTTGCCATCGATGCCTTTCATGATGACCGCATCGGGGCCGTAGTCCAGCATCTTGGTCATTTGGCCAGCTCCTCAACGAGTTGATCGAGCTTGTCGTTCGACATGAAGCTGCACATGCGTTTATTGTTCACCAATAGCACCGGCGCATCGCCGCACGCACCCATGCATTCGCCTTCTACCAGTGTAAATTTGCCGTCTGTTGTGGTTTCTTTCCAGTCCACATGCAATTTTTTCTTCAGATATTCGGCCGCATCGACGCCACCCGACAACGCGCAGGGCAGATTGGTGCAGACGGTAATCTTGCACGTACCCGTGGGCTTCAAGTTGTACATATTGTAGAAAGTCGCGACTTCATAAACCGCAATCGGTGGCATATCCAGATAGTGGGCGACTTCATCCATTAATGCATTGGACAACCAGCCGTGTTCGTCCTGCACGATGGCCAAGGCCGACATCACGGCGGATTGCTTTTGCTCGGGTGGATATTTGGTCAGCTCGCGATCGATTTTTTGTTTGGATTCATCAGATAGCACGTGACTACTCCCCCTTCCAGTAATCGACGTTGTCGTCGACATGAGTCATGTGGCGAATGCCTTTACCAAAGGCCATGATTTTCTTTGAGTCCGGGTATTCGCACACCTCGGGGTAGGTCATGGTGCTGACTGAAATATAGGCCAGCTCTGCGTCTGAATCGTTGATGATCTGGTGCGCAGTTTCCGGCCCTCCTGTGGGGCAGCAGATAAAATCACCCGCGCGCACCTTGCGTGTTTCATTGCCATAACGCAGTGTGCCTTGTCCCTTCACAATGAAAAACATCTCCTCCTGTCCACGATGGCTGTGAAATGGACAGGCTCGCTTGCCTGGCGGCACTACGTCATAAGAATAGCCCAGATCCTTCGCTCCCAATAGCGGCCCCACGCGCACCGCATGGCAGGCGAATTTGTCACCTTTCTCGAAGTGCTCGAGCTTCAGTTCGTCGATGTTGATGACCTTGTCTGCGATTACACTCATGGCCTACCTGTCTATTTCGCCAAACACAATATCCAGCGAGCCGATGTTCGTCACCACATCGGCGATCATGTGGCCGCGCGACATTTCGTCCAACGCGGCCAGATGCGCAAAACCAGGAGCACGAATCTTCAGCCGATACGGTTTATTGGCGCCATCGGAAATCAGGTAAATACCAAATTCACCCTTGGGATGCTCGACTGCTGCATAGACCTCGCCAAGTGGCACATGCATGCCCTCGGTAAAGAGCTTGAAATGGTGAATCAGCTCTTCCATGTTGGCCTTCATGGCTTCGCGCGACGGCGGAGCCACTTTGTGGTCATCGCTGATGACCGGGCCCGGATTGCTGCGCAGCCACGCGATGCATTGCTTAATGATCTTGTTCGACTCGCGCATTTCCTGCACGCGTACCAGATAGCGATCATAGCAATCGCCGTTGGTGCCAACGGGAATATCAAAATCCATGCGATCGTAAACTTCGTACGGTTGTTTTTTGCGCAAATCCCAGGCAATACCCGAGCCACGCAACATGGGACCTGTAAAGCCCAGTTGCAGCGCGCGTTCCGGCGAAACAACACCGATATTGACCAACCGCTGTTTCCAGATGCGGTTGTCGGTCAACAGTGTTTCGTATTCATCAACATAGGTTGGAAAACGATGGGTGAAGTCTTCGATGAAATCGAGCAACGAGCCTTGCCGGTTTTCATTGAGTTTTTTCATTTGTTCGGCGTTGCGGCCGTTCATGGCGTTGTACTGCGGCATTTTTTCCGGCAGGTCGCGATACACGCCCCCGGGACGATAATAGGCCGCGTGCATGCGCGCACCCGACACCGCTTCATAACAATCCACCAAATCTTCACGCTCGCGAAACGCATAAAGAAATACCGTCATCGCCCCTACATCCAGCGCATGTCCACCCAGCCACAGCAGATGATTGAGAATGCGGGTGATTTCATCAAACATCACGCGGATGTATTGCGCCCGTTCAGGAACCTCAACATCCAGCAATTTTTCGATGGCCATGACATAGGCATGTTCATTCACCATCATGGAAACGTAGTCCAGACGATCCATGTACGGCACGCTTTGCATGAAGGTACGCGTTTCGGCGAGTTTTTCCGTTGCGCGATGCAATAGCCCGATATGCGGATCGGCGCGCTGGACAACTTCGCCATCCAGTTCCAGCACCAGGCGCAGCACACCGTGGGCCGCCGGATGCTGGGGGCCAAAGTTCATGGTGTAATTTTTTATTTCCGCCATCTTTTCGCTACGTCCTGTTTGATACTTGATGTTACGCGCTGTTGAAGAAAAATTTTGCCCGAAAAAAATATCACAAAAAATTGCTTGGACATCACTTCAATGCTTCAACAATCCACTATCCGGCTTCCCCCTTTGGAAAAGGGGGAAGGAGGGGGATTGAAAATGTTTGATACTGAGATTTGTTGCTGCAACAACCACTCTCAATCTCCCCTCCGCCCCTCTTTTTCAAAGAGGGGAACCCAAGCGGAAATCTTTTCACGGATGGGTCGCTTCACAGACAAGCTGCTTTGCTTGTGTTCAACATCAGTTAATACATTCATTTTTTTACCCCACTCGCATAGGTTTCTTCGCGAATCACCCGTGGCACGATTTCACGCGGTTCGATAGTGACGGGCTGGTAAATCACGCGCTTCTGTTCCGGGTCATAACGCATTTCGACGTGGCCGGAAATCGGAAAATCCTTGCGGAAAGGATGGCCGACAAAACCGTAATCGGTGAGAATGCGACGCAGATCAGGATGACCTTCGAACACAATGCCGTAGAGATCAAAAGCCTCGCGCTCGTACCAATTGGCGCTGTTCCATACCGGAATCATCGAGGGCAGGATAGGAAAATCGTCATCAGCGCAGAAAACACGGACGCGCACTCGCCAGTTGTACTGAATCGAAAGCAATTGATAAACCACCGCAAAATGCGGGCCTTCCCACCCCTCCCCATATTCCGCATAATCCACACCACATAAATCGATAAGCTGGGAAAAAGCCAGCCGTGGATGATCGCGAAGCGTGGTCATCGTGTCCATTAATGCTGGCGTCTTGACTTCGATAACCAGCTGGCCTTTTTCAATACTATGTTTAAGCAATGAATCGGCAAGCACAGCTTCAAGAGCGGTGTGAAGTTGATCGAGTTTGGCGGACATAGATCAGGAACCTCTGATTAAGTCCCACATGGCCGTGCGCTCGGCTTTCCGGGATGAGATGCAAGGCGCGGGGCGCAGCAAATAGTTATTCCCCTTTGCAAGCTCTGCAATACAGCAGATCGCCCGGAAAGCCAGCGCCCATGCGGGTTTTGACAATAATAGCCCATCTTCGGCGTTATGCTCCTTGGCTTCGTATTAATGCATACGACCTGCGTCGCATGCCTTGAATCTGGGACTATTCTTGTAAAAACGCGGTTCATGGAGGACTTAATCAGAGGTTCCTTAACGAGCAATGGTATTGGTCCGTTTGATTTTATTTTGCAGTTGGATAATGCCGTATAGCAATGCCTCTGCGGTGGGCGGACAGCCGGGCACATAAATATCGACTGGCACGATGCGATCACAACCACGCACCACCGAATAGGAATAGTGATAATACCCACCCCCATTGGCGCATGAGCCCATGGAAATGACCCAGCGCGGTTCCGCCATCTGGTCATAGACCTTGCGCAGTGCGGGCGCCATTTTGTTGCACAGCGTGCCCGCCACAATCATGACGTCCGACTGGCGTGGACTGGGGCGAAACACCACCCCAAAGCGATCAAGATCGTAGCGTGAGGCACCGGCGTGCATCATTTCCACCGCGCAACAAGCCAGCCCGAAACTCATCGGCCACATCGACCCGGTACGGCTCCAATTCAGGATGGTATCGATCGTGGTGGTTACAAAACCCTGTTGCGAAATGCCGCCTTCAGGCATGTTTATCTCCGCGAAAAAACGAATCGGCCCATTTACTTACCGTATTACTGATCCCTTTGCCTCGTACCTCAATATTTTTCAATATTGCTACGTCGACTCGGCATGGCGCATCCCCGCTGCGCGGGGGCCCTGCTTTTTTGCCTCGCGCCCCAATATTTTTCAATATCGCTACGTCGACTCGGCATGGCGCATCCCCGCTACGCGGGGTCCCTGCTTTTTTGCCTCGCGCCCCAATATCTTTCAATATTGCTACGTCGACTCGGCATGGCGCATCCCCGCTACGCGGGGGCCCTGCTTTTTTGCCTCGCGCCGTTACTCCCAATCCAATGCTCCTTTTTTCCATTCGTAAATGAAGCCAAGGACCAGTACCCCCAGAAACACCATCATGGCGGAAAAGCCGAACCAGCCGATTTCCTGCAATACGACCGCCCAGGGAAAAAGAAAAGCGATTTCCAGATCAAACAAAATAAAGAGAATGGCCACAAGGTAATAGCGCACATCGAATTTCATCCGTGCATCTTCGAATGCTTCAAACCCGCATTCATAGGGAGACAATTTTTCCGAATCAGGGTTATCGTTGCCGAGAAAGACCGTCAGAACTTTTGATATAACCAGCGGCATGACACCGATCGCAATGCCAACCGCAATAAATAACAAGAGGGGGAAATAATTTTCGAGCATGAACAGGAATTAAATGTCTCGAGGAAAGGCACCAGTCGAAATAAATCTTCTACTACAAAAAATCGGTGTGTCGATTCTGTTTTGCTACAGCTACAACTTCTGCCTTACAACTGCGTATTTTACTGTATTGCTCTCAACCCTGACCGAAACAATCCATTCCGGTTTTAATCTGGTGCCGACGGCGAGACTCGAACTCGCACAGCTTTCGCCACTACCCCCTCAAGATAGCGTGTCTACCAATTTCACCACGTCGGCCAATGCGTTATTTGGGAATATCCTTGGCTTTGGAATCCCCTGCGCTCGGCTGTGCCGGCGTTGCTACCGGTGCGGTTACAGGTGCAGGTGCGGTTACTGGCGCAGGTACAGCTGGCGCAGCAGATTTGGTTTTGTCAGGTTCCGTTGCCGTTACGCCGCCCATCACGCCGGTACCGGCCTTTGGCGCATGAAAATAGGTCAGCGCTATGCTGGTAATAAAAAAAATCGCTGCGCAAATAGCCGTCGTCCGCGATAGAAAATTTGCTGCACCACTGGAGCCAAACAGACTGCCCGCCGAACCGCTGCCAAAGGCCGCACCCATATCGGCCCCCTTGCCGTGCTGCACGAGCACGAGGCCGATAATGATTACGGCTGCAATCACATGAAATGTCAAAATAATATTGGTAATCATCATTGCCTTTCTATTCAATTTCCGCTTTAAAGCGCCGCCCAAATTGCCAAAAATTCACCTGCCTTTAACGAAGCGCCACCAATCAAGCCGCCATCCACATCGGGCATGGCGAATAAAGCTGCCGCATTATCGGCCTTGACACTCCCACCATACAAGATCGGCATAGCCTCCATGCCCATCCGCCTTAATTCGCTGCGCAAAAAAGCATGAACATCTTGCGCCTGCTGTGGACTGGCCGTTCTGCCCGTTCCAATCGCCCACACGGGCTCATAGGCCAATATGGCGTTTTTCATTCCTGCTACGCCAACATGGGCAATCACGCTGTCCAGTTGGCGTTTTACAACAACTTCTGTCTGGCCCGTTTCACGCTCGGCCAAGGTTTCCCCTATACACAGTAACGGCTTTAGCCCAGCTTTGCTTGCCTGCGCGAATTTTTTGGCCACGACCTCATCCGTTTCGCCGAACAAAGTACGCCGCTCGGAATGCCCCACGATGGCGTATTGCGCCGCAAAATCTTTCACCATGGCCGCCGATACTTCGCCGGTATAGGCCCCCGATTCGTATTGGCTAACGTCCTGCGCTCCCCAACCCACGGCTGACCCCGCCAGAATCGCCTGAGCTTGAGCCAGATACGGTGCAGGGACACATAGCCCGCAAGACTTCCCGTTCTGCCCGGCCACCCGGGATTTCACTGCTGCCAGCAAATCTGCATTGGTCTGCAAACTGCCGTTCAGCTTCCAGTTACCGATTACCAAGCGGCTGCGCATGCTTTTATTCCACAAGCTCACAAAACTTTCGAATTATAGCCTGCCATGGCAGGGCCGGTAAAGCACGGTTTCATGAAAAATCAAGGGCCGTACACCGTCATAAAGATGTCATATGCCACCGTTATGCTGCCGCACATTGTAAAAAATTGAACACCACACATCACACATAATAGATAGAAACAACCCGATAGGAGATTTACCATGAAATTAACCCGGTTTTCAGCAGCGGCCCTATTTGCTACAGCTGCTATTACCCAGACTGTTGCAGCGGACATCACTGGCGCTGGCGCAACTTTCCCCTACCCTATCTATGCAAAATGGGCCGAGGCCTATAAATCAAAAACCGGTGTGAGCATGAATTATCAATCGATCGGTTCGGGTGGTGGCATCAAGCAGATTCAGGCCAAAACCGTCGATTTTGGCGCTTCTGATATGCCGCTTACCCCCGAAAAACTCAATGAAAGCGGTTTGATGCAATTCCCGGCCATTATCGGCGGTGTAGTGCCGGTCGTAAATATCGAAGGCATCAAGCCCGGCGAATTGCGTTTTACAGGTGCCGTATTGGCCGACATTTATCTGGGCAAAATCAAAACCTGGAACGATGCCGCCATTGCCAGCCTTAACCCTAGTGTCAAATTACCGGCGGATCCGATCACCGTCGTGCGCCGGTCGGATGGATCAGGCACCACTTTCCTGTTTACCAATTACCTGTCTAAAGTCAGCCCCGATTGGAAGCAAAAAGTAGGTTCCGATACCGCCGTGGCCTGGCCGGAAGGAGTGGGCGGCAAGGGTAACGAAGGGGTTTCCGCCTATGTCCAGCGCATCAAGGGGTCGATTGGCTATGTGGAATATGCGTATGCTAAAAAGAACAAGATGAGTTATGCCCAATTGAAAAATCGTGATGGTCAATTTGTTTCACCGGACGATGCGCAATTTCAGGCCGCCGCTGCTCACGCTGACTGGGCTAAGGCGCCCGGATTTTATGAAATCCTTACCGACGAACCGGGCAAGGAAAGTTGGCCGATCACCGGCGCCTCGTTCATCCTGATGCACAAGTTGCAGGACAATCCTGCCAAAGGTCAGGAAGTACTCAAGTTCTTCGACTGGGCATTAAAAAACGGCCAGCCCATGGCCATGGAACTGGATTATGTACCCCTGCCTGCTACCGTGATCAAATTGATTGAAGAGGCATGGAAAAAAAATCTGAAAGGCGCGAATAATCAACCCCTGTGGAAATAAGGCTTCCTCCTAGTAGTAAATTTAGGCCGCTTGTTTCTGAGCGGCTTTATTTTTTTAACCTGTAAAATCCCCACAGCTAATGAATGTTGTATTGACCGATAACCTTGCGAAGGTCCGTACTATGCCGCGCGAACAGGAACACCAAAAACTTAATACGCGCCTCACCAGCCAAAAATGGCAGGATATTTTTTTTCGTTACACAACATTCTGTTTTGCCTTTCTGGTGTTAGCCATTTTAGCCGCCATCCTGCTTTCGCTTTTGCTGGGGGCGTGGCCCGCGTTTCAGAATTTTGGTTTAGGATTTCTGTGGAGCCGCGAATGGAACCCCGTAACCAATGTATATGGTGGCGCCAATGCCATTTATGGGACCGTCGTCACCTCCTTCATCGCTTTGCTAATCGGTATTCCCGTCAGTTTTGGCATTGCAATTTTTCTCACCGAATTGTGCCCAAGATCGCTGCGCCAGTCATTGGGAACGGCCGTGGAACTTCTGGCAGGCATCCCCAGCATAATTTACGGCATGTGGGGATTATTCGTCTTCGCACCGATATTTTCCGATCATATCCAGCCTCTGCTGCAAAAGACGCTCGGTTCACTACCCGTTTTAGGCCACTTGTTTCAGGGGGCCCCGATGGGAATCGGCATGCTGGCCGCCGGTATCATCCTGGCGATTATGGTGATTCCCTTCATCGCATCGGTCATGCGTGATGTATTCGAAGTAGTCCCTCCCGTCTTAAAAGAATCGGCTTATGGCCTTGGCGCAACCACCTGGGAAGTGGTACGCAATATTGTGCTCCCATACACCAAGATGGGTGTGGTGGGCGGCATTATGCTGGGCCTGGGGCGAGCGCTGGGCGAAACGATGGCAGTCACCTTCGTCATTGGAAATGCGCACAAAATCAGTGCCTCGTTATTCGAGCCCGGCAATTCGATCGCGTCGACCCTCGCCAACGAATTCGCCGAAGCCAGCAAGGATATGCATATCGCTTCCTTGATTTCGCTGGGGTTAGTATTATTTCTCATTACTTTTGTCGTGTTGGCCCTGGCCAAATTCATGCTGTTACGCCTGTCGAAACGCGAAGGTACCACCACATGAGCGCGTTATATCGTAAACGACTGTTGATCAATCGACTTGCTTTGTTGCTGGCATTTTGTGCGATGGTCATTGGGATGCTGTTTTTAGCCTGGATTCTTTACGTCCTTTTGTCACGTGGCTTGAGCGGGCTCTCAATCGCTATTTTTACGCAGATGACGCCCCCACCCGGCAGCGATGGAGGATTGGCCAATGCCATCTTCGGCAGCCTACTGATGGTAGGCATTGCTACCTTCATTGCGACGCCAGTCGGAATTCTGGCTGGCATTTATTTGTCCGAATTCGGCCATCGTGGCTGGGTGGGGCCTACCACTCGTTTTATCAACGATATTCTTTTGTCTGCCCCCTCTATCGTGGTGGGCCTTTTTATTTATGCGATTTATGTCGCCAAAGTAAAACATTTTTCAGGATGGGCCGGGTCGGTGGCGCTGGCCTTACTGGCCATTCCGGTGGTAGTACGCACGACCGAGAGCATGTTGCGTCTGGTACCTGCCAGTCTGCGGGAAGCCGCCACCGCACTGGGTGCGCCGCAATGGAAGGTCATTTTGCTGGTTGCATTGCGGGCTGTAAAAGGGGGCGTGGCTACCGGCATCCTGCTTGCAGTCGCGCGTATTAGCGGCGAAACCGCTCCCCTTTTGTTTACGGCCCTGAATAACCAATTCTGGTCCACCGACATGAATGCCCCCATGGCCAATCTGCCCACCGTTATTTTTCAGTTTGCCATGAGTCCTTTTGAAAACTGGCAGTCGCTGGCATGGGCCGGCGCCTTGTTGATTACCTTCTCTGTGCTGGCGCTTAATATAATCGCCCGCACGGTGCTTCGCCCACGCAATCAGCCTTAGTCAAATAATATGAATGCACCTCTCCAAGAACTACCTACGCCGGCGCAGACTACTGCCAAAATTACCGTCAAAAATCTCAACTTCTTTTACGGCAGCTTTCAGGGACTGAAAAATATCAACCTCGATATTGCTGAGCACCATATCACAGCCTTTATCGGCCCATCGGGATGTGGAAAATCCACATTGCTGCGCACCTTCAACCGCATGTACGACCTTTATCCCGGCCAGCGCGCTGAAGGCGAAATTATCCTGAATGGCCGGAATGTTCTGGATAAAGGTCAGGATCTGAATTTACTGCGCGCCAAAGTGGGGATGGTGTTTCAGAAACCCACGCCCTTCCCCATGTCGATTTACGACAACATCGCGTTTGGCGTCAAGCTGTACGAAAATCTTTCCAGGCACGACATGGATGCGCGCGTCGAATGGGCGCTCAACAAAGCGGCCTTGTGGGATGAGGTGAAAGATAAATTAAAGCAAAGCGGGCTATCCCTATCCGGGGGCCAGCAACAGCGTCTATGTATTGCAAGAGGAGTCGCCGTAAAGCCCGAAGTATTGCTGTTGGACGAACCAACTTCCGCGCTTGACCCGATTTCAACCGCAAAAATTGAAGAGTTACTGCATGAATTAAAAAAGGATTACACAATTACGATCGTGACCCATAACATGCAACAGGCTGCACGGGTTTCCGACTTTACCGCCTATATGTATCTAGGTGAAATGATCGAATTCGGGATCACCGATGAAATTTTCATCAAACCGAAGAAAAAGCAAACCGAAGACTATATAACTGGCCGTTTTGGTTAGCGGTCACCTAAAAAATAGCCCATCTATTTAGTCGTCCCTGCAAAAGCCCTGACAGCCGCGCCAGCGTTAGCGTTCA
>CAZRAL010000007.1:0-77185 GCA_964598005.1 uncultured Burkholderiales bacterium
CAACCGGACAGGTCGCGTGCTATAAATCCGGACAACTTAAAAACTCGCAACACGCTTATACGGTAAAGTTGACGTTCAGCTTTTTTGCCGTTACCGTAACCTGAAATCTCACAATTTCTTTCTTCATCTTGATGCCCATTTTGTTTACCGAAACCAACATATATTCGACCTGCCTTCGCCGGAGAGTAAGGAGAATCGCTTTATTGGCTGCGCTGGGGTTATTGCTATCGGCATGTGAGACAGTAGAACCGCCCCCTACTGCAGTGGAACCGGTTGCCATGATTCCTGCACCACAACGTCCAACCAAGCTGACGTTAGAGGCAGAAGCCGCGCTAACGCTGGCGGAACAGAGCGTGATTGAAGCACGTGTCAAACGCACCATGTGGAGCGCTGCATGGGAAGCGCTGCAACAGGCGCATGCTTCCGCAAAAATATTCGACAGCGAAGCTACATTGCGTTATGCAAAATCAGCCACCGAATTTTGTAATCTCGGCCTTAAACAGACCGAATCTCCTGCCGTAAACTGGAATTAATGCCAAAGGAGTTTTTCCCATGAAAATACGACTCATTTTATGTATGGCTCTTTCGCTCGGTACGCTGTGTCTGCCCAGCTTCGCCCAGGTTTATAAATGGGTCGATAAAGACGGCAAGGTACAGTATTCGGATACCCCACCTACCGACACCAGTCAGGTAACGGCTAAAAAATTAGACGCACCCTCATCCGGGCTTACTTCCGCGCCTGCAACGAAGACCCCAGCCGTTAACGGTAAAGATGCCCCCAAAGATCCGGGCAAAGCCAAAGAGGAAACCAGCGCTGAAAAAGCCAACCGCGAAGCTGAAGAGCAAAAAAACAAGGAAATCGATGCCGAAAATTGCCGCGAGGCACAAACCTCCTTGCGTACACTCGATAACGGCACCCCGGTCAGAAAAAGCAATGCGGCAGGTGAACTGCAATATCTCGATACAGCTCAACGCGAGGCAGAACGGGCGCGTATACAGCAAATCATTTCAGAATCGTGTAAATAAGTTGCTTGTGCAGGTGGCACATAACAAACGCAGGCGGGCGTTTGTTATGCGTGTTTGCGCCCGGCACGACGGCGGCGCGCTTGCTTGGGGTCAACATTCAGGGGACGGTAAATTTCTACGCGGTCACTCTGGCGCAAGGGCGTATCGAGTGGTAGAACTTTGCCCCAGATGCCGATTGTGCAGGAATCAAGATTGATATTCGTAAATGTATCCAGAATGCCGGATGCCTCGATCGCCTCCCGGGCCGTCGCTCCTCGATTCAGCAGGAGGTTGATTTCGCCACCGTTATCTGACATGGCATAGCTCACCGTTATCCTCAATTTATCTACATCATTTTTTGGCATAGAGCGTCTCGGCGCGTTTCACAAATCGTGTAATGAGCGTGGCTGCGATTTCATGGAATACCGGGCCGACTATTTTTTCCATGATCGCGTTTGAAAAAGTGTAATCGAGTTTCAGTTCTACTTTACTGGCCGTTTCGGATAAGACGGTAAACCGCCAGTAACCATAAAGCGCCCGAAACGGGCCTTCGCGCAAATGAATTTCCATGAAGGTGCTGTCCCGTTTACGATTCTCGGTGGTAAAAGACTGCTTGATGCCGAGATAGCCGATATCGATAGTGGCCAGGGTCATTTCCGCCGTGCGGGTATGGACGCGCGCGCCGCTGCACCAGGGCAAGAATTCTGGATAGGATTCCACTGCATCCACAAGGTCGAACATAGCAGTGGCTGGGTAAGGCACCAGAACGGATTTTTCAACGACAGACATAGACAGGTGAAAGCTCTGGGGATTTCAACGTAGACTGCTTTATTAAAAGCAGCGGATGCGATAATAGCAGCCCAACTGGAATAATTTATGAGTATTGTCGAAAACAGAAAAGCCTTCCACGATTATTTCATCGAGGAGCGTTACGAGGCCGGGTTGATACTGCAAGGCTGGGAAGTCAAGGCCATCCGTGCCGGACGAGTGCAATTGAAAGAGGCGTACGTTATCATCCAGCATGGGGCGCTTTTTTTGATCGGGGCCCATATCAGCGCCCTGCCCGAAGCCTCAACTCATGTGGATCCCGATCCGGTTCGTACCCGCAAACTGCTTTTACACGCAGAGGAAATCAGCAAGCTGATCGGCAAAATCGAGCAGCGTGGCTATACAATGGTACCTCTTAATCTACATTATCAGCGTGGCCGTATCAAACTCGAAATCGGTCTGGCCAAGGGCAAGAAGCAGCACGATAAGCGTGAAGCCGAAAAGGAACGCGACTGGCAGCGCGAAAAACAGCGTTTGATGCGGCAAAAAATTTGATTTTCAAACTGACAACTCGTCTTTTTGTTTTCAACCCACAACATTAAAACGCGTAACATAACAGTCTCATCTCATAACTTCGCGGGCCCACCAGGCCCAGCGCATTGCCAGTCACTATCCGTGCCCTGGCATAAAACAAGGGGAGCCTATGAATCGCCACAACAACGTTCTCGATTTGATCGGCGACACACCGCTGGTCCGCCTCCAACACCTCGATACTGGCCTGTGCGAGCTTTACGCCAAACTGGAATGCAATAACCCGGCCGGTTCGATCAAAGACCGCATCGGTCTGCGCATGATCGAAGCCGCCGAAAAACAGGGAAAATTAAAACCCGGTGGCACCATCGTTGAAGCCACCGCTGGAAACACTGGACTGGGCCTCGCCCTGGCGGCTATTCATAAAGGCTACAAACTGATTCTGGTCATTCCCGACAAAATGAGCCAGGAAAAAATTTTCCACCTACGTGCAATGGGAGTGGAAATCATCATGACCCGTTCCGACGTAAGCAAAGGCCATCCTGAATATTATCAGGACATGGCCAAACGCATCACGACCGAATTACAGGCCAAGGGCGAAAGTGCGCATTGCGTCGATCAATTCTCCAACCCCGCCAACCCGGCGACGCACGAGGAATGGACTGCGCCCGAAATCTGGGAGCAGATGGAACACAAACTCGATGCGATAGTGTGCGGCGTCGGCAGCGGCGGCACGCTGACCGGTATGGGCCGCTTTTTTCAACGCGTCGCACCGCATGTCGAAATGGTGCTGGCCGACCCCAAGGGATCGATCCTGTCCGAAATCGTCAACACCGGCACGCACGGGCCCAGCGGCTCGTGGCTGGTCGAGGGCATTGGCGGCGACTATGTGCCGGCCAATCTCGATATCAAACTGGCGCACAAAGCCTACGCCATTCCTGATAACGAAGCCATGCTGGCAGCGCGCGAATTATTGTTGAAGGAAGGCATCATGGCTGGCTCCTCGTCGGGTACTTTGTTGGCCACGGCCTTGCGTTATTGCCGGGGGCAAACCACACCCAAGCGCGTCGTTACGATCATCTGCGATGTGGGTGGCAAATACCTCTCCAAAATGTACAACGATTACTGGCTAATGGATCAGGGCATTTTGTCACGCGAAACCAAAGGCGATTTGACCGATTTGATCTCGCGCCGCCACTCTGAGCGCGCCACCATCACGGTCAAGCCAGACGATACGCTGCAAACGGCTTACGCACGCATGAAGCTCTATGATTTTCAGCAATTACCGGTTCTGGAGAATGAGAAAGTCATCGGCATCATCGACGAATCCGATATTTTGCTCTCGATCTATGGCGACGAAACCCGCTTCAAGACGCTGGTACGAGATGCAATGACCTCCAAGCTGGATACGGTACAAGTCAGCGACTCTGTCAACCGCCTCATGCCAATTTTTGATCGCGGACATATCGCCATCGTGATGGAGGGCGAAAAATTTCTAGGCCTGATTACCCGTTACGATTTGTTGAACTACTTGCGCAGAAGGGCACAATAAACATGAACCACAAATCCCGTTTCGCTACCCGTGCCATTCATGCGGGTCAGGAACCCGACCCCACCACCGGTGCCGTCATGCAGCCGATTTACGCCACCTCAACGTATGCACAATCCAGCCCCGGCGTGCACAAGGGTTACGAATACGCTCGCACCCACAACCCGACGCGCATGGCCTTCGAGCGCTGCGTCGCCGACCTGGAAAACGGCGTACAGGGTTTTGCCTTTGCCTCAGGCCTGGCAGCCTCAGCCACAGTCCTCGATACACTCGATAGCGGTAGCCACGTTATCGCGCTCGACGATCTCTACGGTGGCAGTTATCGCCTGTTCGAGCGCGTACGCAAACGCTCAGCTGGACTTGATTTCACCTTCATGGACATGACCGATCCATCCAAAATCGAAGCCGCGATCAAACCCAACACCAAAATGATCTGGGTGGAAACGCCCAGTAACCCGTTGCTGAAACTGGTCGATCTTTCCATGGTAACGGCGCTGGCAAAAAAACATAAATTGATCTCCGTTGCTGACAACACCTTTGCCACGCCCTATATACAACGGCCACTCGATCATGGCTTCGATCTGGTGGTTCATTCCGTGACCAAATACCTCAACGGCCACTCGGACATGGTGGGCGGTATGGTAGTGGCCCGCGAACAGTGCGAACTGGCGGAAAAACTTACCTTTTTGCACAATGCTATCGGCAGCATTCTGGGGCCGTTCGACAGCTTTCTGGCCCTGCGCGGCCTGAAAACGCTGCATCTGCGCATGCAGCGCCATTGTGAAAGCGCGCTGGCGCTTGCCGAATGGCTGGTCAGGCATCCCAAAGTGGAAAAGGTGCTTTACCCCGGCCTCGCTTCGCATCCTCAACACGCGCTTGCAAAAAAACAGATGACTGGCCCGGGAACCAGCACCGGCGCGGCTTACGGAGGCATGGTAACCGTCATTTTGAAAGGCGGTCTGGAGGATTCGCGACGCTTTCTGGAACGCCTGAAAATTTTTGTCTGTGCAGAAAGTCTGGGAGGCGTAGAGAGCCTCGCTGAGCACCCGGCCATCATGACCCACGCCTCCATTCCCGTTCACATTCGCAAGGAATTGGGAATCAGCGACAGCCTGGTGCGGCTATCTATAGGCGTAGAAGACTTGCACGACTTGCAGACCGACATTGACCAGGCGCTGCGCTAACGCTTTATTCCAATGAGTATCGTCAATACCGCCGAACTGCTTGCGCGCATTGCCGATGGATTAAACCCTAAATACCTCTATTTCTGGGGCCATACGCCCGCCCAAAAAGACAATGTGGATAAAAGCTGCCTAAGCCAGTGGTTTGCCGCACCCTTTATCCTGAATCACATTACCTATAGCACTGCCGAGCACTATATGATGGCGCAGAAAGCGTTGTTATTTGGAGATTCGGAAGTGCACAAAAAAATCGTCACTGCTACACACCCGGGCGAGGCAAAACGTTTGGGGTGCGAGGTGCGCGGCTTCGATCCCTCAAATGGGAAAGCGAGCGCGAACGCATCGTATTCAATGGCAGCCTGGCCAAGTTTTCGCAGAATGAGGGGCTGAAAGCTTTTCTTTTGTCTACCGGCGAACGCGTGCTGGTCGAGGCCAGCCCTGTAGACAAAATATGGGGGGTGGGCTTGACCGCCAGCGATCCGCGGATCCTTTCCCCCGCAAGCTGGGAGGGATTCAATTTGCTGGGTTTTGCGTTGATGAAAGCGCGGCGCGCACTTCAGCAGGAAAACAGTCTTTCCCGGGATAGTATTCGACCTTAAGAGGGGTGGCGTGCCACAACCGCTACAATGGCGGTTTCTAATATTCCATCATTTTCTCCATGTCCAAATCGAATAAACGAATTACCGCCGAAGATCTCTGGAAAATCCAGCGCCCTGCATCTCCTGTGCTTTCACCCGATGGGGCACAAGTCTGCGTCGCCGTTACGCAATATGAAATGGCGGAAAACAAGGGTACGACCCATTTGTGGCTGTTATCCGCCTTTGGTGGAGCACCGCGTGAGTTGACCTATTGCGGGGCAAAAGACGAGCAGCCTGCCTGGTCACCGGACGGCCAATACATTGCGTTTGTCGCCCAACGCGGGGAAGGAAAAGAAAAAGACGACGAACCGCAAATTTATCTAATTTCGCCTGACGGGGGCGAAGCCCGGCGTCTGACCCATCTGGCTACAGGAGCATCGGGGATCAAATGGTTTCCCGATTCCTCGAAAATTGCCTTTATCTCCTGGGTATGGCCGGATCTGAAAAACGAAAAGGCGCAAGCGGCGCGCTATAAGGAATACCGGGAAAACAAGGTCAAAGCCCATGTAGTGGAACACACCGCCTACCGTTATTGGGACCGCTGGCTTTCCGATGGGCGCGTACCGCAGCTTCATATTGTTGACATCGATGGCAAGCAGGGCGGGAAATGCATCAACCTGTTCAGCGGCACCCCGTATGAATTGCCAGTCTACGATACCGACGCCACAGAATACGATATTGCACCAGATGGAAAAAAACTGGCTTTTACTTTTAATCCCAACACAGACAGACGTGCCGATCAGGATACCCATCTGATCGAAATGGACATCAAGAGCAGAAAAGCAAAAAACCTGAATCCTGTTGGAAATGTAACCTGTCACCAACCCGCATACTCTCCCGATGGCCGCTGGATCGCCTGCCTCGTCAATAATTTGCGCCGCTCGATGGATGACTGCAACAAGGTGATGCTGATCGACCGCGCCACCGGCAAGCAGCGCATGGCCCATCCGCGCTGGGACCGGCAGGTCAATGCACCGCTGCGCTGGGCGGAAGATAGCCAGAGCCTTTACTTCACAGCCGACGAATTCGCCCGTGTTAATCTGTGGCGGTTACCGCTTAAGGCAGGCACCCCGGAAAAAATTGTTCCTGGCGGGAATGTCAGCGAATTCGATATTCGATCGGGCACGGTAACTTTTGTGCGGAACGACATGTCATCGGCCCCCAAAGTGTCTGTGGCTGATGCTGAAGGCAACGACATTCAGCCCATCGAAACTTTTAACGATGCGTTAATGGCGAAATTCCAGTTTGGCGAAGTCAAGGAATTCACCTTCAAGGGATGGAACAACGAACCCGTACAGATGTGGGCCATTTATCCACCCGATTTTGATCCGCGTAAAAAGTGGCCGCTGATTCATAACATCCATGGCGGCCCACACGCCAACTGGGCGGACAATTTTCACTTTCGCTGGAACAATCACGTTTTTGCCGCACAAGGCTATGTCGTCGTTTGCGTGAATTATCACGGATCGCTGGGCTGGGGACAGGCATTTCTGGAATCGAACAATGGCGCCTGGGGCACCAAGGAACACGCCGATATCGAAGCCGGTACCGATTTCATGCTGAAGCAGGGTTATATCGATGCCAGTCGGATGGCAGCGACGGGTGGCAGCTACGGCGGCAAGATGGTAGCCTGGATGAATGGGCGCAATGGCGCCAAAAAAGGCGGGGATCGCTACAAGGCCTATGTATGCCACGCGGGTTGCTACGATTGGGTGGGCATGTATTCCGACGATGCGCATTACTTCCATGCCTACCAACTGGAAGCGAAATATTGGGAACATCCGGAAAAAATCGCCGCGCAAAACCCCATCACTTTTGCAAAGTACATGAAAACGCCCACGCTGGTGATCCACGGTGCGCTCGACTACCGCGTGCCCGATGCACAGGGGCTGGCTTATTTCAATACACTGAAATCGCTAAACGTACCGGCCCGCCTGGTCTTTTTTCCCGATGAGAATCACTGGATTTTGAAACCGCAGAATTCACGCCTTTGGTACAAGGAATATTTCGCTTGGCTGGCGAAATATATCGGTAGTGGAGCAAGCAAGAAAAAATAGACCATTCCGTTAACATCATTTAATCCGGGATTTGGAAAGTGATATTACCACCCTGTACAATAGGCCTTCGGGGCGCACGGCTTCCACCAATGTGGAACCAGCAGCCTGATATTCTTGACTCGGCAGAATTGACATGCAACTAGAAGAAGTCGAAAAACTGGAGCGCCGGCTGAAGGAACCACTATCGACCCCAGAGCGCGTCGATATCCTGATTGTATTGGCCGACGAATTTTACAGCCGCGATCCGGTTCATGGCGCGGATCTGGCCCGCGAGGCCCTCGATCTGGCGCGCAGCAGCAATAACCCCCGTCAGGAAGCGCAAGCCCT
The DNA here is from genome assembly GCA_964598005.1 of uncultured Burkholderiales bacterium. GTDB lineage: Bacteria > Pseudomonadota > Gammaproteobacteria > Burkholderiales > Usitatibacteraceae > CAZRAL01. The sequence continues at coordinate 8,057 of CAZRAL010000007.1, forward strand.
TCATTACCTGGGCACGCATTTTTCTGCGCAGGCAGACTATGCCGCTGCGCTGGAAACCCAGAACGAGGCATTGAGCAAATTCCGCGCCTTGAATGATAAAGCAGGCGAGGGTCGCTGCTTACGTGCGCTGGGCATCGTTCAGGATCACCTGGCCGATCACGGCCAGGCTCTGGACCTTTACGAACAAAGCCTGAAGCTTTTTCGCGAATTGGGTGACGTGGATTCGCAGGCATTGGTCATCGCCAATATCGCCAACATTGAAGTACAACTGGGCAACTTTGATTCCGCGCTCGAATTATTCGATGTCGCGCTGCAAATCCGCCGCGAGCGCCCCGATGACAAACGCACGGCGATTGATCTCAACAACGCTGCCGTCGCCCATGTTCAAAAAGCGTTGCGTCTGCGCCAGCAGGGCGATGTCGAACATTGCCAGAAAGAAGCGGAAATCGGCGCGCGCATGGCCAACCGCGCGGTTTTCATCGCCCGGCGCGACGCTAACCGCCGCCTCGAAGCATTTTGCATGGAGACCCTCGCCGAAGCGTACAACGCCATGGCCAAACCCGAGATTGCGCTCGATATGGCCAACCAGTTCCTAGTTCTGGCCGACGAATCGAACGATCGCTGGGTCAAGGCACACGGTATCGCCCTAATCGGTGAAATCCGCCACCAACTGGGCGAGCACCAGGTGGCCATAAAACTACTTCAGGACGCACTAGCCACATTCGATGCAACCAGTTCGCACAGCGAAAGCGGGCGCATTTGCGAGATTTTGTCCAAAGCCTACGAAGCGACCGGCAATGTCGCCGAGGCTCTCAAGTACCTGCGCAGGCATAACGACATCAAACAAAAATTGCGCAATGAAGAAGTGGGCCGTCAGGCGCAGGCATTGACTGCCCGCCGGCGCCTTGAACACGCCGGCAGTGAAACCGAGCATTACAAAAGACTGGCCATGGAAGACTCGCTGACTGGTCTCGCGAACCGTCGGCAGATCGATAACAGTCTGGAGGAAATGCTCGCAGAAGCCGAAGCGAATAACTGGATGATTACCGTGGCGCTGGCCGACCTCGATCATTTCAAGGCCATCAACGACCAGCTTTCACATGCCATCGGCGACGACGTATTGCGCCACTTGGGCGACATATTGCGCGCGCATTGCCGTTCCAAGGATCTAGTCGGCCGCTACGGAGGCGAAGAATTTGTGCTGGTTTTCCGTGATATGGATATAAAAATGGCGCGCGAAATTTGCGAACGAGTACGCCACGCCGTTGAAACCTACGACTGGAGCGCTATTCACCCGCAACTTCGCGTCACCCTTTCCATCGGGCTCGCGTCCAGTGAATTTTTTCGCAAACCTCAACAACTGCTCGACAGTGCCGATCACTGGTTGTACGAAGCCAAACGCCTCGGCCGCAACCTCGTTCAACCTGTCGTTGCCTGATCGGTCCTGATCTCCGCCTTCAGGTTCGCGCGCCACGAGGCCGCCAGCAACAGTTAAAAAACTTTTAATTGAATTTTCTATACCCTGTGCTTCCATAAAATTTTCGAAAAAAACAGTAAGAGACTTCTTTCGAAACTGTCGCAAGCGAAGACAAAACAAGGCACATAGCGGCGAAAAACCGGAGTTTACAAGGCAGTAAATGAGGATTTTGAACCACCGTGCAATGCCCTTATGTCAAGCGTAGCAAGTTTCGAAGAAGCCTAATGACGCCTTGATCGACAACCACGACATGTGATCTCCATCTCCCTGCCTTTACCCAAATGGCTGCCCTATTTTGTGATCGGGCTGGTCGTTTTGATCGTATCGAGCGCAGCCATCCTGATCCGCTTTGCGCAGGCTGAAGGCGTGTCCTCATTATCGATTGCGGCGTGGCGGCTGACGCTGGCTGCGCTCGTGCTGTGCCCACTTGCTTTGCGCCGCTCCCTGCCTCAACTGTTGACCCTGCGCCGCCGCGACTATGCCCTGTCACTAGCAGCAGGGGGGTTTCTCGCGGTGCACTTTGCCGCCTGGATATCCTCACTCGCTCATACCTCCATCGCCAGCAGCACCGCACTGGTCACCACCAACCCGGTCTGGATCGCGCTGGCCTCCTGGTTGTTGTTCCGCGAAAAACTGAGTCATACCCTGCTCATAGGTATCGCTGCCGCAATCAGCGGTAGCGCCTTGATTTTTTTGTCGGACAGCCGGGGCGATAATCCTGCTTCCAGCGCCAATCCGTTGCTGGGCAACCTGCTTTCCCTGCTCGGCTCGTTAACCGTTTGCGGCTATTTGCTGATCGGCCGTCACCTACGGCAGTTCATTCCTTTTCTGCTTTACACCTGGCTGGTCTATTCAGCTGCAGCGGCCGTATTGCTGGGCTTTGCATTGTTCAACGATGCACCGCTGTCGGGCTATTCCAACCGTGTCTGGCTGTGCCTGCTGGCGCTGGCCATCGGTCCGCAATTAATTGGACATGGCGCCATCAACTGGGCGCTCAAACATGTGTCTGCCACCCTGATCGCAGTGGTGATTCTGGGAGAACCGATCGGCTCGGCGTTGCTGGCATGGCTAATATTCGGCGAACGCTTCGCACTTTTACAATTCGGTGGGTTTGCGCTGTTGCTGTGCGGTATTTTCCTGGCCTTGAAAGGGAGAACCCAGGCGGAACCCCTTGCAAAAGGGCCGACTGATTATTGAAATCTCGTCAATAAATTAAAACTGTCATTCTGAAAAATGTGAGAAACCAGCTTTTATCCTGCGATTTAACCCCTGCTTCAATCATCTGACCTGTTTATTTCTCCGATGCGGCGTACATTTCGCCGTATGCGCCATATAGCCTGTCACTTCTTCACGATCGTGATAAAGATGGCGAAAACGTAATGTCGTTTTTATGCCGGATTGTGCCATTTCTTCTTCAATCAAAGTCCGGCAGCGCTGTAATTCTTCGTAACGTTTTTTCATCGGCAGTTTGAGATTGAAAATGGCCTGTTGCGCCCAACCGTGGCGAATCCAGTGCGCCACCAAGCGTGCGATACGAACCGGCTGCTCCACCATATCGCAAACCAGCCAGTCGACCGGTCGCCTGGGCACAAAGCGAAATCCATCTTCACGCAAATGGCGAACCAGTGCGTTATCGATTAAATCTCCTTTGAGGTTGCCATTGTCTACTGTCGTCACCTGCAAACCACGATGAACCAATTGCCACGTCCAGCCACCAGGCGCCGCCCCCAGATCGACCGCGCGCATGCCGGGCCGCAGCAGACGCTGCTCATCTTCACCCAAAAAAACATGCAATGCTTCCGCAAGTTTTAGTGTCGAGCGGCTGGGTGCGCCTGCAGGCATGCGCAAGCGTGGGATACCCAGTGGCCATGGCGATGCATTCGCAGGATCGGTTACGCCCACATAGGCAAAACGATCCGGCGTCAAAAAAACATGCAGCCTCGGTGCCTGGGTGCCAACCTCATCCATTTCATTTGCGGGATTTGCCGAGCGAATCGAAATATCGGCACACTGCAAGGCCAACTCGATATGCGGTGTGATATGACGCGCCCGCGATGACAGCGCCTTGCCTTCATTGGTGTCGGGATATTCGAGCCACAGGGCACTGAATACATTTTTCCCTGACGACAAGGCCAGATTTTTTATCGCGTCTGCTATGGGCGTAACCCAATCGCGGGATTCCAGTGCCATGGGTACCACATTCACCTGTAACAACTGACGTGCGAATACCAACTCCACGAAAGCAGGCATGTGCCACATACGGGGCTTGTCAGATAGGGGTATCAGCACATATCCGGTAAGTGCGGGAACGGAAATATCGCCCAATGCCTGACCAGTGCACTCGCTTAATTCCTGTGCCGTCTCTTTCTCGAACCCCGGGCGGCAATATGCCAGCAGCGCACCAGCTTCTGATTGAAAAAAGGGTAAAGCAGCTATCTTGGTTTTATCAGTCACTGGAACAGGCCGCAATCGCAGCTTATAAATTCATATAAAGCAGATTCCTCACGACAAGCGAGGTTGCTAACGTTCTGGTTCTCGCAAAATGAACAGGGTCATTGATGCAACCCGCCACCATGGTCAGGCTGCATCAATATTGTCGTGATCTGACGTTCAGGCCGCCTTTTCTTCCTGCCAGCCCTTGGGAATGGAGCCCAGCAGTTTGCGCGTGTACTCTTGCTTGGGGTGCAGGTAGATTTCGTCCGAGTTGGCGACTTCAACCACGTCGCCATCACACATCACCATGACTTGATCGGAGATGTATTTGACCACTGCCAGATCGTGCGAGATGAAGATGTAGCTCATCTTGAATTCGTCCTGCAAATCCTGTAACAGGTTGAGCACCTGGGCCTGCACCGACACGTCGAGGGCGGAAACCGATTCGTCGCAGATCAGCACTTCGGGTTTCATGGTCAGGCAGCGCGCGATGGCGATACGCTGGCGCTGGCCACCGGAAAATTCGTGCGGATATTTGTAGAAAGATACTTCAGGCAGTCCCACCCGTTGCAGCAGCGCCATGGCCATTTGCACACGCTCGCGGTCATTGCTGCCGATGTGGTGAATGCGCAGGGGTTCGAGCAGGATTTGGCCTACCGTAAAGCGTGGATTCAGTGAGGCATACGGATTCTGGAAAACGATTTGAATTCGCCGCTTGTATTTCATGAACTCTTTTTCGGAAAGTTTCAGCAAATCGACGCCATCGAACAATACCTCGCCACCGGTGGCTTCGTGCAAACGCATCAGGGTCAACCCCACGGTGGTTTTACCCGAACCCGATTCCCCCACCAGCCCCAGTGTTTTACCGCGCGCCAGCTTGAATGTGGCGCCCTTTACTGCGGGTATTTCGCGTTTTTTGAAAAAACCTTCCTTGAGATAAAAGGCTTTTTGCAGATTGCGTACTTCGAGTACGTAATCTTCGTTGGGGGTATAACCGCGCGAGCGCTGTTGAAGATGCTTGGGATCCAGCCCGCCAGGTTTCATGAAATCGTCGATGACCGGCAGCCGTATCGGGCGGCTGTCGATATTCGGGCGGCAGGACAGCAAGGCTTTGGTATACGGATGCTGCGGCGCTTCGAAAATCTGCCGTGCGGGCGCAGCCTCCTTGATTTCGCCCTGCTGCATCACCACAACAGTATCGGCAATTTCACCCACCACGGCCAGATCGTGGGTAATGAAAAGCACCGACATATGGTGGGTCTGCTGCAAATTGGCGATGAGATCGAGAATCTGTTTCTGGATCGTCACATCAAGCGCGGTAGTCGGTTCGTCCGCAATCAGCAGTTTGGGTTCACAGGCAATCGCCATGGCGATCATCACCCGCTGCTGCTGGCCGCCCGACATTTCGTGTGGGTAGGATTTCATGCGCAGTTTAGGGTTGGGGATGCCCACTTCACTTAGCAATTCCTCGGCGCGCGATCTGGCCTGTGATGCGCTCATCCCCATGTGCAGCGACAGCACTTCAGCCAATTGGTCGCCCACGGTAAACACCGGGTTCAGCGAGGTCATCGGCTCCTGGAAGATGACCGAAATTTCCTTGCCGCGAATCGAGCGAATTTCCTGATCGCTCATCTTGAGCAGATTGCGGCCGTTATAAATGACTTCGCTTTCCGGCGCGACGAGGGCGCTTTCTTTCGGCAGCAGGCCGATGATCGACATGGCCGATACCGATTTGCCGCTGCCGGACTCTCCTACCAGCGCGACCGTGCTGTTACGCGGCACATTGAAGCTGATGCCTTTGACGGCATCGAAGATTTTGCCGCCATCAAGACGAAAGCGAACACCGAGATTTTTAACTTCGAGCAGATTATCCATTTATGTACTCCCGGCTTATTTCAATTTAGGGTCAAGGGCATCGCGCAGACTGTCGGTCAGCAACGAAAAAGCTGTGACCAGCATCGCCATCGATACGCCAGCCGCAGCCAGTTGCCACCATTTGCCGATCACCAGTTCGCTCTGTGCCTCGGCCAGCATGGTTCCCCACGACACCATATCCACCGGCACGCCCAGCCCAAGGAAAGAGAGAATCACTTCAGCCTTGATGAACTGCACCACATGCTGGGAAAGCTGCACCAGAATCACGTGGCTGACATTGGGCAGGATATGCACAAACATGCGCGAAAAATGCGAGGCCCCAATGGCCTGCGCGGCGCGTACATATTCGCGTGAGGCATGTTTAATGTATTCGGCGCGCACCAGGCGGTAGATGCCGGTCCAACCGGTCAGCGCCAGAATCAGGATGATGGTATCCATCCCGCGCTTGAAAACGGCGGCGAAGGCCAGAATCAGCAGAATGTAGGGGATCGAGGTAAAGATGTTGTAGAACCATTCCAGAAAATCCCCCACCCTACCGCCTACATAGCCGGATAGCGCACCCAAAAAGGTACCGATGATGGTAGCGAACAGCGCCGCCACCAGCCCGACAAAAATCGATACCTCCGCACCTTTAACCGCTTTTTGTAATACATCGCGGCCCCATTTATCGCCGCCAAAAAGCAGCGTTTCGGAACGCGGGGTTTCGGTAATTTTGATCTTCGCGGTACGTTCTTCCCATTCCTTGTAGCGCGGTGCCAGTGGATCGATGTCGGAGAGATCAACTACCGGCGCCTTGCTGGCGGCCGACTGGATATCGACGCGGGCCGCCTCCAGATTTTCCGCCCCGGCCATAAACGCCGGATTGGCATAGGAAACGCCGACTTCCTTGGACCAGTTTTTGGCAATGATGCCGCTATAAGAAGCAATCATCATCAGAATAAAACAGATCACCACGATCAGTGAAATCATGCCCACCTTGTCGCGCTTGAGGCGCCGCCAGGCCAGTGTCCACAGGCCGGGAGACGGTTGATGCAACGGTGCGGCAGCGTTGGAATTCAATACGGCATTCATCGTCGTCTCCTATTTGAATGTGACGCGTGGATCGACGACTTTATACATCACGTCAACCAGCAGGTTAATAATCATGGTGACAATGGCGAGATAGACTGTGGCCGCCTTGATTACCGGAAAATCAGAACGATTCACCGCAACCAGAATTTCGCGGCCTAACCCGGGAATGGAAAAGAAAGTTTCCAGCAGGAAGGAGCCGACAAATATACCCGGTAGCGCGATACCCACATTGGTAAGAATCGGGATCATCGCATTACGCAATACGTGCTTCAGCATGACCGACGTTTCGGACAAGCCCTTGGCACGTGCGGTGCGCACGTAATCGTGATTGATTTCGTCGAGGAAAAAACTGCGATACAGGCGCAATGCCGGCGCCAGACCGACAAAAATCGCCAGCATGATCGGCAGCGGCGCATAGGTCAGCAAATTTTTCCAAAAGCTGTCGCTCCATCCCTGTACCGGAAACCAGCCCAGGATAAAGCCGAACAGATACTGGAAGACAATGATGTAAACCAGAAAGCTGATCGACATCGCCGCCGTGCAGATCATCATGATCATGCGATCGGTCAGCGTACCGCGCACATAGGCCACGCCAATGGCCAGAATCATGGCGATCAATGTTTCCAGTATCAATACCGGCAACATGATGGTCAGTGTGGGACCAATGCGGGTAACCAGAATTTTCGGTACCTCCTCGTTGGTGGCCCAGGAGCGCACCGCCTGACAACCTGAAGGCGCGGCTTTGCCCTTATCTTTATCGTTGGACTTGCCCTCGTCTTTTACCGGCTCGGTAAAGCTCTTGTAAGTGCAGGTAAAACCAGTTGCGACCTCGAAAGCAAAATAACCCAGCTGCACCGGATAAGGTTGATCGACGCCGAGTTGCTTGCGGATATTTTCGATCTGTTCTTTGTTGGTTATTTTCCCCGCCAGCACCAGCGCGGGGTCGCCGCCGACCCAGTTGAACAGCATGAATATCAATAACATGACTCCGGCTAATGTCGGAATCATTTGCCACAGTCGTCTCAGTACATAGGCACCCATGAATAGCCTCCCCCTTTTTTATTTCAAATTTAGGACTTACGCAAAACTGCCCCAGCTGCGTTGCTGCGCCTAGTCGTACTACTAGTACTGCCCGCGTCGCTGCGCCTTGCTGGAACAATTTTGCGTAACCCCTGATTAAACTAATGCATCGCTGCTTTTTGCGCCGCGACATCGATATCGAGAAATCTGAAACTGGTAAACAGGATCGGATGCTTTTTGTAACCCTTCACCCATGGATTAATGAAATTGTTGAAAACCCGGTGCACGCCCAGCCGCCAGGGCGCATAGACAATCAGGTTGCGGTACATTTCAACATAGACTTTATTGCGCTCCGGGCCATCGGGTAACGCCAAAGACTTGAGGTACAGTTTGTCGAATTCTGGATTTTTGTAGCGCGCCTCGTTGGATTGTTCTGTATTCGGGCCATAAAGCAATTGCAGGAAATTCTGTGCATCGGGATAATCGGCGATCCAGGCCGACTGCGCCATCTGGAATTTGCCCACGCGCTTGTCTTTCAGAAGATCGGCGAACTGCACCGCAGTGGCGTCGAATTTGATACCGACCGCCGCCATGGATTTTGACCACAGCAGCGCCATTTGCCGAAAGTCGTCGCCATTGGAGTTATATTTAAAACTGAAGACCAGTGGCTTACCGTCCGGCGTCTCACGAATGCCGTCGCCATCCCGATCGAGATAGCCGTACATATCGAGCAGGGCCTTGGCGCGCACGGGGTTGTAATCCCATTCGGGAGAACGGAAATCCGGGTCGTGCCCGATGACACCTTCAGGTACCGGGCTTTGCGCGGGCAAGGCTTGGCCGCGGCGGATGATGTTGATTTCCTGCCCGCGATCATGCGCCAGTACCATGGCGCGGCGCAGTGCGACCTTTTCCGGCGTATAGCCGCCCAGAATGGGATCATCCATGTTGAACAGGTCGTAGGTAAATTCAACCTGCGCTTCACGAAAAACTTTCACGCCACGCTTGGCCAGCGCGGGCGTCAATTTGCCGTTGGGTAATATTTGCTGCAAAAAAGCAAACGGTGTTTCTTCTATATAGTCGTGCTCCAGATTCATGAAGGCGAGAAAGCGCGGTTGTTCTTCTTCAATTGGATAAATTTCCACACGATCGATCAGCGGAAGTGCCTTACCCGCCAGCGCTTTGATCGCTTCACGATCCCACTCATCCTTGGGGTCGGCATACCGGGTTTCCAGTGTTATGCCGCGAAAATCAGGATTGCGTTCCAGTACGATTTTGGAACGCCGCCGCCATTCTTTGAGAACGTAAGGCCCGGTTCCTACCGGATGCCCCATGGTGTCGTTTGCATATTTCTCGATTACTTCGCGCGCCACGGGCACAACATTGGGCATGGCAAAGAAATACAGAAAGTTGTAATCGGGGGCCTTGAGTTTGAAGGTGATGGTGTATTTGTCCAGCACCTTGACGCCTTCCACGGGTGCATCGTAGTCGAACTTGCCGGTTTTTTTCGCCTGTTGGGTAAATTCGTCGAGACCTACAATTTTGTCTTCAAACAACCATTCGTATGGGGAACGATTCGCAGGATCGCGAAAGCGCTTGACGGCGTACTCCACGTCTTTTGCGACCAGCTCACGACGTTTTCCGGAGAAAGCGGGATCGTTGGCAAAGTAGATACCGGGTTTGATGCGAAAGGTATAACGCGTGCCATTTTCTTCCGGTTCGGGTATTTTTTCAGCGACGAGCGGAACCAGCTTGACCGGCCTTGCCAGCCAATCATAAGTCAGCAGGGGTTCGAAAATGTTTTCCAGTATCCCGACTGAATAACGGTCGTGAACACGCATGGGATCAAAGCCATCTTCAGCGGCACGGAAAGCCACGACCAGCGTTTTTTTCTCGGCAGCAAAAACGGCAGTGGATGCGACAACCAGAGCGCTCATTGCCCATGCGATTGCAATCGTGACGACCCCTGCCCGCTTTACCGCTTTACCCATGACGTGCACTCCTCAAAAACCCGTGAAAATTCATGGCGATTATACCCCGCGTCCTCATCAATGATGGGGACGTTTACTCTCATCAATATCCATAAAAAGCCACGGGGCATTGATGATGGGATGGCGTTTATAACCGACTATCCACGGCTGGGAAACTTCATTACGCACGCGATGCGTTTGCGTAAGCCACGGCGCATAAACGGCGATCAGTTTGATCATCTCGGTGTAAATTCGCGTCCGTTCCGGTGAGGGCGGCATTTTGCGCGCCTGCTCATACAGTCTGTCATAAGCGGGCAGCTTGAAGCGCGCATAGTTAAGTGAACCAATATTGGGACCATAGAGAATCTGCAAAAAATTTTCGGCATCCGGATAATCGGCACTCCACGCCAGCTGCCACATGGCCAGTTTGCCCAGCTTGGCCTGTTTATTGAGATCGGGCCATTTACCTTTGTTGACTATCATGCGAATACCAATGGCCTTCATGCTTTTATTCCATAACTCATCAAATTGCTTGGAGGTTGAATCCGGTTCAGACGCATGCTCGAGTACCAGTAGACTGCCGTTCGGCATCTCGCGGTAGCCATCGCCATCGCGATCGATATAACCATACATGTCGAGCAGGGCTTTGGCGCGGGCAGGGTCGTATCTTGCTGACTTGAATGTGGCATCGTACCCCGCCACACCCGGCGGTATGGGCGACTCCGCCTTCACCGCTCCGCCATTGCGAATGATATTGATGTCCTCATTAACGTTATAGGCCAGCGCAATGGCGCGCCGCAACGCTACTTTTTCCGGGGTGTACCCACCCACCACCGGATGATTCATATTGAAGTAAGTGTAAACCAGATCGGTTTCCACAAAACGTTCGCCACGGATACCCTGACGCGCCAGATTAGGCGCCAGTTTTCCACCTGGGAACGCCATGCCAATGAATTCATTTGGCGTATTGATGTAATCCAGCTCGCGATTCAAAAAAGCCAGCCAGCGCGGCTGTGATTCCTCGACAATGGAAACTTCCACGCGCCTGATTTGCGGCAATTTTTTGCCTTTCATTTCACGGTAGGTTTCCTGCATGGCGGGATCGTCGCCGGGTTCGGCATCGTAAAAATTTTCGCGATAATCTGGATTGGCTTCCAGCACGATTCGGTGCGAACGCTTCCATTCCGCTAGGCGGTAGGGTCCGGTACCAACCGGATGGGCCCCCGCATCGGGCTGGAATTTTTCCACCACTTCGCGCGCCATGGCGCCCGTTTGTGCAGTGGCAAAAATATAAATAAAGTTGTAGTCGGTTTCTTTCAAGCGGATACGCAAGGTATAGCGGTCTGGCGTCTCCAGTCCCGAAATCGGTGCATCGTAATCGAATTTGCCTGATTTTTTGGCCGCCGCCATGACCTCATCGCCGCCGACAATTTTTCCTTCCACATACCAGAGCCAGGGTGAGCGGAGTGCGGGATCATAAAGCCGCTTCAACGAATAGGCATAATCCTGTGCAGTTAATTCACGTTTTTGCCCTTTGAAAACGGGATCGTCGGCAAAGTAGATGCCAGGCTTGATTTTGAAGGTATAGACCCTCCCCTCTTCACTCACTTCGGGTAATGCAACCGCTGTATTAGGTTTTAACTTGACGGGGCGCGCCAGAAAATCGTAAGTCAGCAAAGGATCAAAAATGGCTTCGTTAATGGTGTTGGAATAAAGATCGGAAGCCACGACCGGATCAAAAGTGGTTTCGGCAATCAGCAAAGCCGTGCGAATCGTTTTGACTGAATTATTTTTAACTATATCGGCTGCCTGGAGCACGCTGCTGTCGATCATGCTGGCGAACAACGCGCACAAGATGACGAATAATGCTGCCCCCCTACTTCCACCGCCGATTTTCATTTTTGCAGCGCCTTTTGTTTTTCGAGATCGATATCGACCCATTTCCAGACGCTGCGCAAAATGGGATGACGCTGATAGCCGATGACCCACGGATGCGTCACATCGTTAAAAATACGATGTGCAATCAGTTTCCATGGTGCGTAGGCCAGCATCAGGCGATTCATTTCACGATACACATTTTGTCGCTCCAACTCGGGCGGTAGCCGCTGTGCCTGCTCATACAGCGTATCGAACGCCGCCAGCTTGAAACGTGAATGATTGGCCTGCCCCCCATTCGGCCCGTAAAGCATGACAAAAAAGGCTTCGGCATCGGGGTAGCTGGCTGTCCATCCCAATCGCCAGCTCATCAATTTGCCGGCACGAGATTCCTTCAGCAGATCAGGCCACTGGGCCTTTTTAAAAACCATGCGAATACCGATGGCATCCATGCTTTTTTTCCATACCTCGTCGAACTGGCGTTCCAGTTGCGTGGGCGCGGAGGCCTGTTCGATTACCAGCGGTGCGCCTTCCGGCGTTTCGCGATAACCATCGCCATCGCGATCAACATAGCCATACAGATCGAGCAAGGCACGGGCGCGGGCGGGATCGTACACATTGGCCTCGGTATGGAATGCCGGATCGTAGCCAAACGCGCCGGGGCCGATGGGTGATTGGGCCGGTATAGCCTGATTGCGCCGCACCACGCGAATATCCTCCTCCTGATTAAAGCCCAGCACAATCGCGCGGCGCAATGCCACTTTTTCCGGGGTGTAGCCCCCCACGAGCGGATTTTCCATGCCGAAGTAGGCGTAGTACACCTCCATATTAGGAACACGGTTTAATTGAATGCCGCGTTTCACCAGATTGGGCGCCAGCCGGTCGTTGGGCAAAACGGTACTGGCAAATTCTTCCGGCACGCGCTCCATGTAGTCATGCTCTTCATTCAAGAAGGCCAGCCAGCGCGGCTGCGTTTCTTCAATGACGGAAATTTCGATGCGGCCGATCAAAGGCAGGCGTTTGCCTTGAAGCCGTCGTTTGGTTTCCTGCCCCAATACATCGTTGGCAGCCGGTTCGGCATCCCAATGCTCCTCGCGATAATTGGGATTGGCCATCAACACCATACGCGACGAACGCTTCCAAAACGACAACACATAAGGCCCCGTTCCTACCGGATGCGCCATGATATCGTCACCATATTTTTCGACCACTTCGCGGGCGACGACATAGGACACATTGCCTACCGCCAGCAAGTACATGAAGTTATAGTCGGGTTGCAGGAGCTGGATACGCAAGGTGTAGCGGTCTGACGAACGCAGGCCCTCGACTGGTGTGTCGTAATCGAAGCGGCCGGTTTCTTTTTGTTTTTTTTTCAGCGCTTCCATTCCGGCGATTTTGCCATCTACCAGATAAAGATTGCCTGATTTTGTTTTACTGTCGAACAGGCGCTTGATCGTATAGGCAAGATCCTCGGCCACCAGTTCGCGTTTGCGCCCGTTAAAGGCCGGATCGTCGGCAAAGTAAATTCCTTTTTTAAAACGCAAGGTATACACCGTGCCGTTTTCGGTAACTTCCGGCATGGCTTCCAGCAAGGCGGGTTTTAATTTCAGTGGCCGCGCGAGGAAATCGTAGGAAAGCGGCGCATCGAACATCAAGGCATTGACGTTGGCCGAGTAGATATCGGTAATTTGGGCAGGATCGAAACCGGTTTCGGAAATCGGAAACGCCAAACGTAAAACTTTATGGGGATCAGGTTGGGCGTATCCCTCGTGCCCAAGGGCGGCCATCCCCAACAGTGCGAGACAAAATACGGCGGTAAACCGGCTCATCGACTACTTTCCTTGGTATTTTTTCTGCGCATCCAGATCGATATCGATATAGGCCCACCAGTTTTGCGATTGCACCAGCGGGCGGCGAAAGCCAATCACATAGGGATACCACATATCGGTAAGAATGCGATGAACATTGATCTTCCATGGCGCATAGGCCACCATCAGCTTGGCCATGTCCTGATAAAGTTTGGTGCGCTCGGGACTATCAGGCAAAACAGAGGCTTTTTCGTAAACTTCGTCGTAGGCTGCCAGCTTGAAACGGGCGCGGTTTCCCTTGAAGCCGGAATTGGGGCCATACAAAGAGATTAGCCAGGTATCGGCATCGGGCGCTGAAGCCGACCCACCAAGCTGCCACATCATTAATTTTCCTGCATTCGATTCTTTCAGCAAATCCGGCCATTTGGCTTTGCGTACGCTTAACTGCAAGCCAATATCGTCCATGCTGCGCTTCCATACTTCATCGAGCTGCTTATCACGATCGGTGGGTGTGGAATTATGCTGCAGCACCAAGGACTTGCCATCCGGGGTTTCGCGGTAGCCGTCTCCGTCGCGATCGATATAACCATACATATCGAGTAACGCCTTGGCCTTGGCGGGGTTATATTCGTTGGCGCTGGTACGGAAATTGGGATCGTAACCGGCCACGCCCGGGCTATAGGGCGTATGGGCCAGAATCGCCTGATTCTTGCGAACGATCTGAATTTCATCACTGGTTTTATACGCTAGCGAAATGGCGCGGCGCAAAGCAATTTTCTCAGGAGAATAGCCCCCAACTAGCGGATCTTCCATATTGAAGTAAATAAAGGTAATGTCGAGTGCAGGCACCTGTTCCATCTGAATCAAGCGCTTGCGCAGATTGGGCGCCAGTTGATTGCCCGGTACCCCTTGATTGGCAAAATCTTCAGGCAGTATCCATAGCAAATCGTGCTCCTGATTCAAAAAAGCCAGCCAGCGCGGCTGTCGCTCTTCGATGATATAAACTTCAACCCGCCCAACCATAGGCAGACGTTTGCCTTTTAGCCGCGCGAGAATGGCTCGACCGTTTTCGTCATCCGCCACAGGCTCGCCATCGAAATAGGTTTCGCGAAAGTTGGGGTTGGGTTCGAAGACCATTTTCGAGGAGCGCTTCCACGCCACTAATCGATAGGCTCCGGTACCAACCGGGTGGGAGCCAACATCATCGCCATATTTTTCCACTATCTCCCGCGCTACCGCACACGACACGCGGCAATCTGTCAGGTTATAAATGAAGTTTGGTTTTGGCTTAACCAGTTTAATTTGCAAAGTATAGCGATCGATTGTCTTGAGACCTGGCAAAGTTTGATCGTAATCGAGTTTGCCTGCTTTACGCGCTTGGGCGGCATATTCATCGGAGCCCAGAATATATCCTTCGACTTCCGCTAATAAAGGTGCGGTAAGTTTGGGATCGAACAGCCGCTTGATAGAATAAACATAATCCTCGGCCACCAGTTCGCGTTTTTTGCCATTAAACGCGTCGTGATTATCGAAATAAATCCCCGGCTTGACCAGCAACGTATAGGTCAATTGATCCGGTGAAATTTCGGGAAGTGCGGCCAGGGTATTGGGTACCAATTTTAGCGGACGTGCCAGATAATCGTAGCGTAATGGAGTATCGAATATTCCGGAATTGACAATATTGGAATAGACATCGCTCACTCTATGTGGATCGAAACTCGTTTCAGCCACTTCAAACGCATAACGCAAGACCTTGGCGGGATTCGGCTGCGCAAACGCTGGCAATAGGGCCATGGCAAAAACAAACCCGAACAAGGGGCTGCGCAGGGTAGAAAAAAGCTTCTTATAACAAACGTTCAAATCCATCCCCCCATTAAAAAATGGCATCAGGCTCATCATCATACTGCAACCCTTTACGACGATAATTTTGTGCTATGCAGCAATAATTTCTCGTACGCGTCAATCACGTTGACATTAGGATGATCTGCCAGTACTAGAGCGTTGTAGCTATTGACATACGCCGCCAGACGCATAGCGAGAGAGCCTGCTTCAAGGTATGGAAGCGGCGCGGTGCAAACCAGATCGCCAATGTTATCGCGACGAATCACCAGAATTCGATCGGGCAAATTCATGTTGTCGATTGGGATTTTGGTTTGTCCGAAACACCCAGCCATGCCCCCAGCAGCAACATGGCAAACAGCGCATTTTCCGTTTGCAGGATCGTATTAAACAGGCCAATAACCATGATGGTTACCCAGCCCCCCAGACTGGCTAGCCACACTGTCCCTTGCAAAACCACATCGTCGCGGGGCCGTCTGCGCCATAACGAACATCCCCATCCCGTCAGTAATAAACCCAGCGCCAATAGGCCCAGTAATCCGCGTTCGGCCAGCGTATTGAAATATAGGCTGTGTGCATGCGACGTGCCAAAATCGCGCGCGGGTTCATAACGTCGCCCCTGGTGCTCGTGCCAGGTTTTATATCGATTCGAATCGATCTGGCTGAAATTATCCGCGCCCACACCAAAAACCGGAAATTCACGCCAGGCGACCCAGGCACGCTCCCAAATCAAATCGCGATACGCCAGAAAATTATGCTGGGTCACATCACGCCAGTGTTTTTGAATCACCTGGGGTGGCTCGAATTTAGCTATAACAGCGCCCACGGCAAAAATCAGCAAGACCACCAGCAATGGTTTACAGGAACGGCGTATAAATAGTGCTGCACTGCCAAACAACAACAGCGCCGCGACCCCGACTGCAATGCGACTAGCAGTGTAGACGATGGCTGCGCCTAGCACACCGATAACCAGTACCTTGCTCAGTTTTTCGCCTGATTTACTTTCCCGCCAACGGCCAAACAGCATGGCCAGTACCACGCCAAGCGTTATGACCAGGTAGGCTGCAGAATGATTGACATGCCCGACCGAATGCAATTCGAGTTCGACTTTTTTCCCCGCGTACAAAGCCCACCATGCCAGCAAAAGCCCTGCCAGCACCCCTGCGACCGCCATGACAGCAATACGCCGCCACGCCGGCTCGTCATAACGTGTGCGTGACAATGCCCATCCCAACAAGCCATAGCGGGCCACATCGCGCGCGCCCCCCCATTCGTTTGCCCGAATTCCGGCAAACAATGAACCGATAAAGGGTGAGACGATCACAATCAAAAACAAGGTATCCCACCTGTTCCAGGTCCCGCCGAAATCTTTATCACGAATACGGTTGAATAGCCACAGCGCCAGATACCCAAACCACAATATATTTTTGGATGCCTCGAAAAGCGGAATAACGAATGCAAGCGCCGCCAGCAAACCTATTTCCCACCGAATACGCAAGGCGTTATCGATTGGCGGAACAGAAGGAAAAAGTGAATAGCGATAGGAGGTCACGATTTGCAATGCAAGCAACACAAGGAGGCGTAAGGTTGCCGCATCGTAGCATAGCTGGATATAGACACAATCAATCGCAGCATATCCAACAGGCAGTCGCCAAACAATCCTGCCATACGCTGAATTAAATATCTATTCGTCTACAGCATGCCATAATTTAAGGAACCTCTGATTAAGTCCCCTAAATTAGGCAAAATTAAGGCAGTTGTTAATGAATATTGAGGTGTGGCTAAAAATTTTAAGCGTGTTGGTTGTTATCCTCGCCATGCTGTATTTATGGCGTGTAAGGCAGCGCGAGCAATTCTATCGATATAAAGGATGGAATTCGATTTTAACTGGCTTCTCTCTCGTCTTCTTTGCTTCATTGCTGGACATTTTCTATTATTTTTACAGTTCCAATCGTTTTACCGTCAGTGGCGGTAAACAAATCGAAACCTTTCTGGGCAAGGTGATGGGCTACAGCACAGAAGCCTCCCTTCAATGGCTTCCGGGTATTCTCCAGCTAGGCGGTTTGATTTTATTATTCATCGGCCTCACCCGATGGTTTCCAACCATCTTTCAATTGCGTCGCTCGGAAACAAAACTACGTGCGCTTTATGATTCGACCAGCGATGCAGTGATGCTGCTAGATCAGAAAGGTTTTTTTGACTGCAACAATGCAACCTTAATACTTTTCGGATGTGCGACGCTGGAGGAGTTTTGCTCAAAACATCCCGCCGATCTCTCGCCGCCGACGCAACCTGGTGGTGTTAGCTCTATGGAGCTGGCTAACCAGCGGATCGCCACGGCAATGGAAAAGGGCTGCCACAGGTTCGACTGGGTGCATAAGCGTGCCGATACAGGAAAAACGTTTCATGCTGAAGTACTCCTCACCGCCATGAATTTGGAGGGCAAACCGGTTCTCTATGCGGTCGTTCGTGATATTACCGAGCGCAAGGCGGCAGAGGAAGAAGTGCAGCGCCTGGCTTTTCATGATCTACTCACCCAGTTACCCAACCGGCGCTTGCTGATGGACCGCTTGCAACACGCCCTGTCTTCCAGCATTCGCAGTGGCAGAGATGGTGCCTTACTCTTTATCGACCTGGATAATTTCAAAACACTTAACGACACACTGGGACACAATATTGGCGACCTTTTGCTCCAACAAGTCGCTGAGCGACTTGTTACCTGCCTGCGCAAGGGGGATACTGTTGCTCGCTTGGGTGGCGATGAGTTTGTGGTCATGCTAGAGGGTCTGAGCGAAAACTTGCAGGAAGCCGCTTTTCAAGCGGAAGCCATCGGCGACAAAATTATTGCGGCCCTGAATCACCCCTATCAGCTTGCCGGTTACGATTGCCGCAGCACACCGAGTATCGGTATTGCGCTATTCACCAATCAGCAGATTAGTGCGGAAGAGCTGATGAAGCGCGCCGATATCGCCATGTATCAAGCCAAGAAGGCCGGACGCAACACCATTCGTTTTTTCGATCCAGAGATGCAAGCAGCAGTCGAGGCCCGTTCAGCCCTTGAGCGGTGGATGCAACAAGCATTGCCACAACGCCAGTTCAGGCTTTACTACCAGATGCAGGTAGACCATAAAGGCAAAATATTCGGTGCTGAGATGTTGCTGCGCTGGCAACACCCGGAACGGGGGATGATTTTGCCGGCCGACTTTATTCCTTTGGCAGAGGAAAACGGGTTAATCGAGTCGATTGGTTTATGGGTACTGGAAACTGCCTGCAATCAACTCAAGGCCTGGGAAGCATGTCCCGTCAAACGACATTTTCAACTGGCCATCAATGTCAGTGCCCGTCAGTTTCGGCAACCTAGTTTTGTCGAGCAGGTTATCCGCGTAATGGACGAAACTCGCATTGCGCCCAATCGACTCAAGTTTGAGTTGACCGAAAGTTTAGTACTGGACAACGTCGCCGATGCCATTACCAGAATGCAAACGCTAAAGGACATTGGCGTGCAATTTTCCATGGATGACTTCGGCACAGGCTATTCGTCGCTGTCTCACCTGAAGAAGCTTCCTCTTGATCAACTTAAAATCGACCAGGTCTTTGTGCGGGACATCGTGACGAGTCAGGACGATGCCATTATCGTTCAGACCATCATCGCCATGGCCAAAAATCTGGGTATGGAGGTTATTGCTGAAGGCGTGGAAACAAACGAGCAACGGGATTTTCTCATCGAACGCAATTGCCTGAATTTTCAAGGCTACCTGTTCAGCCGGCCGGTTTCGCTTGAAAAATTCGAACAATTGGTCGATCAAATTATTTTGAACACTCCAACCATGGAAAAATAGGGCATATCGGTTCAGTTACACTTTTATTTTTCAATTTTTGGCTAAGGAATGAATATGGGGCTGCTGGATAACAAGAAGATTCTCGTCACCGGGTTACTCTCCAACCGGTCCATCGCATATGGTATTGCCAAAGCTATGAAACGGGAAGGTGCGGAACTTGCCTTCACTTACGCCGGAGAAAACATCAAGGATCGTGTATTGAAACTTGCTCCCGAATTCGATAGTAATATCGTACTGCCTTGCGATGTAACCAAAGACGATGAAATTACTACTCTATTTGAACAACTAGGCAAACGTTGGAACGGATTCGACGGGTTTGTGCATGCGATTGCTTTTGCACCACGTGAGGCGATCGCTGGCGATTTTCTCGAGGGGTTGTCACGCGAAAATTTTCGTATCGCACATGATATTTCAAGTTACAGCTTCGCGGCCTTGGCCAAGGCCGCGTTGCCGATGATGCAGGGGCGCAATGCCGCGCTGCTTACACTAACTTACTTGGGTGCGGCCCGTGTCGTCCCCAATTACAACACCATGGGCGCCGCCAAAGCGAGCCTGGAGGCCACGACCCGTTATCTGGCCAGCAGTCTCGGCCCACGAGGGCTACGGGTCAATGGGATCTCCGCTGGCCCCATTAAAACACTGGCAGCGGCTGGTATCGGCGGTTTCAACAAGATTCTTTCTTTTGTCGAACAGCATGCGCCACTTCGCCGTAATGTCACGATTGACGAAGTGGGCAACGTCGCGGCGTTTCTCATGAGTGATATGGCCAGCGCCATCACCGGGGAAATTACTTATGTGGATTGTGGCTTTAATACTGTAACGGCAGGTATGGAAGAATAGATTATCCCAAACTTGTTTTCAGGCCGTCCGCGCGAAAAACAGGTCCCTAACGATCGATTTTCTTGTCAAGCGCATTCTTGCTAACCTTCACATTCGCTTTCTCGCGCAGGCTGGCCAGCATGGCTTGAAACTCCTGCTGCGCCAGAGACTGGGCAACCCGCTGGCGCGAGGCTTTGGCCTTCGATTCATCGGCAAGATTCGGCTCCAGTACTTTGGCAATCTGGATCAAGGTATAACCCCCGCCCGGATTTTCCACCCCAGCATAGGCAGGGAGTGCTTTGGTATCGGCTTTGAGTGCCACGTCCACGACGTTTGCAGGTAATCCACCGGGGTTATTGCGCCCTACCGCCAACAAAGCTGGCCATTGACGTTCGATTGGCTGGCCGGATTTGAGCCGTTTCAGGGTGGCTTCCCCCTCTTGCCTCGCCAATTTGCCCGCTTCCTCACGCGTGAGGCGCGCAATGATTTCCTTTTCCACTTCCGGGAAAGGCCGCAAAGTGGCCGGTTTGCTTTCCAAAATACGAGCAGCAATCAGGGTATTGGGTGCGATTTCCACGGCTTCGGTATTGCGTTTGTTTTTCAGTACATCGTCGGAAAACAGCGCCTCCATGAGTTTGGGATTATCGAATGGCGGTATCCCCATCCCCTTGGAAATCCAGCCGCTTTGCCGTACCGGCAATTTAACGGCTTCGGAGGCCGCTTTGAGGCTGGACGGCTGTTCATAGACGAGATTACTGAACTGCTCTGCCGCTTCGGCAAATTTACGCTGCGCCTTTTGCTTTTTCAGTTCGCCTTCGATTTCAGGCTTGGCTTCAGCAAGTGTTTTGACCTTTTCAGGATGAATATCAGTCACCATGATGACATGAAAACCAAAATCGGACTGGATGGGGCCGATTATGTCGTTGGGTTTGGCACTAAATGCCGCCTCTTCAAACGGCTTGACCATGGCGCCGCGACCAAAAAACCCCAAATCGCCCCCAGCCGGGGCCGACCCGACATCCTGAGAATTCTTTTTCGCCAATTCAGCAAAATTTTTCGGGTTTTTTTTCACCTCGGCGTACAACGCTTCCGCCTTGGCTTTAGCGGCTTTTTTATCGGCGTCCGAAGCGTTAGCTGCCGCATTGATCAGAATGTGACTGGCTTTGCGTTCTTCTTTTTGAACATAACGCGCCAAATTACCCTCGTAGTAAGCCTTGATTTCTTCCTCAGTCAAGGTACTTTGCGCCGCGAGGGCATCAACCGATAATTCGATGAATTCCACACGGACCTGGTCGGGAATGGTGTATTCGGTCTTTCTCTGCTCATAAAATGCTTTGGCCTGTTGAGACGAGACCTGCACCCTAGGCAGATAAGGCTCAGGGGTAATATTGATGACAGCCACTTCGCGGGATTGTTCGGATGCGCGCAAAAATTGCTGCTGGCTGACTGATGACGTAAACGAGGTATTGGTCACGCTCTCCTGAAACTGCGCACGTTGCATATCTTCACGCAGCATATTTTCAAAACCGATGGCCGTATAACCCTGGCTCTTGAGAAAATTTTCATAGCGACTGGCTGCAAATTTACCCCCATCCTGAAAGGATGGTTCAGTGCTTATTTTTTCGCGCAGTATGGCATCGCTCACCGCTATGCCAGAAGATTTAACGGTATCCGTTAATAATTTTTGATCGATCAATTGATCAAGAATCGATTTACGCATTTCCGGGTTATCCATCATGCTGGGACTGATATTGCCGCCAAACTGGGCGCGAAAGCGTTCGAGCTGATTGCGTATCGCCTGATCAAATTCCATGGATGTAATTTTCTGGTTGCCCACTTTGGCAATCACGTCCTGCCCCGGCACATCGCGGATATACGATTCGATCCCCCACAAGGCAAAAGGGACAGTAATAAGGGCCAGAATAATTTTGGCCAATTTTGTTTGCGCGGCGTTACGAATGGAATCAAGCATGATCAGAAATTACCCAGAAAAAAGCGAAACAGGAAAAAATTCAATTTTTACCAGCAGCAAAACAATACAATCATGGAGAACTACACACAACACAAAAAGGGCGAACCCGAAAGTTCGCCCTTGCATCTGGCGGAGTGGACGGGACTCGAACCCGCGACCCCCGGCGTGACAGGCCGGTATTCTAACCAACTGAACTACCACTCCTGAGTGGATTGCCGTACACGTACAGCCAAGCAATGATGGTGGGTGCTGAGGGGATCGAACCCCCGACATTCGCCTTGTAAGGGCGACGCTCTACCAGCTGAGCTAAGCACCCCTTGGCACGAGGCAACCGGCAAGCCTGTTATTTTAACGCATCCTTCAGTGCTTTGCCAGCGCGAAATTTCGGCACCTTGGCAGATTTGATCTTGATGGTCGCACCGGTACGCGGGTTGCGCCCATTTCGCGCTGCGCGTTTGCCGACATAAAATGTTCCAAAGCCGACTAAAGTTACCATACCACCTTTCTTCAATGACTGGCGGATAGTCACAAGGGTACCGTCAAGCGCGCGCCCTGCCGCTGCTTTGGAAATATCGGCGAATTGGGCAATGTTATCAATTAATTCAGATTTATTCACGTTAATCCCCTTTCAAATTTTGATTTTTTAAGATATTTTTTGGTGTTTCAGTTTATAATTGATGTTACGCGCAGGCGAAGCGGTTTCTCTATGAAAATGGTTTTTCCGGTAAAAATATTTCTCCTCTGCAATGCGTAACATCAGTTTATAACAAGCAAGAAAAGCTCATGTCAAGTCGTATTAGACTTCTTTCGAAACTTACTGCGCTTGGGCATAACGGCGTTGTACGGTGGCTCAAAATCCTCACATTTACTCTCTTGTAAACTCCGGTTTTTCGCCGCCATGCGCCTTCTTTTGTCTTCGCTCGCGACAGTTTCGAAAGAAGTCTATTGTTTCTACATCAACTTTTTTCAAATTGAAATCCACCAGATTGTATCCCGATTTTGATTGTGTCCTTGGCAGCGAATTTTCCTTCCAGCATTGCTTTGGCCAGTGGATTTTCAATCTGCTGCTGAATCGCCCGTTTCAATGGACGCGCACCATATACCGGGTCGAAGCCTGCTTGGGCAATTTCGTTTAGCGCTTCATCGGATACGTCCAGTTTGATCTCCATTTTGCCCAATCGCTGCACCAAGCTGGCCAGCTGGATTTTTGCAATGGCGGCGATTTGTGCCTCACCCAAGCCGTGGAATACGACAACTTCATCGATGCGGTTAACGAACTCAGGGCGAAAATAATTTTTCACTTCCGCCATCACTGCAAGTTTGACCACTTCATAATCACTACCGGCCATGGCCTGAATTTGTTGTGACCCTAGGTTAGAGGTCATCACAATTACCGTATTCTTAAAATCCACCGTCCTGCCTTGCCCATCGGTCATGCGGCCATCATCGAGCACTTGCAGCAAGACATTGAATACGTCCTGATGGGCTTTTTCCACTTCATCAAGCAAGATCACGCTGTATGGCTTGCGCCGCACGGCTTCGGTCAGATACCCGCCTTCGTCATAACCCACATAACCCGGTGGCGCACCGATCAGCCGTGCCACGGAATGCTTTTCCATGAATTCGCTCATATCGATACGAATGAGGTGGTCCTGGGAATCAAATAAAAATTCTGCCAGCGCTTTGCATAATTCGGTCTTGCCCACACCGGTTGGGCCCAAAAACAAAAACGAGCCGTAAGGACGGTTCGGATCAGCCAGCCCCGCGCGCGAGCGACGAATGGCATCCGATACTAAACGTACCGCTTCATCCTGACCGACCACGCGCTCATGCAGTTTTTGCTCCATGTTGACCAGTTTTTCACGCTCACCCTGCAACATTTTCGATACCGGAATCCCCGTCGCGCGCGATACCACCTCGGCAATTTCTTCTGCGCCTACCTGAGTGCGCACCAGCTTGTTGGCGGCGGGTTTGACTTCGGATTTTTCGGCGCTGCGCAGTTGCGCTTCCAGCTGCGGTAATTTGCCGTACTGGAGTTCTGCCAGTTTGTCGAATTGCCCCTTGCGCTGCAAATCGGCCATTTGCGCACGAATTTTTTCGATCCCTTCCTTGATATGTTGCGCCCCCTGCACCTGGGCTTTTTCCGCTTTCCAGATTTCTTCCAGGTCTGAATATTCCTGATCGAGGCGGCGGATTTCATCTTCGATCAACGTCATGCGTTTTTTCGAGGCATCGTCTTTTTCACGCCGTACCGCTTCACGTTCAATCTTGAGTTGAATGAGGCGGCGATCCAGCCTGTCCATGACCTCCGGTTTGGAATCGATTTCCATTTTGATGCGCGCTGCGGCTTCATCGATCAAGTCAATCGCCTTGTCCGGCAAAAAACGATCCGTAATGTACCGATGGGATAACTCGGCCGCTGCAACAATCGCCGGATCGGTAATATCCACCCCGTGATGAACTTCGTACTTTTCCTGCAACCCGCGCAGGATGGCAATGGTGTCCTCAACGGATGGCTCCCCTACGAGTACTTTCTGAAAACGACGCTCCAGCGCCGCATCTTTTTCCACGTACTTGCGGTATTCGTCCAACGTGGTCGCGCCTACGCAGTGCAGCTCACCGCGCGCCAGCGCAGGCTTCAACATATTGCCCGCGTCCATTGCGCCTTCTGCCTTGCCCGCACCAACCATGGTATGCAGTTCATCGATGAATACAATGGTCTGCCCTTCGGCCGCAGCCAATTCCTTGAGCACCGATTTCAAACGCTCTTCAAATTCGCCGCGATATTTGGCTCCCGCCAACAGTGCGGCCATATCCAGCGACAGGACGCGTTTGTTTTTGAGCGATTCGGGCACTTCGCCATTGACGATACGCTGCGCCAATCCCTCGACAATCGCAGTTTTGCCCACACCAGGCTCGCCGATCAAGACAGGATTGTTTTTGGTGCGGCGTTGCAAAACCTGAATGGTGCGGCGAATTTCGTCGTCCCGGCCAATCACCGGATCAAGCTTTCCCAACCGGGCCCGCTCGGTCAGATCGAGCGTATATTTTTTCAGTGCTTCACGCTGGCCTTCGGATTCCTGTGACGTTACTTTCTCGGTACCCCGAACAGCAGAAACGGCGGCCTCCAGCGCCTGTTTATTGGCGCCGTACTCGCGCAACAACCGGCCTGTTTCACCTTTGTCATTTAAAAGCGCTAATAAAAACAATTCGCTGGCGATGAACTGATCGCCACGCTTGGTGGCCTCTTTATCCGTCAAATTAAGCAAATTACCCAAATCACGGGAGACAGAAATTTCACCGCCTTGCCCCTCCACTTTGGGCAGATTCCCAATATTTTTTTCCAGCGCTGCTTTAAGGCGGGGCATCGCCACGCCCGCGCGCGCCAGTAGCGATGAGGTGGCATCGTCCTCCTGATTGATCAGTGCCAGCAGTAAATGAGATGGCTCGATAAACGCATTATCGTTACCGAGCGCCAGGCTTTGTGCATCGGCCAGTGCTTGTTGAAATTTGGTGGTCAGTTTATCGATTCTCATCGCGTGTTATCCTGTTTAAAGACTGTTTAAAATTGTTTTGCTATCCTACATGGGGGATATCCTTAACTTTTCAAGGGATTTCATCACTACCATCATGGCCGATTCTTTTCACGATCTGGAAAAGATTATTACCGCTAACGTCACCCGTGCTTTAGCTGAAGATATCGGGCAGGAAGATTTGACTGCCTTGCTCATCCCCGCTGAAGCACGTGGATCAGCGGGTGTCATCACCCGCGAAGAGGGCGTAATCTGCGGAACTGCATGGTTCGAACGCTGCTTCACCGAACTCGACCCCGATTGCGATATTTTCTGGCATGCCAAGGATGGCGACGTAGTCACGGCTGGTGCTCCACTGTGTGAAATCAGCGGCAATGCGCGGGCCATGTTGACAGCGGAACGTTGCGCACTCAATTTTTTGCAAACACTCTCTGCCGTTGCCACCCAGACGCGCCATTATGTCGAAGCCATCAAAGGCACAGCCGCACGTATTTGCGACACCCGAAAAACATTGCCCGGGTTGCGTATGGCCCAGAAATACGCCGTCCGCGCGGGCGGCGGCCTCAACCATCGTATGGGGTTGTTTGATGCGATTTTGATCAAGGAAAATCACATTCTGGCGGCAGGCAGTATTGCCGCCGCACTCCAAGCCGCGCAGTCACTGGTAAAGCATGCCGCTCCTGCCGAGACCATGATCGAAATCGAGGTGGAAAATCTTGCTCAATTGAAGGAGGCGCTGGATCATGGCGCTACGCTGATATTACTGGACAACTTTGATCTATCGACGCTGCGCGCGGCAGTTGATCTAAATCGGGAACGCGCCCAGCTGGAAGCCTCAGGCGGCATTCATCTTGAAAATGTTCGCGCCATTGCTGAAACCGGCGTGCAGCGCATTTCGGTAGGTGCGCTAACGAAAAATATTCGCGCACAGGATTTATCCATGCGCTTCAAGGTACACTGACTTTTTATTTCTTTACACGATAAAAATGAAAAACATCGTCTTGATTGGCCTGATCACCACAACCATTTTCTTTACCGGGTGCGCTTCGACCGGCCCCACCAGTCGCGCGGACCCATTTGAGCCTTTCAACCGCGCCACCTATCAGTTCAACGAAGTCGTGGATAACGCCCTTCTCACCCCGATTGCAAAAGGCTATACAGCCATTACCCCCGGGATTGTTCGTACGGGGGTTTCCAATGTATTTACCAACATCGGCGATGTAGCAACCGCAGTAAACAATCTGCTACAGGGTAAAGTGACCCATGCGCTCAGCGATACGGGGCGCTTCATCGTCAACTCCACGCTCGGTATTCTGGGTTTGCTGGATGTAGCCACCCCGATGGGCCTGGAAAAACACGACGAAGATTTCGGCCAAACTTTAGGCAAATGGGGTATCAATAGCGGGCCGTATCTGGTCATTCCATTTATGGGCCCTTCTACTCTGCGTGATGGTGTGGGTCGGGTTGCCGATTCGAAACTGGGCTGGTCTCAATACGTCGATCATGTCCCCACCCGCAACAGCGTTTACGCACTCGAAGTAATCGACTTGCGCGCCAACCTTTTAGGGGCTTCCAAAACACTCGACGAAGCGGCGCTGGATAAATATCAGTTTCTTCGCGATGCTTATTTGCAGCGCCGGCTCAACCAAGTCTACGATGGCAAAATCCCGGATGCCAAGCGCGATCAGCTTGAAGCGGACCTGGAGCCAATCGTGGAATCCGCGCCCCCAAAATAGGATGCCACTTGAGTTAAGTTTACTGTTGGTATTCCTGGCCTTCTGCGCCGTTATGGGCGGCGTGTTGGCGCTTTGCTTTCGTGAGCGCCGTCTATCAGCCCGACGCGCTTTTCATACGGAATCACCTGTAACTCTCCACACGGCTGATCGGCAAGGCAATCGTCTGGCATTTATTCTGCTTGGCTGTATTATCGCCGGAGCGTTACTGGCATTACTGACTGCTTATTTGGTGTTTTTCCGCACACAATATTAAGATGCCGCTAATCTACCTACCCGTTTTATTCGGATTCTTTAAATATTTAAAGAAGTCTGAGTTCGGTTCAAGCAACAGCACATCACTTTTACTTTTGAAACTGTCTCGATAAGCCTCCATACTGCGGTAAAACGAATAGAATTCCGGGTTTTTGCTAAACGCTTGCGCATAAATGCGCGACGCTTGGGCATCGCCTTCACCTTTTAATTTCTGGGCATCCCGATAAGCTTCCGCCATAATCACGGTACGTTGCCGTTCCGCATCGGCCTTGATTTTTTCTGCCTCGCCAGACCCGGAAGAACGTAATTCATTGGCGACGCGCTTGCGCTCGGAATCCATGCGGCCGTATACCGCAGCGCTGATTTCGGGTACCAGGTCGACACGTTTTAACCGCACATCAAGCACTTCGATGCCAATGCTGCGCGCGTCTTTATCGGCCTTTATGCGCAAATTGGCCATGATTTTTTCGCGCTCGCCGGAAATAACCTCCGATAGGGTACGCTGACCAAACTCGGCGCGTAGATCGTCGTTGACCGATTGCGAGAGCCGAATTTCGGCCCGATTCAAATCCCCACCTGTGGAGACAAAAAACTGTTTTACATCGATGATGCGGTATTTTACAAACGAATCGACCAAAACGTTGTTCTTTTCTCGCGTCTGGATACGCTCAGCGTCCTTGGTATCCATGGTCTGAATACGTGTATCGTAAAGCCGGATATTTTCGATCAGGGGTAATTTGAAATAGAGGCCGGGTACGGACTGAATCGCCACGACTTCACCCAGACGAAACTTGATCGCGGCCTGACGTTGATCGACCGTATAGGCAGACGTAGCCAGGATAATAAGAGTAATCACTGCTAGCAGAACTATAAAAGATAGATTTCGTTGCATGGTCACTTAAGTCCTGATTAACGGGAATCACGCGTACGCAAATCGCGGACGCGAGAACTCTCGGAGGTTACCGGCGCAGTTGGCTCGGTTACAACAGGCGGCCTGGAAGCCGTAGCGTCACTCGATAAATTGCCCGATGACATTTGCATCAACTTATCGAGAGGCAAATAAAGCAGATTCTGGCCACCCTTTTGATCGACCAGAACCTTGCTGGTACTTTGCATGATCTGTTGCATCACATCCAGATACATACGTTCGCGTGTGACTTGCGGCGCCTTATCGTATTCAGTCAATATTTGCGAAAAGCGTGCTGCATCTCCCTCCGCATTGGCGGTAACACGCTGCCGGTGCCCATTGGCCTCTTCGATCAGGCGGGCGGCCATCCCACGCGCTTTTGGCAGGATATCGTTGGCGTAGGCCTCCCCTTCATTTTTTAACCGCTCACGGTCCTGTTTGGCGCGCACGGCATCGTCAAAACTGGCCTGGACCTGTTCCGGCGGCTGTGCATTTTGCATGGTAACCGTGCTGATTAATACGCCCACCTTGTACCGATCCAGAATTTGTTGCATCAGCAACTTGGCCCGTGCACCGATATCGGAACGTCCTTCGTACAAGACGAAATCCATTTTGCTCTTGCCGACGATTTCGCGCATTGCGGTCTCCGCAACCTGTCGTACCGCTTCGTCAGGCTCACGGTTATTGAACAGGAATTCTTCGGGACTCTTGAGCGTGTATTGCACCGCAAACTGCACATCGACAATATTTTGATCTTCCGTCAGCATCAGCGCTTCTTCACGCACCTTGGTCTTCTGATTGTTACGATGGCCGACCTCGATTGCACGCACCTGCGAAACATTGACGACTTCGGCGGTTTCGATGGGATAAGGCCAATGCCAGCGCGGGCCAGGCATGGTGGTCTGGATATATTTTCCCAATCGCAACTCAATGCCGCGACGGCCTTCTTCGACAATATAAAAACCGCTGATCAACCATACTGCCAACACCAATCCTATCGCCAATAGCAGGCCGCCACCCAGCACAGCTCTGCCGCCACCCCCACTGCCGGGCCCTTTGGCCCCAAATAATCCAGACAGTTTTTGATTGAATTTTTTCATCAACTCGTCAAGATCGGGGGGACGATCATTATTCCGCTTGCCCCATTGTGGATCATTCATCGACATATTCTTGCCTTCATCAGATTTTTTGTCATTATGGCCTGTTATCCACCGCGTGCAAAAACAGGCGCTACGGCATTTTGCTGATCCAATAACATACAGGTTCTGTATTCAATACAAATGCAAGTCTGCGCCGTGTTCATTCAGGGCAGGTGGTTTTACATCCGAATATTTTTCTCCAGCGTGCACATATTCCCGGAGCGTATTCCGCAACATTTCCATTCCAGTGCTTTTTGCAGCACTGATATAAAGCTTGTCAATTTTACCATATTCGTTGCGCACACCCTCTGCGGGTAGCGTGCCTGCCTCACTCAGCAAATCGATTTTGTTGTAGATCACGATCTGCGGAATATCCCCGGCGCCAATTTCTTTCAATACATCATTTACATCGCCGATTTGTTGTTCACACAGGGGATTGGAGGCATCGACCACATGCAACAATAAACGGGCTTGCACAGCCTCTTCGAGCGTAGCCCGAAAAGCCGCCACCAGCCCATGCGGCAGATCACGGATAAATCCTACCGTATCCGACAGCGCAAGGGCGGCCGTTTCATCCAAAAACAACCGGCGTGTAGTGGTATCCAGCGTGGCAAACAGTTTATCGGCCACGTAGGTTTGCGAATGTGTCAGCCGGTTGAACAGCGTCGACTTTCCAGCGTTGGTATAGCCCACGATGGAAACTGAAAAGGTCTGGGTCTGGCGACGGCCCGAACGTTGTGTATGCCGCTGCTGCTGCACTTTTTTCAGGCGTTCTTTCAATCGTTTGATACGCTCGCCAATCAAGCGCCGGTCGATTTCAAGCTGGGTTTCACCCGGCCCGCCACGGGCGCCAAAACCGCCTCGTTGCCGCTCCAGGTGCGTCCAGGCACGAACCAGGCGGGTCAGCAGATGTTCGGATTGCGCCAATTCCACCTGTAGCTTGCCTTCCGCGCTACGCGCACGCTGGCCAAAAATCTCCAGAATCAGGTCAGTACGGTCAATCACCCGCGCGCCCGTTGCTTGTTCCAGATTACGTATTTGCGCGGGGGACAGCTGATGATTGAATACCACCAGCTTCGCACCGTGTGCAGCAACCGATGCCGCAATTTCCTCTACCTTGCCACTACCCGCAAAAGTGGCCGCATCGGGGCGCTGGCGCTTGCCCGTAATCGTTGCCAATACCTTGGCGCCAGCACTGCCAATCAACTCGCGTGCCTCAGCCAGATAGTCCTCCTGGAACGGAGTGCCAAAATCGAGCCCAACCAGCACGGCTGGGGTAAAGTATGTTGCGGTCATAAATGTACGGCGGTTAGGAATAGCCGAAACCAAGGAGTGATCAAGGAATAAAGCGTTGACCGAAGTCAACCCCAAAGAATGGGAGAAATAGTTGCAATCGCTCCATACGTAAAAATATATGGGGATTTCATGCGCACTTTCAATGGCACGTCACGCCTCTGCAACATTTCAGCCTGCGGGCTGCGCGCCAATAAGCGCCCAGCCTTATCCCGCACGATAAACCGATTACGATTCGGTCGGGTGCTCAAATGGAATCGATACCGCCCGTGCCGGCACTACCGTCGAAATAGCGTGTTTATAGACCATTTGCGTAACCGTATTTTTCAGCAGCACGACGTATTGATCGAAGGATTCAATTTGCCCTTGAAGTTTTATTCCATTTACCAGGTAAATAGAGACCGGGATATGTTCCTTGCGCAAAATGTTCAGGAACGGGTCTTGTAGTAATTGCCCTTTTCCACTCATGTTTTTATTCTCCAGCTTCAGGTTGGTTTCTCAATGTATATGAAAATACCGAATTTCGCTACCACATTTTTGCAAAAAAGCAAAAAATTAGCGCAATTTACGAATCTGTTCGCTCTTTACCAAATTTACGCTTCAGATGACGACGATTACGGCGCTTTTTGTCTTCCTGTCGCGCGGTCAACACATTCGGGCCACGCCCGCTATAAGGATTGGCGCCACCTTTCAATTCGATGCGAAGTGGTGTTCCTTTAAGCTTAAATGTGGTCTGAAAGTAACTTTCCAAGTAGCGGATATAACTTTTAGGGAGACTATCGAGTCCCGAACCGTGAATAATGACCAACGGCGGATTATGCCCCCCTTGATGCGCATAACGTAATTTGGGCCGATGCAGGCCGTTCATGGGGGGTTGATGCGCCGCAGTCGCAGCCAGTAACGCTCGCGTCAGTTTGGGCGTGGGTAATCGCGACATGGCCGCCGCAAAAGCCTCGTCTATCGAGGTAAAAAGCTTGCCCACCCCACTCCCGTCGCGCGCAGAAATCGTATGAAAATTGGCAAAACCCAGAAAATGCAGTTTGCGATCAAAGTCACTTTTGATTCGCCCCCGGGTGTAGGCATCAAGATTGTCCCATTTGTTTATCGCAACCACCACGGCACGTCCCGCTTCCTGAATGAATCCCGCGATATGCGCATCCTGATCGGATATTTCCTGCTGGGCATCGAGCAATAAAAGCACGACATTCGCATCCTCGACAGCTTGCAGGGTTTTAATAACGGAAAATTTCTCGACTGCTTCGAATACCTTGCCCCGACGGCGGATACCCGCTGTATCGATCAGCGTATAGTTTTTGCCGTTATGCATCAGCGGTACGTAAATTGAATCCCGAGTCGTGCCGGGTTGATCGAATGCGATTACCCGCTCTTCGCCCAGCATACGATTCATCAATGTCGATTTCCCCACGTTCGGCCGGCCGACAATCGCGATTTTCGGATGATCTTTCTCGACCTCGTCTTCCACATCCGGCCATTTTTCGAGAATATCTTCGATCAGGCTGCGGACACCTTCGCCGTGCGCGGCAGAAATAGCCGCCGGTGCTCCCAGGGCAAGCTCATGGAACTCTGCGCAGGCGACCGCCTCGTTCATGCCTTCGGTTTTATTGACCGCCACCTGAACCGGTATGCCACGTCCGGCGCTATCGCGCCGCAGACGATCAGCGATGAGTTTATCCTGCGGCACCAGGCCTTGCCTGCCGTCCACAACAAAGATGATGACATCCGCCTCGGCCATCGCTTGAAGGGTCTGTTTGGCCATTTCATGCAGAATACCGTCGGTCACGACGGGTTCGAAACCGCCTGTATCCACTACCAGAAAAGGTTTGGAAGCTCCCACTCCGTGCCCATAATGGCGATCGCGAGTTAATCCCGGCAAATCGGCCACAATCGCATCCCGGCTCTTGGTGAGGCGATTGAACAGCATGGACTTACCGACGTTGGGGCGTCCAACCAGGACAATAGTGGGTTTCATGTTGATACGAGGCAACCTTGCAGCAACTTCCCCGTAGGAAGGAGTGCAGCTGTGAGAAAAGCGTTACATAAAGAGCGTTATTTTACCGCTATGGCAAAGATGCCACCCTTCTCGGTTTGAACAATTGCGCGCTCATCCTGGGCGATCAGCGCGTTGATCCGCGATCCATCGGTCTCGATACGTCCAATCAGTTCGCCGTTTTCGAGCGATAACACGTGCACCATCCCCCCATTATCGCCAACCAATAATCTGCCGTTCAACAACAAGGGCGTACCCGGCTCTCGGCGTATTAGCTTATCCTGCTTCCAGACGGAAGCACCGGAGGCTTTGTCCAGCGCATGAACATTGCCCTCTGCGTCGGAGAGGTAAAGATTTTTGGTATCCAGCACCATTCCGGTCGCAGTGGAAATATCCCGCGCCCAGACCACATTGCCGCTTAGCGTTTCGACACAGCCACTGCGCCCCTGATAGGTACCGGCACAGACCACACTGGCATCGAGCACAGGAAGCGCTGCAATATCGGCAATACGCTCCAACTCTGTTGCACCACGGGGCAGCGAAAGGGTCGCCTCCCAGATCGGCTTGCCGCTATCGAGTTCAATAGCCATTAATTTGCCGCCGGGATAACCCGCATAAATCGTACTGCGACTTACCAGCACCCCCGCATTGGTGCGCAAAGTCAGGGCTGGTGTGGCACGCTGGTACACCCATTGCCGCTTGCCATCGATACGGTTAAGAGCAGAGATACGTCCGTCAGATGTTCGTACGATCACCGCACCATTGGTTACGCTGGGTGGGGCAAGAATCTCGCCATTCACCTGATTTTTCCACAAGGTTCGGCCCGCCGAATCAAAAGCTACCACTTCCCCTTTGCCTGTACCGACTACAATCATCTCCTTGCCGATGCCAACTCCGCCGGTAATTTTGTTTGGTATGTCGATACGCGTGACTACCTTCCCGCCTTCTTCAGTCAGCGCGATAATAGCGTCATTGGAGGCCGCATAAAGCAACCGGTCAGCTAGAAC
The DNA here is from genome assembly GCA_964598005.1 of uncultured Burkholderiales bacterium. Classification (GTDB taxonomy): domain Bacteria; phylum Pseudomonadota; class Gammaproteobacteria; order Burkholderiales; family Usitatibacteraceae; genus CAZRAL01. Next base: position 41,927 of record CAZRAL010000007.1, read on the forward strand.
CGGAATAAATACATAACCCGCGGGTTTCCCCACGTTCGCCGACCATATCATCGAAGTTGAGACTGGTGCCGGAATTGGCGGCAGCGGTACAGGTTTTTTGTCGGCGCTGCTAAAAAACGTAAGCGGATTAAGACTGCTTAGACTAGGAAGCGAACTGCACCCCCCCATCGCTCCAGCGAAAATTCCTGCCATGAAAAATTCCCCCCAGCAGCGTATCGTTCTGTATTTCGTCATTTAGGTGCCCCGCTTGCCGATGGGGTAGGCGTCATCCCCGTTCCTAGCCCATCGCGTTTCACCTGGGTTAACGCCTTGAGCGGACTGCGGGTCTCGGATTTATCGATTGCGAGCTGATAGGCCGCGCGTGCTTCATCGCGCCTACCCAATTGGGCATAGATATCGCCCTTTACATCGGCTGCCAATGCGATGAATGCATCCTCCTTGACGCCATCCAGAACGGTGAGCGCTTCATCGAATTTCTTTTCCTCCATCAGTACATTGGCGAGGCGGATGCGCGCAATCGGACGATGCGTCTCACGACCTTTGTCGATCACCCATTGCAGGGCAGCGCGTGCAATGGAAAAATCATTGGCCTCAAAGGCTGTTTTGGCGGATAGCAATTGCGCATCGGTCGCATAAAAACTGGAAGGGAATTTATCCGTCAATGTGTTGGCTGCTTCAGCCAGTTTTTTGGCATCCTTGCTGGCGGCCGCATCCTGCGCTATTTTTTGCACATTCTTGAACAGAACCTCAGCCTGCTCAGCCTGACTGTTCTGATAATAGTGCCATCCCTGTAAGCCCAGCATGACTGCAATAAATGCCCCGACTGCAGTGTAAACAAGCATCCCCCATTTTGCCCACCAGTCTTTCAGCGCATCGATGCGCTCTTGCTCTTCCAGATCATAAACGGCCATGAGACTTACCTTTGTTTTTGAAAATTAGGGTTGCGAAACTGCATTTTGCAAATGCGCAATGGCTTCTTCCAGAGTAAACAGCATTTGTTCGCCGCCTGTGCGCAAGCTCTTTACGCTCATTTTCTGGGAAGCCACTTCGTCCGAACCTAGAATGATAGCAAAGCGCGCGCCGCTCACATCGGCTTTTTTCATTTGTGACTTGAAACTCGCGGTCTTGCCGTCAGCTGCAGCATGTAATACCACCGTCAGCCCTTGCTCGCGTAGCTGTTCGGCCACCCTGAATGCATGACCGTCGAAGTTTTCCGCGTAAAGCAGATAAGCATCAGGAACGGGAAACGGTGCGGGGGGATTTTCAGCCAGCAGCAGCAGAACACGCTCCACACCCATGCCAAAACCACAGGAAGGGGATGCCTTGCCGCCCAATTGCTCGATTAAGCCGTCATAACGGCCCCCGGCTGCAATGGTGAGTTCCCAATCCTTGCCATGGGCTATGAACTCAAATACGGTACGGCTGTAATAGTCCAGACCGCGCACCAGGCGCGGATTAACGGTAAATGCCACCCCGGCTGCAGTAAGCAGGGCTTTCACCCCTTCAAAATGCGCGCGTGCCGCGTGATCGAGATAATCGGCCAGTTTCGGTGCTCCGTTCACCAGCGACTGCATGGCGGGGTTTTTGGTATCCAGTGTCCGCAACGGATTACTGTGCAGCCGTCGCCGCGCATCCTCATCGAGCCGATCAAGATTAGCCTCGAAATACTTAACCAGCGCTTCGCGGTGTGCCGCACGCGCCGGCGCATCGCCGATGGAATTGAGTTGCAAATGCACCTCGGCGAATCCAAGCCGTTTCCACAACCGTGCCAGCATGACAATCTGCTCTGCATCAACATCCGGGCCAGCAAACCCCAGCGCCTCCACATCGAATTGATGGAATTGCCGGTAACGTCCTTTTTGCGGCCGCTCGTGGCGAAACATCGGCCCCCAGGTCCACACTCGTTTGGGGCCGTCGTACAGCAAATTATGCTCGATCGCCGCGCGCACCAACCCTGCCGTCGCCTCCGGACGCAACGTCAGTTTTTCGCCGTTCATCGCGTCTTCAAAGGAATACATTTCTTTTTCGACGATATCGGTCGCTTCGCCGATCGAGCGCACAAACAAAGCAGTGGGTTCGACCACAGGCGTACGCATCAACCGATACCCGTATTGTTCAAAAACGTCCCGCGTTGTATCTTCGAGAAACTGCCAAAGGGCGGCGTCATGCGGCAAAAGATCGTTCATGCCGCGAATAGCTTGAATGGTTTTACTCATGAAACAAAACAGTCGTAAAAATTGGCACCAGGAGCCGCACAAGGCTGAATTTTACAATCATTGGCGAAATCGCAGCGACTCAAGCGCGCGGCTCGTTTTGAAATAGTTGGTATTTCCTGATTCCATCGAGGATGGCAGCCTTGGCCTCCTCCGGCCCCAGCCATCCCTCGATCTTCACCCATTTGCCCGTTTCCAGATCTTTATAGTGCTGGAAAAAATGAGCGATCTGATTTAACGTAATCTCCGGTAAATCGCGCGGCGTTTGTACCGTTCGATAGATCGTACACAGCTTGTCGATGGGAACGGCAAGCAGCTTTTCGTCACCACCCGCTTCGTCCGTCATTTTTAGCATCCCCACCGGGCGACAACGTACCACCACACCCGGTATCAATGCAAAGGGTGTTACTACCAGTACATCGACCGGGTCACCGTCATCAGAGAGCGTATGCGGAATATAGCCGTAGTTACACGGATAATGCATCGAGGTCGACATAAAACGATCTACGAACAAGGCCCCGGTTTCCTTGTCCAATTCGTATTTGATGGGATCGCCGTTCATGGGAATTTCAATCACCACGTTAAAATCGTTGGGCACGGCATGCCCCACATTAACTCGGTCCAGATTCATAAGGGCTTTTCAAATAGTAAAAAACAATTTACCCTTCGGTCAGATTAATTTTTCCGAAAAAGGGAAAAAGGTTTAAGTAAAGGGCTTAAGCGACAGCCGCACATTATCGCTATTTATATTGCATTGCACAAGAAACGGAGTGACCGTGCACTCAAAGCAAATTGTCGAACCGAATTTTCCGCTGCATTCGCGAGAATCCAGACGCTATCCATTGATCCTCACCCTCGATCAAAACGGCATTCCGCATCGCTGGATCAATTGGCAACACGCCGTATGGTATTACGCAAAAGCACGCATCGCTTGGGAAACCGGCTCTGAAGCTTTCACGGTGACTGGGGGCAAATGTCGCCATACCGGAACCGTTTCGCGTATCACCGCCGCCAGCATTATCGCTATTCGCGGCAAAGCCATGGCGATCAAGGGATTTACCCAGGTTCCCCCACTCAATAATCGTGAATTGTTTCATCGCGACCGTCATATCTGCGCGTATTGCGGCAACTTGTTTGTGGCCGCCAAGCTTACCCGCGACCACATCACCCCTTACTCGCGGCGGGGTGTCGATGCCTGGATGAATGTGGTCACGGCTTGCCGCCCCTGCAACGAACGCAAGGGCAGCCGCCTGCCCGAAGAAGCCGGCATGGAGCTGGTCTACGCGCCTTACGTACCCAATCGGGCAGAATTTCTCATTCTGGCCAATCGCCGCATTTTGGTCGATCAAATGGAATTTCTGAAGCAACACGTCAGCGCCAACAGTCGCGTCCATCTGGATGATTGACAGGATCGAGTTACCAGTTGTTACGGCAATCCCCGTTCCAGTAGCATCGCATCCCCATAACTGAAAAAACGGTAGCGCGCCGCTATGGCATGCGCATAAGCCTCGCGAATCGTTGTGCTGCCTGCAAACGCCGAGACCAGCATCAGCAAAGTTGATTTCGGCAGGTGAAAATTGGTGATCAAACGATCAACCGTTTTAAATTGATAACCGGGTGTAATAAACAATTGTGTATCGCCACGTTGTGCCTGCAGTATGCCGGTAGACGAGGCGGCTTCCAACGTGCGCAGAGAAGTAGTGCCAACCGCAATGACTCGGCCTCCCTGCGCTTTGGCACTGGCAATGGCATTCACCGTTTCCGCACCAATCTCATAGCGCTCGCTGTGCATAATGTGTGTGGCGGGATCATCGTTTCGTACCGGCCGGAACGTACCCGCACCGACGTGCAGGGTCACATAAGCCAAGGAAATTCCTTTTGCCCGCAACGTGTCCAGCATCGGGAGGTCAAAATGTAGGCCCGCTGTGGGCGCTGCCACTGAGCCCTGATGGCGCGCGTAAATCGTTTGATAGCGCAAGGCATCTGCCTCATCGGGAACATGTGAGATATAAGGAGGTAAGGGAATGTTGCCGATACGCTCGATAACTTCATAAACATCACTTGCATTTTCAAAGTACAGCACGAACAAATCGCCGGCTCGTTCTTTCATAAACGCCACCGTATTGTCTGGAAAGACGATTTTTGTACCGGGCCGAGGCGACTTGCTGGCGCGTATATGCGCCAGGGCATATTGGCGGTTTTCCAGTACCCGCTCGATCAACACCTCGACCTGTCCACCGCTTTCTTTGCGGCCAAACAGGCGCGCCTTGATCACTTTCGTGTCATTGAATACCAGAATATCGCCAGCGCGAACCAGCTGCGGCAAATCAACAAACAAGCGATCATTCCACGTCCCGCTCGCTCCATCGACATGCAATAAACGGCTGGCCGTGCGCACAGGTTCGGGATATTGGGCAATCAATTCTTCAGGGAGGGTGTAATCAAAATCGCTGGTTTTCATGGATTGGGCAAGATTAGCAGGGTGGAAAGATTACGCTATAATCCAGCCTCTTGAAAGCTGCTCTCATTGCCGAGATGGCGGAATAGGTAGACGCACGGGACTCAAAATCCCGCGCTGGCAACAGCGTGCCGGTTCGATTCCGGCTCTCGGCACCATGGTTTTCCATATCCACGTTTACAAAACGTGGAATAGCCTCATAAAGGAGATTTAACGATGGGCTTCTTTTCTCGCTTTTTTGGCAAACAAGCCACATCGGTACAAAATACCAACGTCCCTTTGCGGGAACAACAGCGGCAAAGCGGCATCAATTACGACCCGGAATTAATTCCTAAACTCAAAGAAGATCACCAAGCGCTCGTCAAGGTCTATACGGATATTCTCAATACATACAACACCGGCAATTACGCGCTTATCCCAGCTATGTTGAACGATTTGAAGCTGGGACTACAGACGCATATCATGTTGGAGAACGTAAAATTTTATGTTTATTTGCAACAAAACTGGACTGATGATGCAGAAATCGCCAGTTTCGTGGCCGATGTACGCCGTGAAATGGATACCATTGCGCGAACAGCAGTAAAATTTGTTAGTAAATACAATACCCCCGGCGCTATTTCCGCTGCCACTGCAACTGCCTTTAAAGAAGAATTTGATACTATTGGCACTGTTCTTACCAAACGCATTCAATTAGAAGAAACACGTCTCTACACGCTGTATATGCCGCGCTAGCGTACTCCGCAGGCGCTGGAAACCAGCAGCAGAATCCAGTGCTGCAGCTCTATCTATAACCCGCTATGACCTGGGCAGTATCTACGAACGGGCTACTGAACCAACGGCGTATCAACTGCATCCAGTTCCACACCGTCGATTTTCGCCTGGCCTGCCAATAGCCGCAGATATTGCCGCAACGCGGTAATGTAGGTCTGCTGGCGCATCGCCATGGCGACTGCACCGCGCACCGCTTCAAACGGCTGCTCAAGCCCCGGTTCCCGGGCCAGCACCTCGACGACATGTAACCCAAAACGACTGTGTACCAGACGGGGTAAAACCCCAACCTCTGCGCGCCCGAAAAGCGCTTTCGCAAATTCCGGCGCGCAATCGGCTGTCGTTATCCAGCCCAGATACCCGCCTTCAGTACCGGTTGGGCAATTGGATAGCTTGCTGGCGACACTCGCAAAGCGGTCGATATGGTCGCCGCCATCATGGCAGCGCACGTCAATCAGCGCAGTTTCAGCGCGGTTGCGAAGTGCAACCACGTCGATGCCCTGCACCACCGCGAACAGAATATGCCTTACTTCAACCCGCTCGCCGGTACGATAGATGGCGGCGTGTGCCGCGTAGTGGCGCTGACAAGTTTCATCGGAAGGCTCTGGAATCACCATTGTTTGTTCAAGCAACGTTTCAATCGCAATCGAAGCTGCCTCACTCAGCACACCATCAGCAGACGGCAGATCGCTGTCCGGCAGTAGCCCCTCGCTGATTGCCGCCTGGCGGAGCAACTCTGAGCAGGCACGCTGGCGCAGTTCATCCGCGGTCAGCGATTCGTTTGCGGCGTTTAGTGCCACGCCATTGACGTGAGCAATTTGTGGCTTGATGACATGATTCATTTGCAGGCCAGCTTCCTTACGTGCGTGCGCCTGGTCCACCCGGCTGATTGTGCCCTGCTGGCAGATTCAAACGACGCGCACGCACGATTTGGTAAGGACGGAATAGATAAGCGACAGTGGCAAATCCGCTCCATACGTGTACCAGCCGACTGAACGGGAATAGTAAGAAGATAGTCATCCCCAGCACGATGTGCATTTTATAGGGCCAATCGACATGGACAATGCCCTCGGCGCTGCCTGGCTGAAAGGTGACGATCCGCTGAGCCCACTCTGCCAGCTGCATCATTACCGCGCCGTCGGAATGTGAGAACGAATACGGCAACGTAATCAAACCCAACGCCAGTTGGACCCACAGGATCATCAGGATGGCAATATCGGTGCGGTGGCTGGTCAACCGGATACGCGGATCGAACAACCGCCGATACAACAAGAGAGTAAGGCCAACAAAACAAACTGCACCGGCAGTGCCGCCAGAATAGACAGCCATCGCCTGTTTTTGCGATGCGGAGATAAAGTGTTCGTAGACCGAATGCGGTGTCAGCAAGCCCACCAGATGACCGAAAAACAAAAACAGAATGCCGATGTGGAAAAGATTGCTGCCCCAACGAAGGCTACCCTTGCGCAATAACTGCGACGAGTCACTCTTCCACGTGTATTGGTCACGATCGAAACGTGCCAGACTGCCTATCAGAAAAACTGCCAAGCAGATGTAAGGATAAATTGAAAACAAAAAATAATGGAGAGCGGTCATGGGGTTGCTCCTGCCTTTGATATTCCACTGGAACGGTTACGTATCAGATGAATCGGTTGCGGCTGGTTGGGATTGGCCTGCCCCTTGGTTGCGCAACCGTCAAACACCGCAGGCTCTTGCCACGTTACATCGAGTGCTTCATCAGGTGCGACCTTCACCGGTTTTGCTGTTTCTCCAGCCAGCTCAAGCAACGCACCCAGCACGCTTGCGTAGCGTGTGTCGCGTTGCTGCAAAGCGGCAAAAATGGCGTTGAAAATATGGGCCATTTCGGTAAGAAAACTGCGCGCCACACGTGGCGGCTGGGTGGATGCGAACTCGAGCACGACCGGCAGGTAATCGGGCATTTCACCGGGCGCCAGATACAACTGTGCTTTTTCATAGGTCTGCGCAAGGTCAATCATAGCCGGGCCGCGGTCGCGTGAGTCGCCATGTACGTGTTCGAACAAATGCAGCGAGGTTGCGCGGCTGCGGTCAAACAACGCGACATATGCGGCTTCGATATCAAGCATATCAAGGGCACCGCTGCTGGCGGAAATCCAGTCCATCAACGCGTCTAGCTCGGCCAATCGCGCTGGCGATAGTGCGGCTTCTTTATGCAAAGCATCGCGCATCTCCGCAATATGGCTGCGCAAGGTGGCGTCAGGATAACCCAGCAGGCGCGCGAGCACGCGGAGCGTTTTGGTAGCGGGAACAGGGTTGCTGTCAAAAATAGGCATGACTTAAATCTCCGCCTTGATCGGGATGGTGCGCCGCTTCTCGCTGCCAAACAGGCTGGTTTCTCCGATCCCCTCAGAGCATCCGTTTCCGAAGCTGAAACCACAACCTCCGCGCACGTTAAATGTGTTTTCTGCATATTCCCGGTGGGTTGAGGGAATGACAAACCGGTCTTCATAATTGGCAATCGCCATGGTCTGGTACATATCTTCAACCTCGTCCTGCGTCAGCTGCACCTGATCCAGCGCGGCCATATTGATGCGGCCATCCACATGTTTTTCGCGTTGATAAGCGCGCATCGCCAGCATTCTCTCCAAGGCGCGCTCGACGGGTCTGGTATCGCCTGCCGTCAGCAGATTTGCCAGGTATTTCACGGGAATACGCAAGGACTTGACATCGGGGATCGCCCCGTTGATCCCCACTTGTCCCGCATTCACGGCGGCAGTAATGGGCGAAAGTGGCGGCACATACCAGACCATTGGCAATGTGCGGTACTCCGGGTGCAGCGGCAGCGCCACCTTCCAGTCAATGGCCATTTTGTAAACCGGACTCCGGCGTGCAGACTCCATCCAGGCATCGGGGATGCCATCAACGCGGGCCTGTGCAATCACGGCCGGGTCATCAGGATTGAGAAAGATGTCAAGTTGGGCCCGATACAAATCGCGATCATGTTCAACGCTGGCCGCTTCCTGAATCCGGTCAGCATCGTATAACAACACACCGAGATAACGAATCCGGCCAACGCAGGTTTCGCTGCATACCGTCGGTTGCCCTGCCTCGATACGGGGGAAACAGAACGTGCATTTTTCAGCCTTGCCGCTCTTCCAGTTGTAGTAAATTTTTTTGTACGGGCAGCCGCTGACACACATGCGCCAGCCCCGGCACTTGTCCTGATCGATCAGCACAATGCCGTCCTCCTCGCGCTTATAGATCGAACCCGATGGACAACTGGCGACGCAAGCAGGGTTGAGGCAATGCTCACACAGGCGTGGCAGATACATCATAAAGGTATTTTCAAACTCTCCGTACATGGCCTTTTGTACGTCTTCAAAATTCTTGTCCTTGCTGCGCTTGGCGAACTCTCCGCCCAGGATCTCCTCCCAGTTCGGGCCCCATTCAATTTTTTCCATCCGCTTGCCGGTAATCAGCGAGCGCGGCCGCGCGGTCGGCGCGTGCTGCATCTCGGGCGCCGATTGCAAATGGGCATAGTCGAAGGTATACGGCTCGTAGTAATCGTCAATCTCCGGCATGTTCGGGTTGGCAAAAATACGCATCAACAGTTTCCACTTCGCGCCCTGGCGCGGCTCGATGCTGCCATTGGTTTTGCGGACCCAGCCGCCGTTCCATTTTTCCTGGTTTTCCCATTCTTTCGGGTAACCAATGCCCGGTTTGGTTTCCACGTTATTGAACCACGCGTACTCCATACCGGGGCGGCTCGTCCAGACATTTTTACAGGTCACTGAGCAAGTGTGACAGCCGATGCACTTATCCAGATTCAGAACCATTCCAATTTGGGCACGAACCTTCATGCGATTTCTCCTTGTGCCTGGACTAACGCCGCGCGCTCATCTCCTAGTGGGGTATCCAGCCAGTCCACCTTGCGCATCTTGCGGACAACGACGAATTCATCACGATTCGTGCCTATCGTGCCGTGGTAATTGAAGCCATAGCTCTGTTGCGCGTAACCGCCAATCATGTGAGTCGGTTTGAGCACGATCCGGGTGACCGAGTTGTGAATACCGCCACGCACCCCGGTAATTTCCGATCCCGGGGTATTGATTATTTTTTCCTGCGAGTGGTACATCATCACCATGCCGGGATTTACCCGCTGGCTCACCACCGCGCGTGCGGCCACCGCACCATTGATGTTAAACAGCTCGACCCAGTCGTTGTCCACAATATCCGCCGCCTTTGCATCGTCTTCGCTCAGCCAGATCACGGTACCACCCCGGTTCAGGGTAAGCATCATCAGATTGTCGCTATAGGTGCTGTGAATACCCCACTTCTGGTGAGGCGTAATAAAATTCAGCAGCACTTCTTTGTTGCCGTTGGGCTTGATATTGTGGATGCCAGTAGTGGTTTTCAGGTCGACCGGGGGCCGGTAGCTTGAGAAGCCTTCGCCAAACGCAATCATCCACGGGTGATCCTGATAGAACTGTTGGCGTCCCGTCAAAGTACGCCATGGTATCAACTCGTGCACGTTGGTGTAACCGGCGTTATACGAGACCGTTTCGCTCTCGATGCCGCTCCAGGTGGGAGAACTGATAATCTTGCGCGGTTGCGCCTGAATGTCGCGGAAGCGAATTTTCTCGTCCTCGCGATGTAGCGCCAGATGGGCGTGGTCACGACCGGTTTGCTTGCCCAGTGCTTCCCAAGCCTTCACCGCGACATGGCCATTGGTTTCAGGGGCAAGTTGCAATATCACTTCGCAAGCATCGATGTCGCTCACGATCTTCGGCATGCCCTTAGTGACACCTTCGTCCTGCGTCTTACCATTTAACTGACCAAGCTGCTCGACTTCGGTACCAGTCTTCCAGCTAATTCCTTTGCCACCGTTGCCGAGCTTATCCATCAATGGGCCCAGCGCCGTAAAGCGTTTGAATACATTAGGATAATCGCGCTCGACCACTGTGATCTGCGGCGCTGTCTTGCCTGGAATGAGCTCACACTGGCCTTTTTTCCACTCTTTTACATCGAACGGTTGCGCCAACTCTGCTGGGGTGTCATGCATCAACGGCGTCAACACCACCTCCTTTTCAACGCCAAGGTGGCCCACACAGACTTCGCTGAATACTTTGGCAAAACCCTTGTAAATTTCCCAATCGCTGCGGCTCTGCCAGACTGGATCGACCGCGGTGCTGAGTGGATGGATGAAGGGATGCATGTCGCTGGTATTGAGGTCATTCTTTTCGTACCAGCTCGCCGTTGGCAATACAATGTCGCTATACAGGCAGGTCGTGCTCATACGGAAATCCAGCGTCACCAGCAAGTCGAGCTTGCCTTGCGGAGCATGGTCGTGCCAGGCCACCTCGTTTGGCTTGGCCTCGTCGCTGCCAAGATCCTTGCCTTGTACGCCATTTTCGGTTCCCAGCAGATGTTTGCAGAAATACTCGTGCCCTTTGCCGCTGGAGCCTAGCAGATTGCTGCGCCAGACAAACAGATTGCGTGGCCAGTTTTGCGGTGCATCAGGATCCTCACAACTCATCTGCAATGTGCCACCTTTCAACGCACGAACGACATAGTCTTTGACGTCGAGTCCGGCAGCTGCAGCGTCCTTCACCACCTGCATGGGGTTGGTTTTAAGCTGTGGTGCACTAGGTAACCAGCCCATGCGTTCGGCGCGTACGTTGTAGTCGATCATCGCGCCGCCAAACAACGCCTTGTCGGCCAGCGGGGAGGCTATTTCGTTCATGTTCAGTTTTTCGTAGCGCCACTGGTCAGTGTGGGCATAAAAAAAACTGGTGCTGTTCATCTGCCGCGGTGGGCGCATCCAGTCGAGTGCAAAGGCCAGCGGCAGCCAGCCCGTCTGCGGGCGCAGCTTTTCCTGGCCCACGTAATGCGCCCAGCCACCGCCGCTTTGGCCGATGCAGCCGCACATCATCAGGAGGTTTATTACGCCACGATAATTCATGTCGGCGTGATACCAGTGATTCATCGCCGCGCCGATGATCACCATGGACCGGCCATGCGTTTTATCAGCATTATCGGCAAACTGGCGCGCCACGGTAATCACCTGATCGCGCGGGACACCGGTAATACTTTCCTGCCAGGCCGGGGTGTAAGCGGCATTGTCATCGAAATTTTTTGCGCCACTGCCCAGCCCGCGGTCGATTCCATACTGCGCCACCTGCAGGTCGAACACGGTAGCCACCAGTGCATCACGTTCGTCGCCTGCTTTGCCAAGACGAAGGGTTACCGCAGGCACCCTGACATGATTAATATCGCCATTTTGCGCATTGGCTGTGAAATGAGAAGTGGCGTTACCGCCAAAATACGGAAAACCAACATCGACCACCTGATGCGCCTGTTCGCCATCCTCGATCACTGACAGTTTGAGCTTGACCTCGGCGCCGTGACATGCTTCTCTGGATTCAAGATTCCACTTACCTTCATCTTCACGGCCAGCCTCGCCCCAGCGAAAGCCAATGGAGCCATTTGGCAGCACTACGTTGCCTGCAACATCGAATGCCACCGTCTTCCAATCAGCGTTGCCTTTCTGACCCATGCTGCCATTAAAGTCACTGGCGCGCAGGTAGCGATCAGGCACCATGGTAACCCTGCCATCAGGCAGGGTGTGTTGTTTGAGCATCACCAGCAAAGGCAAGTCAGTGTAACGGCGCGCGTAATCGTCGAAGTAACGGCTGCGCGGCTTGCCTCCCTCTGGAAAATAAAATTCTTTGAGCGCCACATGGCCCATGGCCATGGCAAGCGCGGCATCGGTACCCTGTTTGGGGTGTAGCCAATGATCGGACAGCTTGGCAACTTCCGAGTAATCCGGTGTTATCGCTACCGTTTTGGCACCTTTGTAGCGTACCTCGGTAAAAAAATGGGCATCGGGTGTACGGGTCTGTGGGACATTGGAGCCCCAGGCGATAATATAGCTGCTGTTATACCAGTCGGCCGATTCGGGCACGTCAGTCTGCTCACCCCAAATCTGCGGGCTGGCAGGCGGCAGGTCACAATACCAGTCGTAAAAGCTCATGCATACACCGCCAATGAGCGACAGATAGCGGCTACCAGCGGCATAACTCACCATGGACATGGCCGGAATCGGCGAAAAACCAATGACCCGATCAGCCCCGTATGTTTTGATGGTGTAAACATTGGCCGCAGCAATCAACTGGTTCACTTCGTCCCAGGTGGATCGTACAAACCCCCCCATGCCGCGCACCTGCTGATAATCGCGTCGCGCATTATCGTCTTGCACGATGCTGGCCCAGGCATCGACCGGCGTTTTCGCGACCTTGAGAGCCGCCCGCCAGCGTTTGAGCAAACGGCCACGCACCAAGGGGTATTTCACCCGGTTGGCGCTGTACAAGTACCAGCTGTAACTGGCGCCACGCGAGCAGCCGCGCGGCTCGTGGTTAGGCATGTCCCAACGGGTGCGCGGGTAGTCGGTTTGCTGGGTCTCCCAGGTGACGATGCCGCCCTTCACATAGATTTTCCACGAGCAACTGCCTGTGCAATTGACGCCATGGGTGGAGCGAACAACCTTATCATGCGCCCAGCGATTGCGATAAGCGTCTTCCCACGTCCGGTCTTCACCAGTGGTGATACCGTGACTATCCGAAAATGGCTCGCGCGGATTCGAAAAATAATTTAGACGATCAAGAAAATGGCTCATGGAAACTCCGAAAAACTATTGACACAGCATTGGAAAACCGCCTAAGGATTTTTGATTTCGGCGCTGGGCCGTAAATAGAACCACCAGTTCAGAACCAGACAAAGTGCGTAGAAAGCAGCGAATCCGTACATGGCAAACTGCGGAGTTCCAGCCTTGATCTGTGCGCCAATAACCACCGGGGCAATGAAGGCGCCATAAGCAGCAACAGCTGATGTCCAGCCGAGTACCGGACCAGCTTGCTGACGATCGAAGATCACACCGATGGTGCGAAAGGTAGAGCCATTGCCGATACCACTCGCCGCAAACAGCAAGACAAAAAGCCACATGAACAGCGAAAAATATTGCTCCGGCGTCGCCGAGCTATACGCTTGCATCATGACGTAACCCACAGCGCCGGAGGCTGCCACCATCACAGCAGAGACGATCTGCGTCACAATCGAACCGCCAACCTTGTCAGAAATCCAGCCGCCAACAGGCCGAATCAACGCACCCACAAAGGGGCCAATCCACGCGTAGGTAAGCGCCGATGGCGCATTGGGATTTTTCAGACTATGCTGCATCACTCCCGCCGCATCAGGAGCATGGCTTACGCCGAATATCACCGTAATCGATAGCGGCAACGCCATCGAGAAGCCGATGAACGAGCCAAAGGTCACGATATAGAGAAGCGTCATCGACCACGTATGCTTGTTTCTGAAAATCTCGAACTGCTTGGCAATGTTCCCCTTCATTTCGCCGAAGGCTGCCAGCTTCATGGCGCCCAGCGTGGCTACAATCGTCAGCGGCAGAGCCACCCACATGTTAAGAATGCCCAGTCCCGTCGGCTCTGGCAAATAGAGGTAAAGCCCCAGCCCGCCGATGATCCAGGTAATGCCCCAAAGATAAAGAATTTTGCCGAATGCCGCGATCGTACCGCCATAGTTTGGCGACAGTGGTAGTAAATTATTCATGCCAAACCATGCCGCGATAACAAGCGGCACCAAAATCGCGGCCCAAATAAAGCCTGCATTTTGGATGAAGGTTGGCGTGCCAGCAGCGATCTTGCCCATGATCCAGCCGCTGTCTTTATTGAGTACCATCGAATCGCCACCAATTGCACCGAATAAACCAACCGTCATAACTAGTGGAATCAACACCTGCATAGTGGTCACGCCAAAGTTGCCCAATCCGGCGTTGAGGCCCAAACCAGTGCCCTGCAATCGTTTGGGGAAAAAACCGGAGATATTGGACATCGAGCAAGCAAAATTACCGCCGCCAATACCAGACAGGAATGCGCAGGTCTGAAACACCCACAGTGGCGTGTTTTTGTCTTGTAGCGCAATGCCTGTCCATATCGCCGGAATGATAAGCAAGGCAGAGGTCAAAAAAATGGTGTTGCGCCCGCCCGCGAGCCGAATGAAAAATGATGCCGGTATGCGCATCGTTGCCCCCATCAGCCCTGCGATAGCAGTCAATGTAAACATGTCTGCTGGCTTGAATGGAAAGCCCAGATTGAGCATCTGTACGGTAATCATGCCCCACATCGCCCAGACAGCAAAGCCACACAGCAAGTTGGGGATGGAAATCCATAGATTACGGTTGGCAATGCGGAGGCCTGTGTTTTCCCAAAACTGATTATCTTCCGGGCGCCAATCGGCAATATCGGCGCGGGATGGTGTTGTGTTGGTCATGATGTTCTTTCGAGAAATAAAAACCGGTTTTACAGATTGAAAGGCTTGGCGTTGGTGCCCATCAACTCGGTGCGACGGACCTCAGTCCAGTACATCCAGATCAATGAAACCCACACGACGCCGTACATCAGCATGAACGCCGAAGAACGAATGCCCGTCAAATCAACCAGCGCGCCAAACATGATCGGCAGGATAAAACCGCCCAAACCGCCAGCGAGCCCGACAATTCCCGAGATCACCCCGATGTTTGCGCTGTATTCATCGGAAATGTATTTGAATACCGAGGCCTTGCCGAAGGCCCACGCTACGCCAACAATGAACATCAGCACAGTGAATACCCAGACGTTGAGGCCGAGATGAAATGTCGCCGGGCCATTAATGGTTTGCACCGTAAAATCAGTTTGGGGATAAGACAGAATAAAAAGACAAATCCAGCTCACCCACAACACCCACCAGGTAACCGAGTGCGCGCCGTGTTTATCCGATAGCCAGCCACCCACCGCGCGCAACACCCCCCCGGGAAGCGAAAAACATGCTGCCAATAATGCAGCCGTGCGGATGTCGAGGCCGAATTCGCCTACATAGTACTGAACCATCCATAGCGACAACGCGACATATCCACCAAACACAATGGAGTAATACTGGCAATATTTCCATACCTTGGGATCCTTCAGTGCCTGAAGCTGTTGTCGCCAGGTAATTTTTGAAGATACCAGGTGAGAGGGATCGTCGTAACTCAAGAACCAGAAAAGAACGGCTGTCACCAGAAGTGCCACCGCATAGACTTGCGGAACGATAGTCCAGCCAAATGCCAGCAGCAGTGCTGGCGCGACAAATTTATTGAGCGCGGCACCGGAATTGCCGGCGCCAAATACACCCATCGCAAAACCTTGCTGATCTTTTTTGAACCAGCGCGCAACATAAGGCGTGCCGACCGAAAAAGAACCGCCCGCCATACCCACAAATAGCCCCAGCACTAAGTAATGCCAATATTCGGTTGCATACGAAATAAGCCAGATCGGTATGACACAACTCAACATCAGTACAAACAATACAATTCTGCCGCCAAATTTGTCTGTCCACATCCCGAGCGGCACGCGGATCAGTGAGCCCGTCAATACCGGTGTTGCGGTAAGCAGACCGAATTGGGTAGCATTAAGTCCGAGCGTTTTTTTGATCGGTATGCCGATGACGCCAAACATCATCCAGATCGCAAAACAAACCGTGAACGAAAGTGTGCTTGCAATCAATACGGATATCGCTTTACTACGCTGACTGGACATGGTGGCTACCTATTTACATTTTGAATGGGCCTAGTTTAGTTATCGGCCATAGCAACGCAAGACCCGAATCACTCTCAATATATTCCCTCATTACCCCCAAAGTGGTAGAGAAAAAGTGCGGTGTAAACAAAGCAATAGCGCGAAACCCAGTAAAGCCGCATGATCGAATCAGCGCGTTCCTCAAACAACTTGTCGCTATGGAAAATTGGAGGTACTCCCATGTATCCAGAGGATGATTGGGAGCGCTTCTGTTGAGATGCAAGTACCCATATTGTTTGAAAAATTTTGTTGCTACCCTGATCTGTAGCATGCGATACATTGCATTTGGCGTTATGCTCGACACGGCAACTGTTTAAGGGAGGCAGTAATGGTTAACTTGAAACGCGTGCTGGCCCATTCGATCCGGATGCGAATCGGCGGCCCGATGGCAGTCATTGCCATTCTGGCGACGGCATCCATCGTTGGCGCCGCGGTTTTCGCCGAACAAAGCACTGGAAAATCCAGCGCCATCAATCTCGCAGGATCATTGCGCATGCAGTCTTACAAAATAGCCGCCATTGCAGCCAGTACATGGCGTGCCCCAGAGGTAAAACGTGTGGAATTACAGTTGGCTGCTACCGATTTCAATAGAAGGTTGAACCATCCCATGCTGCTTGCGGCCATTCCTGCCAGCCATGCTGACCCAATGGCAAAAGCATTTCAGGCCATCAGGACCGAGTGGGAATCTTCGCTCAAAGCCCTCTTATTGGCGCAGACTGATCCAGCCGCTGACCAAAAACGGGTTGACCTTTTTGTCGCTTCTATAGACCGGTTTGTCCAAATGCTCGAAGACGATTTCGAAGGCAAAATACGGGCGTTTCGTTTGTTTCAAGGAGAGGCACTCCTTTTGATCGTAATTATCACTATCATCGCATCGTATATCCTGCACAGCCAGGTGGTCCAGCCACTGGGTGAGCTTGTGCGGACGGCACATCGTGTACGCTCGGGAGACCTTTCAGCACGCTCCACAGAGGTTGGAGACGACGAATTGGGCCAGCTTGGACGTACCTTCAACACGATGATGGAGGATTTGGCGCAAAGTTACGCCCATCTTGAGGATCGCGTTGTTGAAAAAACAAAGGAATTGCAGCGCAGCAACGAATCGCTGGAACTGCTTTATAAAACCTCGCGCACTTTATCGGAGCGTGATGTTACTCGTGTGGCACTTGATAGCGTGTTGCGCGATGTCCAGCATGCCCTCGACGCGCAGGCAGGCGTGATTTGCACCCATGCCGGTGCCGAGCCGGTGGCTGCAACGGGGCTCTCATTGCGCGGTGTGCCACTGGTCAGGCAGGTTATTCCGCCCTCAGATGAGGATATCTGCGCCACCCGCCAATGCCACGAATGCCTAGAAGGCAAAGCGATTAGCGTGCACGCTGCCTCCATCAACGACAAACACAGCGTCGATATTCTGGTTCCACTAACCGATTCTGGTCGGTCGTTTGGCGAGATGATATTGCGGGTCGCCAGTGACAAAGCTATCGAAGACTGGCAGCTAAAGTTAATCGACGCGATCGGCCGGCACATTGGTGTGGCGCTGGCTCACGCGCAGCGTGGCGAAAGCCGTCACCGGCTCGCACTGCTGGAAGAACGAGCCGCCATTGCCCGAGAACTGCACGATTCGCTTGCACAGTCGCTAGCCTATCTGAAGATTCAAATGGCCCGCCTTGAACCTGTTCTGAAACAATCTTCCGCTGCCTCCCTTGCGGAAAATATCGTTGGCGAAATTCGCGAGGGCTTGTCAAGCGCCTATCGGCAGTTGCGCGAACTGCTTACCACGTTCCGTCTGGGCATGAGCGGTAAAGGACTGCGCGTTGCGCTGGAGGAAGCTGCCCGGGAGTATTCTAGCCGGGGCAGCTTTCACATTCGGGTTGATAATCAGCTAGTGGGCCTGGAACTGGCTGCCAATGAAGAAGTGCACGTGCTACAGATCGTTCGTGAGGCACTATCGAATGTGGTTCAGCATGCTGGCGCCACCGACGTTTCAGTCAGCCTGAAAATAGATAACCACCATCTGGTCAGTGTTTCCATCGATGACAATGGCCGTGGCATGAAGGCAACGCGCTCGCCCGAACATCATTACGGCTTCGCGATCATGCAAGATCGCGCAAAAAGCCTGCGCGGCAATATTCAATTTTTGAGTCGCGAAGAAGGCGGCACCCGGGTAGAGCTTGTCTTTACTGCCTTGTCACCCTTCGCGGAACGCAGCAATCTGGAGATTGTCGGTGTATGAACCTCCCAAATGACGGCGCCCGTGTCCTGCTGATCGACGATCACCCGCTATTTCGCCGCGGGATCACGCAACTGTTGGGTATGGCACCGGAATTTACATTAGTCGGTGAGGCATCGTCCGGCCCGGATGGCGTAAAGGCAGCACTTCAGACCAGCCCCGATCTGATTTTGCTCGATCTGAACATGCAGGGGCAAGATGGAATTGCAACCTTGCATCACCTGCGCGATGCCGGTATCGATGCCCGTATTATCATCCTAACCGTATCGGACAGCGCTGATGACCTTACCAATGCGATTCGCGCCGGTGCAGATGGTTATCTGCTAAAGGATATGGAGCCCGAGGATCTGCTATCGAATTTGCGCGAATCGATGTTTGGCCGTACAGTGATCAGCCCCCGCCTGATCGGAAAATTGACCGATGTCCTACGCGGAGAATCGCTGGCCACCTCCCGCGACGACGTTTTGCTGACCGAACGCGAACGCGATATTCTTGGATTGATTGCTCAGGGGAAAAGCAACAAACTCATCGCACGCGAACTGGAAATTGCGGAGAGTACCGTCAAGGTTCACGTAAAGAACCTGCTCAAAAAACTCAAGCTCCGCTCGCGTCTGGAAGCGGCGGTCTGGGCAATCAATCGTCAAACCAGGACAACTGATCTATCGCCTAACGGAAAATAGCATACGCACCGCGCACCTTAGCCACTTTGCATGATCTAAATCATGCCCAAGCGAAATAATGGGGTGATTAGCTATCATATCGTTGACAACTACTATAGGTAGTGTATATCGTGTGCTTATACCACTATATATTATGGAATGCACATGTTAGCCATTCTGGAAAAATCCGCTCCTCCAGTTACCGCTTTGCGCTATGTTATTAAACGCAACGGCGTCTCAATGCCGTTCGATTCACATAAGATCACCTGTGCCATTACCAAAGCCGGCCAGGCAACCGGTGAATTTGGTCAGCGTGAAGCCGAAAAAATTGCCAGCCTCGTGATACGCACTATTTGCGCGCACCATGCCACGGCAACGGTTGAAAACATTCAGGATATCGTTGAACGTCAGCTGGTTGAGCAGGGGTTTTTCACCACTGCACGTGCCTATATTGTCTACCGCGAGCAACATCGCAGGCTGCGTGCCGATCGCGAGTGCGTCGTGGATGTTGGCGCCTCGGTCAATGAATACCTCAATCAGCTCGACTGGCGTGTCAATGCAAATGCCAATCAGGGCTACTCGCTGGGCGGACTGATCCTCAACGTATCGGGCAAGGTCATCGCCAATTACTGGCTCACGCATGTGTATCCACCGGAAGTAGGACAGGCCCATCGTGTCGCCGATTTTCACATCCATGATCTCGATATGCTGGCGGGCTACTGCGCAGGCTGGTCATTACGCACCTTTCTCAACGAAGGACTCAACGGCGTGCCGGGTAAGACCGAAGCCAAACCGCCAAAACACCTCTCCAGTGCAGTGGGCCAGATCGTGAATTTTCTTGGCACACTGCAGAACGAATGGGCTGGTGCCCAGGCGTTTAGTTCATTCGACACCTATATGGCGCCGTTCATTCGCAAAGACAATCTAGCGTATCGCGAAGTCAAACAATCCATCCAGGAACTCATTTACAACCTTAACGTACCCTCCCGCTGGGGCACGCAAACACCATTCACCAACCTGACTTTTGACTGGGTATGCCCGGAAGATTTGCGCGAACAAATTCCGTATATCGCTGGCCAGGAAATGCCGTTTAACTACGGTGACCTGCAAGCGGAAATGGACATGATCAATCGCGCCTATATCGAAGTCATGATGGAGGGCGATGCCAAGGGGCGCGTATTCACCTTTCCCATCCCCACCTACAACATCACACCCGATTTCAACTGGCATCACCCTAATACCGAGCTGCTGTTCGAGATGACGGCCAAGTACGGGTTGCCGTACTTCCAGAATTTCCTCAATTCGGAAATGAAGCCCAATATGATCCGCTCGATGTGCTGTCGTTTGCAGCTAGACCTGCGAGAATTGTTGAAGCGCGGTAACGGCCTGTTTGGCTCGGCTGAGCAAACTGGCTCACTGGGCGTGGTCACACTAAATTGCGCGCGCCTCGGCTATCTCTATCGCAACGATGAAGGTGCGCTCTTCGACCGCGTCGACGAACTCATGGAGCTAGCTCGCACCAGCCTTGAAATCAAGCGCAAGGTCATCCAGGGACACATCGACGCTGGCCTGTTCCCGTACACGCGCCGCTATCTGGGCACATTGCGAAATCATTTCGCGACTATCGGTGTCAATGGCATCAACGAGATGATCCGCAATTTCAGCACAGGCCGCGAGGACCTCACCACGCCGTGGGGGCACGCGTTAGCTTTGCGCCTGCTCGATCACATGCGCGCGCGCATCGTCGTATTTCAGGAGGAAACGGGGCATTTGTACAACCTTGAAGCGACCCCTGCAGAAGGCACGACTTACCGGTTCGCCAAAGAGGATCGCAAGCGCTACCCCGACATCTTGCAGGCAGGCACGCCGGAGATGCCGTACTACACAAATTCATCACAGCTACCGGTTGGCTTTACCGACGACCCCTTCGAGGCGCTCGAACGCCAGGACCCGTTGCAGCGCAAGTACACCGGCGGCACCGTGCTGCACTTGTACCTAGGCGAGCGCGTGCCTTCGGCTGCGGCCTGCCGTGAACTGGTCAAGCGCGCCTTCACCCGCTTTCACCTGCCATACATTACGGTGACACCTACTTTTTCGATCTGTCCGAATCATGGCTACCTCGCCGGCGAACATACGTTCTGCCCCAAATGTGACGAAGCCATCCTCGCCAGGAAGCACGCTGCCCAATATGAGTCCCAACCGCAAGGAGAAATCGCATGAATGCACGCCCGCAATGCTCACCCGCCAACACCCATCCCTTGCTCAGCAACGAGGAGCGCCAGGCTTGTGAAATCTGGACGCGCGTGATGGGCTACCATCGGCCGGTGTCCTCGTTCAACATCGGTAAGAAAGGCGAATTTTACGAGCGCCAATATTTCCTTGCCAGCCAGACGCAAGAGTAGCCAGCAGCCTGTGCTTAGGGTCGCAGGTCTCACGCCGCTGTCGACCACCGATTTTCCCGGCCAGCTGGCCGCGGTAGTGTTCGTACAAGGCTGCGCCTGGCGCTGCCGCTATTGTCATAACCCGGAAATACAGTCGCGTCTACCCGAGCCGGCCATAAGTTGGCGGTCGGTGCTCGATTTCCTCGATCGCCGCCAGGGCCTGCTCGACGCTGTGGTGTTCTGCGGCGGCGAGCCCACCGTTGATCGCTACTTGGGGAACGCGATAGCCAACGTTCGGCAGCGCGGCTTCAAGATCGGCCTGCACACCGCCGGCATTTATCCCCAGCGCCTGCGCGTGCTGCTGCCGATGATTGATTGGGTGGGGTTTGATGTCAAGGCGTCATTTGCGGATTACGCTCAAATAACAAGGGTGCAAAACAGCGGCGATCGGGCGCAAGCAAGTCTGAATTATCTCCTGGCTTCCGGCGTCGAATATGAAGTTCGCACAACCCAACATCCTGCATTGCTTTCGTCCGAAAAATTGAAGTCACTGGCAGTGTTTTTGCGGGCACAAGGAATAGAGAAATTTGCTTTGCAGGAATTCCGATCGCAAGGCTGCATGGACGAACAACTGGACAAAAGACCACCGCAAGTTGATAGCGAAACTGTTGACTATCTGACACGACTATTCCCAGCTTTTATTCTACGTCGCGCAAACTATTTGCACGGCACGAATTGAGTGCACTATTCATCCCGACCACTCATCATTCTATTAAAATTGCAAAGCTAGGATTGATCGAAAGTATATGCATCATCACTATAGCGAACTCCCGCCATCGCTGGCTGCATGCTCCTTTTGTGCGTTGGGTAAATTATGTTTCCCGCGTCGATTACCTGATTTTTGCCAGGCCCTTTTTCCGTTGGCCGACAAAAAGCGTATCAAGCTGGCGCCTGGTGAATTGCTATTTCAGGCAGGCAGCCTGCAATCGTCGCTTTACGCTATCAAAGCCGGATTCCTTAAAACCTGCATGCAGCTGCCAGACGGAAAAAACAAAATTTCCGGATTTCACCTGATGGGGGATGCCTTGGGGCTCGACGCTCTTGGTGCGGGGACACATGGAACCAGCGCCATTGCACTCAATGGCTGTGAAGTCTGTGTGATTCCCATTGAGAAATTTGAAAAATTACTCGATAACCCATCTGAATCGGCCCATGCCAGGCAATTGCTCAGCCGTGAAATTGCGCGTGCCGAGGCACATGCCGCCGTCATCGGTGCGCTTTCCGCCAGGCAGCGGGTCGCGGCATTTCTTTTGGACTTGTCCGCACGTTGGGAATACCGCGGCTACTCAAAGAATGAGTTTGCGCTGTTCATGAGCCGCAAGGAGATCGGCAGCTTCCTCGGGCTGACTTTTGAAACCGTTAGCAGAGCCCTATCGTATTTCCAGTCAAAAAAATGGATCGCGATGCGCGGCAAGAACATACTGATCAGGGATCTTTTTGCATTGCAAACCCAGATAACACATGCGGCATAGCACACCGGCCACGTTTCGACGTTACATATTAGACTTCTTTCGAAACTTGCTGCGCGTGACATAACGGCGTTGCACGGTGGCTCAAAATCCTCATTTACTTCCTTGTAAACTCCGGTTTTTCGCCGCCATGCGCTTGTCTTCGCTCGCGACAGTTTCGAAAGAAGTCTATTGTTTTGATTGCCAGCACATACCTCAAACAGTGGCGAGAATTTTGTTGCCGGAAGGCTGGATAGTCACGCTGATTCCAGCGTTTGGCATTTGAATCCCTATCGATTCAATGCCCCGCTTCTCAAGACAAAAGCTGATTGGGGTCTGCAAATTGAGTCGCAGCTAATGCCCTTCTACTTACTGCGGGCACTTTACTCAAGTCTTCGGGCCGTTGAATGTTTTGCGCGAGTTTCTCATCGCGAAATTTTAATAGCAGGGTAAGCATGATGACCGACCACGTAAAGGCATGGCAATGTATTGGGTGCGGCAAAATCGAAGCGTCACAGACTTGCGTCGGCATTTGCCAGTATCACAAAGTTGAACTGGTGTATGCACACGAACATCGTGAGATGATCACCCGCATGCAAGCTACGATCGATACAATGACATCGTTAGTCCGTCAAATCGCCTGGAGCACTCCTCGCAACGGTGAATGGGAACGTTCGTACCGGGCATTGCAGGAACAGGCACACCGCGCATTGACAGAGATTTCGGATACCGCCAAACGTTAGCCATTTTTCATGTTAATGATGGCGTGCAATCCGGGTGCAATATGCCCTCTGACACCGCGCCATGCAACAGGTATTCGATCAGTTCCTTAACGGGACGAATCTGTTTGCCGAATGGCAGCGGCGCGGCACCGCGAAAAAACAGCCCGCGCTCGATATCTCCAGTAAGTGCTGCTGCTAGATGATGATCAATGCAAAATTGGCCGAAACTCTCGATGCCATCGCGCAGTCCGCATTGCTCAAGGCAATCGAACGCAAGTGTGCAGCCAGTGCGCGCGTTAGCGCGACGGCGTAGCGCCGGTAATTTCACCAGATATTTCTCCAACCAGGGTGTTTTGACCGCGCGTGCTGGCAATCCGGCGACGCTCATGAAGGTAACGATATCTTCCGGCCCAGCATCCGCCAGCACACGCTTGAAATTAGGATGTGCATCACTTTCCCCGGTAACGGCGAATGGCGTGCCAATCTGCACGGCGCTGGCACCCAACGCAAATAGCTCGCGCACCTGAGCAGGTGTATGGATACCGCCAGCGGGAATGAGGGGTACCTGTTCGCATTCAATCCCCAGTTGCTTAAACACTGCGAAGGTCTCTTCAAGGACGCGTGGAAAATCAAATCGTGGGTCTTCGAGATCGGCAATTTTTGCCGCGCCCAGATGCCCGCCCGCATAACGCGGATGCTCGATGATGATGGCATCGGGCAAGCGCGATTTGCGCAACCATTTTTTAAGCACAATGGCGATGCCACGTGAATCAGAAAGAATCGGGATCAACGCAACATCGGGGTATGCAGCGGTAAGATCCGGCAGATCCAGCGGCAGGCCAGCACCAACCACGATCGCCTCGGCGCCTGATTCGCATGATTGACGAACATAGGCTGCGTATTCCGATACCGCGCGCATAACATTCATCGCAATCAGGCCATTTCCGTCGGCAATCTCGCGTGCGGCGCGAACCTCGCGATCGATAGCAAGCAGATTTACCCGGTTAATGAGTTCCTTGTCGCGGCTTTTTGCCGTTTGCGCCATCAGGTCGGGATGATGACGCCGCAAGTCTACGCCCGACAAAGTGCCAACCGCTCCAGCGCGCGCAACACTCCCGGCCAACCGATGTGCGGAGATGCCCACGCCCATCCCGCCTTGCACGATCGGCAGTAACGATTTTCCCTTAATGCACAACACCGGGGTATTAACTGATTCGGGATTCAACATGCTAGTGTCCCTCCTGATCCTTGGCGAGGCCGGAAATATTAAACCCTCCATCGACGTAAGTAATTTCTCCATTTATGCCGCTGGCAAAATCGCTGCACAAAAACGCTGCGGTGTTACCAACTTCTTCGACCGTCACATTACGCTTCAGCGGCGAATTTATTTCGACAAATCCGAGCAATTTGTTGAAATCGCCAATGCCAGCTGCAGCCAATGTCTTGATTGGTCCGGCGGAAATTCCGTTAACGCGGATACCTAGCGGGCCAAGGCTAAATGCCAGATAACGCACGCAAGCCTCCAGGCTGGCCTTAGCTAGTCCCATGACATTATAATTCGGCACAGCCCGCACGGCACCGAGATAGGTCATCGCAACCACGGCTGCGCTGCGCCCCTGCATCAGCGGTAACCCGCCTTTGACAAGTGCAGCCAAACTGTATGAACTGATGTCATGGGCGATGTGGAAATTTTCCCGTGTAACCGTCTCGTGAAAATCTCCGGCAAGCGCCTCGCGCGGCGCGTAGGCAATGGCATGAACGATGCCATCAAGACTCTCCCAGAACTTCCCGATCTGTTCGAACAGAACGGCAATCTCCTCATCGCTGGCGACATCGCAGGGAAAAACCAGATTCGAGCCAAATTCCGGTACCAGTTTTTCCACCCGCTCACGCACACCTTCGCCCTGGTAAGTAAATGCCAATTCCGCACCCTCGCGACGCATGGCCTTTGCAACGCCATAAGCAATCGAACGGTTACTCAGTAGGCCCGTGACCAGAATTCGTTTATTTGCCAACATTGCCATATAGTAATCTTCATTGTGTTACTGGCACAAGCCGACCACGTGCTACCAACTGCTTCACATGAACATCATCAGCGCAATCACGGTTGGCGCTTTTGACAGGAATCAAACGCCTTGCATTGAATATCAATGATTCTTTTGTACACAGAAAGATTAACACTCGCTAACGTTGGTAGCTTAAACAATTCAATTAGCCAGACAAGGTTTCAGCTTCAAAAGACTGGACATTATATAAGTGCACAGGGTCGCGGGCTGCATGGATTCGCCATTGGTATGGGTTTTGTTCAGGATGACGAGCTACGCTCAGTGCGCGTGGAAATTTGTTTCACGATATCCCAATATCAGTATGGCGAAACGGCCTTATTGATTTCAAATTCAAACACGCGGCAAATTTGTAGCCAGCTATAATCCGATTGAGGTGGTGCGATGCCAGCGCCACTGACAACCACAATTCTCTGCTTATCGCAGAAAAGAAAACGAAGCTGCCTTCGGGAATCCCCTATAATCTCGCCCGTTTGTTGTTTTCCTTAAAGATTTCCTCGAAAGGCACATCGTGACGACGCCCGACCTCTCCAAATTAACCATTTCGCGTGATCAAAAGACTTTCACAGGCAAAAAGAAAAGTCGCAAAAAATGGTGGGGCATCCTTGCACTGCTGATCGCAATTATCGTCGGTTTGATTATCGCCAAAGGCGGCAAAGGGGCGATTACCGTGGAAAGCGGCATGGTAACCCGCGCTTACCCTTCACAATCCATCACGGTGCTGAATGCCACTGGGCGAGTCACGGCGCAGCGCAAGGCAGCCGTCTCGACGAAAGCTAGCGGACGCTTGGAATTTCTGGGTGTGCAGGAAGGCTCGGTCGTCAAGGCGGGCGATGTGCTGGCACGTATCGAAAACCGCGATGTCACCGCCACACTCGATCAGGTGCAAGCCAGCCTGCGCGCGGCCAAAGCCAACCTTGAACAGGGAATGGCCGAATTGCGCGATGCGCAATCCAGCCTGACCCGTTCTGAAGATCTGGCCAAAAAGAATTTCATTTCGTCCGCCACGCTCGATACCGCCAAGGCACGCTTCGACAAAGCCAAGGCCGCCGTCGCCAGTCTGAACGGTACGATAGGTATCGCCGAGGCCAACGTGCGTGCCGCGCAGGTCGGCGTCGACCAAACCATTATTCGTGCGCCTTTTGATGGCGTGATTCTGACCAAGAACGCCAATGTGGGCGACATCATTACGCCTTTTTCGTCGGCCACCGATTCCAAAGGCGCGGTGGTCAATATGGCCGATATGGAAACGCTGGAGGTTGAAGCAGATGTTTCCGAAACCTCGATTGCCAAAATATCGGTCGGCCAGCCGGTCGACATTCAGCTCGATGCCTTTCCCGATCTGCGCCTGCCGGGCAAAGTGAGCCGCACCGTGCCCACCGTGGACCGCAGCAAGGCGACGTTATTGGTCAAAATTGAATTTTTGGAGCGCGATAAACGCGTGCTGCCTGACATGAGTGCCAAGGTGGCCTTTCTCTCCCGCCCGCTTGAAGCCAACGAACGCAAACCGGTGGTGGCGGTCCTGCCCACTGCGCTTGCGAAGCGCGAGGGGAAGGACGTGGTTTTTCTGATCGAAAACAATTTCGCCAAACAAACACCGGTCGTTGTCGGCAGCAAACTGGGCGACTTGATGCAGGTTTCAGGCGTGAAGGCGGGCGATAAACTGGTGATCAGCCCGCCTGATGCGCTTAAGGACGGCGCTTCTGTGACCATCAGCAAAAAATAGCGCCATGGCAAAAACCCTGGTTGAAATCGAGCACCTCGTAAAATCCTATCGGCGCGGCGGCCAGGCGGTCGAAGTGCTCAAAGATATTTCACTGGATATTCCTGAAGGAGATTTTATTGCCTTGATGGGGCCTTCGGGTTCAGGCAAAAGCACGTTACTGAATCTGATAGCCGGGATCGATAAACCCGATAGCGGGATTTTGCGCGTGAATGGCGAAGATATTACCCACCTCTCGGAGTCGGAGCTTGCCGACTGGCGGGCAGCGAACGTGGGCTTTATTTTCCAGTTTTACAACCTCATGCCGGTACTGAATGCATTTGAAAATGTCGAACTACCTTTATTGCTGACCAATCTTTCGCGCCGCGAGCGTCGTGAGCGGGCCGAGCTCACGCTCTCGATGGTCGGGCTGACTGACCGCCTGGAGCACTATCCCAACGAGCTTTCTGGCGGCCAGCAACAACGCGTGGCGATTGCGCGCGCCATTGTTACCGATCCCACCATCCTGGTTTGCGACGAACCGACTGGTGATCTCGATAAGCAATCGGCTTCCGATGTGCTTGACATGCTGAAACAATTGAACACGGCCATGAACAAGACCATCATTATGGTGACTCACGATGCCCATGCGGCACAGGCTGCGCGCCGACTGGTACATCTTGAAAAGGGCGAATTGATTGGCGAGCCCGCCGGGGTGTCCGCTTGAACCGATCTTACTTATCCCATATGGCAGCGGTCGTTTTAAACAGCAATAGTTCCCCTCTTTGAAAAAGAGGGGCGGAGGGGAGATTGAAAGTCGTTGTCTCAACACCAAGGTTTTTCAATCCCCCTCACTCCCCCTTTTTCATGGGGGAAGTCTGGTCTTGGATTATTGACTGATGTTACGCAAAGGCAAAGCAACGACCCTATGAAGATGGCTTCACCAACAATAAACCGCCACCGTCATTCCCGCGAAAGCGGGAATCCAGCGACTTTTTGGGCAACTCGTTATGGCAAAAATTTACAAACGCCACTGGGCCCCCGCTGCATCCTGCCCTCAAATGTTTTAGTCGGGGGCGAGGGCGACAAATTTTTAGCGCTTATGCGCCGAAATAGTGCGTTGGCCCTTTATTCATTTCCTGCATTCGATGAAAAGAATTTGTGTGTGCGTGACAGATTGAAGGCTGCTCCTCGTAGCCGCGCGTAACATCAGTTACTGAATCCATCGCTCTGCCATGTACTATCTAAAACTCATTTTCAAGAATATCTTTCGCGCCAAACTGCGCGCGCTGCTCACCCTCTCCGCTTTGGTCATTGCCATTGTCGCGTTTGGGTTGCTGCAAACGGTGGTCGATGCCTGGTTTGCCGGCTCGAATGCCGCCTCGGCCACACGACTGGTAACGCGTAATGCGATTTCACTGGTGTTTTCCATGCCGGCTTATTATCGTGAGCGCATCAAGGCAATAAATGGCGTCAGGCAAGTCACAGTTTCCAACTGGTTTGGCGGTATTTACAAGGAACCAAAAAATTTCTTCCCGCAGTTCGCGGTGGATCACGATAACTACTTCGACCTTTATCCTGAATTCATCTTTAAACCGGAAGAACTGCAGGCTTTCAAGCGTGATCGTTTGGGCGCTGTGGTGGGACGCAAACTGGCCGACCAATTCGGCTGGAAAGTAGGCGATGTCGTGCCCATCCGCGGCACCATCTACCCCGGCAACTGGAATTTCACCATCCACGCCATTTTTGATGGCAAGGATGAAACCACCATGACCCGTCAGTTTTATTTTCATTTCGACTATCTGAACGAGCAAATCAAAAAACTTTACCCTCGCCGCGCCGATCAGGTGGGCGTCTTTATCATCGAAGTAAACGATGCCTCGCGTACCGCCGATATTTCCGCAGCCATTGATGCCGAATTCAAGAATTCGTTGGCGGAAACGCTTTCCGAGACGGAAAAAGCCTTTCAACTGGGCTTTGTCGCCCAGTCGGAAGCCATCATCATCGCCATCCGTATTGTGTCGTTTGTGGTGATCTTCATCATCATGGCTGTGGTCGCCAACACTATGGCAATGACGGCGCGCGAAAGACTGGCCGAATACGCCACCTTGAAGGCATTGGGGTTTTCACCGGGCTTTGTGGCCGCGCTGATTTTTGGCGAAGCGATGATGCTCTCACTGTTAGGGGCCGGGCTGGGGATTATGCTGACCTTCCCCATCGCCAAAGCTTTTGGCGTTGCCACCGCAGCGGTTTTCGCAGTATTCAAGGTCGGCGAAATAACGGTGTTGATGCAGATCGGGTGTGCCGTTGTCGTCGGCATCGTCGCTGCGCTGGTGCCGGGCTGGCGCTCGGCGCATATCAAAATCGTCGATGGTTTGCGGCATGCCGGTTGAATCTGTGACCTCATTGTGAAGATTCCTTTTTCCTACGTCTTCCGCAATCTGTGGACGCGCAAGCTCACCACCCTGTTGACCGCCAGCGGCATGGGCCTGGTGGTATTCGTTTTTGCTGCAGTATTGATGCTCGATGCCGGGTTGCGCCAAACCATGGTGGGAACCGGCAGCTACGACAATGTGATTTTCATCCGCAAGGGTGCGGAAACCGAAATCCAGAGCGGCGTCTACCGCAATCAGGCAGCACTGATCGAAGGCTTGCCTCAGGTCGCCCGCGATGCAGCAGGTAACCCGATGGTGTCGAAGGAGATGATGGTGCTGATCGCGCTGACCAAGCGCGGCCAGAACAAAGGCTCCAACATCGTAGTGCGCGGCATACCGCAAATGGGTTTGACACTGCGCCCACAGGTCAAAATCGTGGCGGGCCGCATGTTTCGCCCCGGCTCGACTGAAATTATCGTTGGTAAAAGTGTTCACGAGGAATTCGAGGGCACCCAGATCGGCCAAACCCTTTCCTTTGCCCAGCGCACCTGGACGGTGGTCGGCGTCTTCGATGGCGGCAAAAGCGCCTTCGATTCCGAAATGTGGGGCGATGTGGAGCAGTTGATGCAATCGTTTCGTCGCCTCAACTATTCCTCGGTCATCGCCAAACTGGCGCGCGGAGATGGCTATGATGCCGTCATTCAAAATGTAGAGGACGATATTCGCCTTTCGCTCTCCGCCAAGCGTGAACAAATTTTTTACGAGGATCAGTCGCGCGCCCTGTCGACCTTTATTACCATTTTGGGCACGGTGCTGTCAGTCATCTTTTCGCT
This sequence comes from uncultured Burkholderiales bacterium, assembly GCA_964598005.1. GTDB lineage: Bacteria > Pseudomonadota > Gammaproteobacteria > Burkholderiales > Usitatibacteraceae > CAZRAL01. The sequence continues at coordinate 72,482 of CAZRAL010000007.1, forward strand.
GGGAGCCATGATCGGCGCCATGATCACCATGTATTCGGCAGTGGCGACCCGTACGGCGGAAATCGGTACCCTGCGCGCGCTGGGCTTTCGCCGGGCCAGCGTGCTGGCTGCTTTTTTGACCGAATCAATGCTGCTCGCACTGGTCGGCGGGCTGGGGGGGTTATTCCTCGCCGCTTTTTTGCAGCCGCTCACCATTTCAACACTTAATTTTCAGTCCTTTTCTCAACTTGCGTTTGGCTTTGTACTCACCACTGGCATCATCGTCAAAACTTTGTTATTTTCGCTATTGATGGGTTTCATCGGTGGCTTTTTGCCCAGCTTCAAAGCCTCACGGATGAAGATTGTCGATTCGTTACGCGCAGCTTAATTTTTCCATTTTTATGAAAGTCCTTCCATGAATAAATATTCTCTTGCCGAGTTTGTTAAAAGAACCGCGGAACAAGATCAAAGTAAAGAAGTTTTCGAACTTGAAAATCCCCATCTTCTTGAAGTAAAACTGCAAGGCCGCGTATGGTCCAAGGCTGGAGCGATGATCGCCTATCTCGGCCAGGTCAAATTCTCACGGGAAAGCATTCTCAACCGCGGCTTGGGCGGATTACTCAAAAAAGTGGTGACCGGAGAAGGCATGACGCTTATGAAAATGGAGGGTCAGGGACGCGTCTATCTGGCTGACAAAGGCAAAAAGATTCAAATTCTGTATCTTGAAAACGATACGATTTGCGTCAATGGCAACGATGTGCTGGCATTGGAAGACTCACTTGAATACGATATCAAAATGCTGCGCTCGCTTGGCGCAGCCGCAACGGGCGGCTTGTTCAATGTACGAATCAACGGCACGGGCTATGTTGCCATGACCACGCATTATGAGCCGCTAACGTTGGCGGTGAGACAGGGAATGCCGGTATTTACCGATCCCAATGCCACAGTAGCCTGGAGCGGTAATTTAAACCCGAGTATTCATACCGATATCAGTATCAAAACCTTGCTGGGACGCGGCAGCGGGGAATCGTTTCAGCTTAAATTTGAGGGTGAAGGGTGGGTGGTGATGCAACCCTATGAAGAGTCATTGGGAATAACTAACGACTAATCGCCTTTCTTATAGTTAGAGACAGATAAATCGCCATTTGATATTCAATATTTCAGGCCTCGTTTCGGTTCGGGGCCAGAATCTCGCGGTTACCCGAGCCTTGCATCGCTGAGACCAGCCCTGCGCGCTCCATATCTTCCAGCAAGCGCGCGGCGCGGTTATAGCCGATACGCAGATGGCGCTGTACAAGGGAAATCGAGGCACGCTTGTTTTGCAGTACCACTTGCACGGCCTGATCGTAGAGCGGGTCAGCCTCGCCGCCGCTTTCTTCCGCTGCTTCTGACGCCGCTTCCTCTGGCCCATCCAGAATACCTTCGACGTATTGCGGCTCGCCCTGTTTTTTAAGCCAATCCACGACGCGGTGCACCTCACCATCGGCCACAAAAGCGCCATGCACGCGCAGGGGCAGCCCGCTTCCCGGTGGGAGGTACAACATATCCCCTTGCCCTAACAAGGCCTCTGCACCCTGCTGGTCGAGGATAGTGCGCGAATCGATCTTGCTGGAAACCTGAAAGGCGACGCGCGTCGGCACATTGGCCTTGATGAGACCGGTGATCACATCCACGCTCGGGCGTTGGGTTGCCAGTACCAGATGGATGCCCGAAGCCCGCGCTTTCTGTGCCAGACGGGCGATCAGCTCTTCGACTTTTTTCCCTACCACCATCATCAAATCGGCCAGCTCATCGATCAGCACCACAATCAGAGGCAAGGGTTCAAGCGGCTCCGGGTCATCTGGCGTCAGTGAAAAAGGGTGGCTGAGTGACTCCCCCCTGGCCTTGGCTTCATTAACCTTGTTGTTATAACCGGAGAGGTTACGCACGCCGATGGCGCTCATCAATTTGTAACGCCGATCCATTTCCGCCACGCACCAGTTGAGCGCATGACCGGCATGTTGCATATCCGTTACCACAGGGGCCAGCAAATGCGGAATGCCTTCGTAAACCGATAGCTCCAGCATTTTTGGATCGATCAGAATCAACCGCACTTCATTGGCCGTAGCCTTGTACAGTAGGGACAGGATGACGGCGTTGATGGCTACCGACTTGCCCGAACCGGTGGTACCGGCAATCAGCACGTGCGGCATTTTGGCAAGGTCGGCGACCACTGGTTTACCTGCAATATCCTTGCCCATGGCCATCGCCAGTTTAGAGGAAGCGTCGCCATAAAGTTGGGACCCCAATATTTCCGACAGGCGCACGATTTCACGTTTCGGATTGGGCAACTCCAGCCCCATATGCGAGGTACCGGGAATGGTCTCCACCATGCGAATGCTGGTCACCGAAAGCGCGCGCGCCAGATCGCGTGTCAAATTGACCACCTGCGATCCCTTCACGCCAATTGCAGGCTCGATTTCATAGCGTGTAATCACCGGCCCAGGATAGGCTGCCACCACTTTGACCGATACGTTGAAATCCAGCAACTTGCGCTCGATCAGCCGGGAAGTAAATTCCATCGTCTCGGGACTCGGCCGTTCGATCACCGCTTCCGGCGCGTCGAGCAGCAAGAGCGGCGGCAGATCGGAATCCGGCAGATCAGCAAATAGCGGCGCCTGGCGTTCCTTCACCATGCGATCTGATTGTATGATTTCGGGCATGGCTGATTCGATGCGAACCGGTGGATGTTCTTCGATAAGTTTCCTGAACTCCTCGATCTTTTCTTCGCGCACACTCACTGCCACTTCTCCTACGGCACGGTCGCGCTTGGCCTCAAAACGGTTTTTGAACAGGAAAAACAACCATTCAAGCCCTGCACCCAGCTTTTCGGAAAAGCGTATCCAGGAAACTCCGCTGAACAAGCCAAAACTAGCGGCCATCATCGCCAGCAATAGTATGGTTCCCCCGGTAAATCCCACCAGGGTACCGACTGCATCGCCCAGCAAAATCCCCACTACCCCGCCCGCCCCATTGGGAAGCGCGGCTTTGAGACTGTGCAGGCGTAACGCTTCCAAAGCACTGCTGGCCAGTAACAGCAAAATAAAACCGCTCAATGCAATGGCCAGATTGCGACGGTCGATAAAACTCCATGCCTCAACCCGGCTGAATAACCGCGTGACCGCAAACAGCGCCAGCGCCACCCACCACCAAGCGGAAAGGCCAAACAGACCCAGTAACAGATCAGAAAGCCACGCTCCTGCCGCACCGCCCTTATTCAACAAGGGGCTGCCTGTGCCACTAAAAAAATAACCCGGATCGCTGGATTGATGGGTAGCGAGAATCAGTACCAAATAAAGAGCGAACGATAAAAAAACAATCCAGCTCGCTTCGCGCAAGAGGCGGGGCAACCGCGTCGAAGAGGCAGAGGGTGCAAGCGGAGCCGGCGTGGTGGGATCAAAAATGTCAGATTCAGAAGGCGCGCGCATGGATATGCAACATTATACGTTTATAATTTATATTATTAGTAAGCCTCTAGAAACGAGCGGCCAGCGGCCAAGCCATGCTCAGGTATTGAAGCAATGGTCAAGGTAAAGATTGGCGATATTCCGCTACAATTGTGCAAAAACTGGGCGTTGGCGCCCGAGTATGGCGCACAATCAAAGCGCCCCGAAAGAATTGTTGATCTCAAACCTGTAAAGATTATATGCAAACAATTGCCCCTCTGTGGCTTTGGGCCACCTTTGGTGCCATCGTTTTGGTATCGCTGGTCATTGACTTCGTGGTACTCAAGAAACAGGGCTCACACAAAATTGGCGTGATAGAAGCGTTTAACTGGTCGCTAGTCTGGATTGCGCTGAGTTTTGTGTTCAACGGTCTATTCTGGTGGGCAGTAAAAGATTCTACTGGCTCGGTCGAGGTAGCCAATACCAAAGCGCTCGAGTTCCTCACCGGCTATTTGATTGAAAAATCGCTCGCGGTGGACAATGTCTTTTTATTCCTGATGATTTTTACCTACTTCGCGGTACCTGCGCAGTTTCAGAAACGGGTGTTGATGATCGGAATTGTTGGCGCGATCGTGCTTCGCACGATCATGATTCTCGTGGGGAGCTGGTTGCTAGCCAAGTTCCACTGGATCTTGTATGTGTTCGGCGCATTTCTCATCCTCACCGGTGTAAAGATGTGGTGGGCTGCTGGCAAAGAGTCTGATCTGAACGACAATCCTGCTTTGAAATTGCTGCGCAAACTGATGTCTGTTAGCAAGAACTACGATGGCGAGAACTTCTGGACGGTGGAAAACGGCAAGAAGATTGCCACGCCGCTGTTCATGGTGATTTGCCTGATTGCATTCACCGACGTAATTTTTGCAGTGGATTCCATCCCGGCTATTTTTGCCATCACCAGCGACCCTTTCATCGTGTTGACCAGCAATGTATTTGCCATCTTGGGGCTGCGAGCTATGTACTTCTTGCTGGCTGCCGTGGCCTACAAGTTTCACTTGCTCAACTACGGCCTGGCAGTCATTCTGGTGTTTATCGGTACCAAGATGTGCTTGGTAGATATTTACAAAATCCCCGTAGCCATCTCTTTAGGAGTGGTCGTGAGTATATTGGCCTTGACCATGCTACTAAGCGTTCGTACGGCAAAACCTGCATCTAAGGAAAAATCGACCGATTGAATTCTTACGCGACCTAAGAACCTGTTCAAGATTACTGACGTGCTATTAGAATGATGATTTTATTCATG
>CAZRAL010000008.1:0-70739 GCA_964598005.1 uncultured Burkholderiales bacterium
TATGACTATGGGCCGTGGGGCCAGATGTCGAAGGTGGGGGGAACCCGGGAAGCAAACTTTGGTTATGCGGGGTACTTTGTCCACCAGCCTAGCGGATTGAATCTGACCTGGTACCGTGCCTATGATCCGGCGCTGGGGCGCTGGCTGTCTCGTGATCCGATGGGCAATGCCGAGCTGCTCCCCGAGGGGCCTAATCGCTATCGTTATGTGGCCAATGATCCGCTTAATAACATCGATCCAGCAGGGCTTGAAGCTGTAACAGTGGCATTAGCAGCAGTCGGAGTCCTCCTATACGGGATGGTCACGAATGATAGATTTTTTGATGATGACATCCTTATATCAAAAACCTGCCCAAGTGATGTTGCAAAAGATCATAAATGCAAAAAGATTTGGGATGCTCATGAAGTATCGGATCGTGTTAGGAGGTTGGTTTATAGTTGGAATCCGCGGACGTGGAGAATTCAGGACCATGCATTCCAAAGACAAAAGTATTGGAGAGGCAAATGGAATGAAGAATGCACTCAATTTGGTCCTCTTAGCCATACTGTTCCATTTCCTGCGCCCGAGCCAGCAATGAGGCCGGATTCTAATGCCGATCCGGAAATTAAAAATGACTGAATAAATTATCCCGCGCCAAGAGCGCGGGGTATTATTGATTCGATCCCCAAGCAGTTTCAAGCGGCGTATTTTATGTGGGTGTTGGAAGTAGACTCTGCATCGCTTTTCCGTATATTTGCCGATCTGAACATTACATTTTCTTTGGAAACTGTCGCTAGCGAAAACAAGCGCATGGCGGCGAAAAACCGGAGTTTACAAGGGAGTAAATGAGGATTTTGAGCCACCGTGCAACGCCGTTATGTCAAGCGCAGCAAGTTTCGAAAGAAGTCTATTAGCGTAACGTTCAATCTATTTGCTGGTCTTTTTTATAAATGCGAGGTTACTCAGGCCAGTTTCGAATATATTGTTTCAGCAGTTTGTTTTCAAGCACAGCATCTTTAATTGTACTACGGGCAATATCATGAAAAGACAAAATGCCCGCAAGGGTGCCTTGATTTAATACAGGAACGTGCGTGATATGCATCTCGGTCATCAAGCTGCGCAAATGATCGATGGTGTCTTCAAGTGCTGCAGCGGGAGGATTTACCTTCATGACGTTGCGGCAACGCCTGGTAACCAGGCTGGCACCATGCAGGCTCAACCCCTGTAACAGTTCACGGAGTGTAATCAGGCCAACCATATCGCCATTCTCGAGTACCAGAATCGAACTGATATCGTTTTTGGTCATGATCGCCACGGCTTCCGAAACCATGGCGTCAGGACCGATAGTATGCAAAGCATGACCCGACTGGGCGCTTTTATCCTTGAGCAGTTCGGCAACGGTCATCATGCGAAGCCTCTTGTTATAAAAATAATTTCAGCAAGCATAACAAATGCCGGTTGCATTTGTCATCGACCGTATATAGCTGCGCGTTTGATGCGTAGCGAGAGGGTTATTTAATGACCCGCAAATTGCCGCGGGACGACCCCTTGGGTTTGGGTGGCAGCAGCGGCTCATCGTGAGCAGGTTTTTCAGGACGCATTTCAGGCTCGAAAAAAGCGCCTTTGCCATTTTCGCGGGCAAAAATGCCTTGTACTGCATAGATTGGCACGACCACTTCTCTGGATACGCCATTGAAGCGAGCTGAAAACTGAATCAGGTCATTTGAAATCGTCAAGTCACGGCTTGCTGCCGCGCTGACATTAAGCACAATCTCGCCATTCTTGACATATTCGATCGGCACCCGGGTATTGGCATCAACCCGAACATTGATATACGCGGTCAACCCCGAATCAGAGCACCATTCGTAGATGGCGCGAATGAGATAGGGTTTGGTACTGATCTCGGCCATGATGGCAAGCTGAAAATAGGTCGGCGCGCGGCCTGCCTACTTGCGCATGGCCTTTTCAGAAGCGGTCATGGAGTCGATAAAGGCCTGCCGCGAAAACAGCCGCTCGGCATATTTCAGCAAGGGCGCGGCAGACTTGGGCAAATCGACCTGATAGTGATCGAGGCGCCAAAGCAATGGGGCAACCGCTACATCGAGCATTGAAAATTCTTCGCCCAGCATGAATTTTTGTTTGACAAAAATCGGTGCAATCTGGATCAGGTTTTCGCGAACGTAGAGCTGGGCTTTATCGGCTTGCTTTGGGGTGCCGTATTCAAGCGTTGCAACGTGATTGAACAATTCCTGCTCAAAGCGGAACAGAAACAATCGCGCGCGCGCGCGCATGACCGGGTCGGCAGGCATCAGCTGGGGATGGGGAAAGCGTTCGTCAATATATTCATTGATGATGTTGGATTCATAAAGAATCAGATCGCGTTCCACCAAAACAGGCGTCCGGTTATAGGGATTCATGACTGCCAAATCCTCGGGCTTGTTCATCAAATCCACATCGAGAATCTGGAAATCCATACCCTTTTCGTACAGCACGATACGGCATCGGTGACTGAAGGGGCAGGTCGTTCCGGAGTAGAGCGTCATCATGTTAATCACCATTCTTTCTTGTCTGAATTTCGATCTTTGCCCACGCGCAGCATCACAAACCAGTTTGGTTGCAGGGAACCAGAATTTATTTCACGTCTTTCCAGTATTCATGTTTTAACCATAACGTCAGGAAAAACACGAGCACCAAAAAGAAAATCACGACAACCCCGATCTGGGTGCGCTTTACGCGCACTGGTTCACTCATATACGTAAGGTAATTGACGAGGTCGCCGACAAACTGGTCATATTCACGCTCTGACAACAGCCCTGGTTTTTCGAGCACCAGCTTCATTACCGGCTCCATTTTGCCGTCATGGCCTTTTCCGCTTTTTCCTTCCCGCTCGCCTGTTTTCTGCATGGCTTGCATCCCTTGCAATTCATGCAGAATGTGGGGCATCGCCACACTGGGAAAGACACGATTGTTCCATCCTGTTGCCATGGCGTCGTCCCGATAAAAACCGCGCAGAAAGGTATAAAGCCAATCCGAACCGCGCGAACGGGCAATGAGCGTCAAGTCTGGCGGTACGCCCCCGAACCACTCTTTGGCATCCTTGGCATCCAGCGCGGAGATCATGGTGTCGCCGATCTTGTCGGTGGTAAACATCAAATTGGTTTTGATCTGTTCTTCACTCAAACCAATTTGGGTCAGATGGCTATAGCGCATAAATTGTGCGTTGTGGCAATTCAGGCAATAGTTGACAAAGTTACGCGCGCCGCGTTGCAGGGAGGCGTTGTCATTCAGGTTGATGGGCGCTTTATCAAGACGCACGTCATCGCCACCCGATGCCCAAACCGCCGCAGTAAAAGGGGAAACAACGATCAGCACAATGGCCGCAAGAATGACGTGAAATGTTGCGGTTTTCATTAGTACACCACCCTTTCCGGTTCCGTTTTCTGCTTATCGATTTTGGTATACCACGGCATGAGCAGGAAAAACGCAAAATAGACGAGCGTCAGAAGGCGCGCAGCCCAGGTAGCGACGTCATCGCCGCCCATAAGAGGCAAGCCTTTTGGAAACTGTCCCCAGACTGTTGTGGGAACCACGCCAAGGTACCCCAGCACCAGAAAACTGAAAACAAAACTGCCGAGAAAACTTTTATAAAGCGTGCCGCGATACCGCACCGATTTCACCTTGCCCCGATCCAGCCACGGGAGCGCGAAGAGAATCATGGTGGCGGCCCCCATGACCGCCACACCAGGAAACTGGGAGCCGAACATGGAAGGAACCGCACGCAGCATGGCGTAAAACGGGGTGAAGTACCAAACCGGAGCAATATGCGGCGGGGTTTTCAGCGGATCTGCCATAACGAAATTGGGGTGCTCGAGAAAGTATCCGCCCATTTCCGGTGCGAAAAATACAATGGCGGAAAATACGCCCAAAAACACCACAGTGCCCACAATATCCTTCAGGGTGTAATAAGGATGAAACGGGATGCCGTCTTTGGGTGTACCGGTTTTAGGGTCGAGATGTTTTTTGATTTCGATTCCATCCGGATTATTCGACCCCACTTCGCGCAAAGCCATCAAATGCGCCGCAACCAGCCCTAACAAGGCCAGCGGAAGCGCAATCACGTGGAAAGCAAAAAAGCGGTTAAGCGTGGCATCGCCGATGTTGTAATCACCCCGAATCCATACTGCCAAATCTTCACCAACAATCGGAATGGCGCCAAACAGATTGATAATCACCTGCGCGCCCCAGTAAGACATCTGCCCCCACGGCAACAGATAGCCAAAAAAAGCCTCGCCCATCAGACACAGATAAATCAGGCAACCGAAAATCCAGATCAACTCCCTTGGTTTGCGGTATGAGCCGTACATCAAACCACGCATCATGTGCAAATACACCACAACAAAGAACATCGATGCGCCTGTGGAGTGCATATAGCGAATCATCCATCCCCAAGGCACATCGCGCATGATGTATTCGACCGAAGCGAAGGCGTTCTTTGCATCCGGCTTATAGTTCATGGTGAGAAAAATACCGGTGACAATCTGCATCACCAATACGACCATGGCAAGGGAGCCAAAGTAATACCAGAAATTGAAATTCTTGGGCGCGTAATAATCGGTCAGCTGCTCTTTATACAAACGAACCAGCGGAAAGCGCGCATCAGTCCAGACAATCAGTTTGCCCAACACCCCGGGTACCGGGGGAGCAATCGCAGGTTTGGGAGAGTGGGCCATGGATTAGGCTCCTTTGCTATCTTCGCCGATCAGAACTTCGCTATCGGAGACAAATTTATAAGGCGGGATCACCAGATTGGTGGGCGCCGGCATACTCTTGAACACCCGGCCCGCAAGATCGAATTTGGATTGATGACACGGGCAGAAAAACCCGCCGGGCCATTCCGCCCCTAGATCCGCCGCGCCGATCTCCTTGCGGTAGGTGGGCGAACAGCCTAAATGCGTGCATACTCCCTTGGCGATAAACCATTTTTCATTGCGCGCGCGATTGGTATTTTTGGCGTAATCAGGCTGCTTTGACCCTTCCGATTGCGGGTCGGCCAGCAAAGCTGTATTTTTGGCCAGCTGTGCAATCATTTCCGATGTACGATAAATGATCCATACAGGCGCTCCGCGCCACTCAACAGTAATTTGTTGCCCCGGCTCGATTTTGGATAGATCGACGGGTACAGGTGCGCCCGCAGCAATCGCGCGCGCAGAGGGCTTCAGACTGATAGCAAAGGGTACGGCAACCCCTGCCGCTGCGCCAGCGCCGACTACACTGGTCGCCGCGACCAGAAAACGGCGTTTTTTGGAATCCACTTGATCGAGAACGATTGCACTCATGATTTTTCGTCGGCCTGTTCTGTTAATAGGAAGTTATTGATATTTTTGGGGGAAGACACTCAACTTTGTATTTTAAACGATCGGCCCTATAAACTTAAACCCCTTGAAGAAAATTCCCTTGAATTCCGGTAAATTACCTGCATCCGCTGCTATTTGTGCATTAAAAGGCAGACTGCCCAAAATTGATAAATGATGTTTGTTTTCAAGGAGATAAAAAATGAGCTTTCGTTCGGAATTCAAGGAATTCGCGCTTAAAGGTAATGTTATTGATTTGGCGGTAGGAGTCATTATTGGCAGCACATTCGGCAAGATTGTTGAATCAGTAGTAAATGATCTCATCATGCCCATCATCGGACGTATCTTGGGCAATATTAATTTCTCCGATCTATTTATTGCCCTAAAACCTGTACCAATAGACATCCCCATGACACTGGAAGCTGTAAAAAAAGCCGGAGTGCCAGTATTAGCCTATGGTAATTTTGTTACGGTCGCATTAAATTTTTTTATTCTGGCATTGGTGATTTTTTTCATGGTCAAAATGATTAATCGCATTCGCCAAACACCTCTACCTGCACCAACAGTAGCCGCTATTCCATCTGAAGAAGTCGTATTGTTGCGCCAAATACGCGACATCATTGCAACGAAGTGAGAAACCGCTACGGGCAAATGCTGATTTCTTGTATTGGCGCTATTGCTGTTTCATAATCCCGGCTCTTTATTCGATTTGGCCCCCATGACCATGCGTCGTCTTTGGCTCATCTTTGCGGAATGTGTAACGGTTACCCTTGCCGTGGTTTTTGTTGTGACCTTGATCCGTCCCGATTGGAATCCCTGGCGGCGTAATATTGTAGAAATTCGCGAGTTGGCAACAAATTCGAACGGGGCCACGGCAACGCCACCTACTGCGAATAACGCTACTAGCGGATTTTCACAGGCGGCCAAAAAAGCCATGCGTTCTGTGGTCAATATTTCTTCCAGCCGGCAAGCCCGCGTTACCCGCAATCACCCCTTTTGGGATGATCCGTTGTTCCGGCGTTTTTTTGGCGTGCCGCCCGATGACGCGCAGCAAACCGAAAACCAATCCAGTCTAGGTTCCGGAGTAATCGTCAATGCGGATGACAAGGGAGGGTATGTACTGACCAACCACCATGTGGTTGAAAGCAGCAACGGTATACAGCTCACTTTGCCCGATGGTCGCAACCTGTCCGCCAAAATTGTCGGCACCGACCCGGAAACCGATCTGGCTGTATTACGCGCAGAGGGAACGGGGCTTATACCGATTACCTTCGGAAAATCCGACCATGTGCAGGTCGGCGACCTGGTGCTGGCCATCGGTGACCCCTTCGGAGTAGGGCAAACCGTGACCATGGGCATAGTGAGTGCAGTGGGGCGCAATCGATTGGGGGTTAATGATTACGAAAATTTTATCCAGACCGATGCCGCCATCAACCCGGGCAATTCAGGTGGCGCATTGGTGGATATCAACGGAAACCTGATCGGGATTAATAGCGTCATCTACTCCGAATCCGGGGGATCGCTGGGAATCGGCTTTGCCATCCCGGTCTCCATGGCCAAAGAGATCATGGAAAAAATCATCACTACTGGCGCGGTCACCCGTGGCTTTATCGGCATTCAGCCGCAGGATCTCACGCCCGAATTGATCGAATCATTGAGGCTGCCTGTCACACGCGGCGCTTTGGTGGCGGGCCTTAGCCGGGGTGGCCCGGCCGATCAGGGGGGCATGAAGCCGGGGGATGTCATTACTGCCATCGACGGAAAACCGGTGCAAGACCAGGTGGCGCTGATGGGTATGATCGCTGCACTGCAACCGGGCAATACAATCAAATTCAAAGTCATCCGCGAGAGCAAAGAAGTGGTCTTATCGATCGCTCTCGGCAAACGGCCGAGGCCGCAGCAAGCGCGAAATTAAGCCGCCGTATTTTCTTTTTCAGCAGGTGTTTTACGGGCAACGAAATGTGCAAACACGATCCCCACCTCATAGAGCAAGCAAAGCGGAATCGCCAATGAAAACTGCGAAATCACATCGGGGGGTGTAAAAATAGCGCCGGCTATAAACGCAGCGACGATGACATAAGGGCGAATTTCTTTCAGTTTTTCGATGGAAACCATGCCCGTTTTCACCAGCAACACCACGAAAACCGGCACTTCGAAAGCGATACCGAACACTACAAACATGGATAAGGCAAAGCCAAAGTATTTCTCGATATCGGTCATCCACGCCACACCCTCGGGAGCGAAGGAGGCCATGAATTTGAACACCATGGGAAAAATCAGAAAATAAGCAAATGCCATTCCGGCAAAAAATAATACGGTGGAAGAAACCACCAGCGGCATAACCAGTTTCTTTTCATGCTGGTATAGCCCGGGGGCAATAAAAGCCCAAGCCTGATACAGCACGTAAGGAAGGGCAATAAGAAACGCCGACAGGGCGGCAATTTTCATCGGCACCAGAAACACGCTTACCACATCGGTCGAAATCATCTTGCCACCTTCTGGCAGGCTGGCCAACAGCGGCTGGGCAAACAGGGAATAAAGCCGAGGCCAGGTGGGCCAAAACCACGAAACCAAAAACAGGACTCCAATTACAATCAAAGCGCGGATCAGCCGGTCGCGCAGCTCGACCAAATGCGAAAAAAAAGTATCCGGTTTTTCCAAGGCAAGCAATGCGTGTGCGATGGGTTAGCGCTTCGTACTGCGATGCACGGCTTCGATACCAAAATCGAGGGCGCCGGACGTAGTGGGCAAAATCACGGGAGGCTTTGCAAATGACGGCACAGAAAGATTTTCATTGGTTTGGGCTGACGGAGGAGGATCATCAACTGTATCGATAGTCGTTGTTGAAAAACTGGATTGAAGCTGCTGCCCCACTACCCCCACTGCAGATTCAGCAGCGTGTGCGGATTGATGAAGGGTTTGTTCGATTTGTCGTGCTGCATCATGAAACGCGCTTTGGGCTTTGCCTAGCTCGGACATCTCCATCTCGCGCTGAAGGTCCGCTTTTACGCTGGCCGCATAGCGTTGCACACGGCCCATTAAATGCCCAGCCATACGGGCGACTTTGGGCAATCGCTCCGGGCCCAGCACGACCAATGCCACAATTCCAATAATAAGCAGTTCTGAAAACCCGATATCAAACATACGAAAAACTAATGGCTATATGAACTAAGGTCATATGACCTCAACGATCCCGATGTCGCAAAGAAAAGTCCCCGAAAATTTCTTATTTTTCTTGCCGGTCTTTTCCATTAACATCAATGGTTTGTCCGCCAAGCTGTTCAGGCTTTTTTTCCACATCGGGCTCGCCTTTCATGCCTTCCTTGAACCCTTTGACTGCGCCACCAAGATCGCTGCCGATATTGCGCAATTTTTTGGTGCCAAATATCAGCAATATGATCAGCAGCACAATCAGCCAGTGCCAAATACTGAAAGTTCCCATGGTATGTCTCCTGTCTGTTGAATAATAGACTTCTTTCGAAACTTGCTGCGCTTGACATAACGGCGTTGCACGGCAGCTCAAAATCCTCATTTACTCCCTTGTAAACTGCGGTTTTTCGCCGCCATGCGCTTGTCTTCGCTCGCGACAGTTTCGAAAGAAGTCTAATGGTTCGGAAGCGTTTGTTTCCTTTTTAAGGAAACTAATCCTTGCCGACCATGACATGCAACGGCGAGTGCCCCGGCAAATTTCCGAAAACATGAATATGCAGATGATACACGTCCTGCCTGCCCATACGACCCGTGTTGATCGATGAACGAAACCCGTCCGTCAACCCCTGTTCTCGGGCCAGTCGGGGTAACAGCGCCAGCATTCGCCCCAGCACGGGAGCATCGTCATCGCTAACCTCCATCAACGAAGGAATCGGCTTTTTGGGAATGACGAGAAAATGCACATCGGCGACCGGATTGATGTCGTGAAAAGCCAGAACCTCTTCATCTTCGTAGACCTTGCGACTGGGAATTTCACCACGGATGATTTTGCCGAAAATTGTATCGTCCGCTGTGGCATGGGTCATGGGTGTGCTCCTCCAGTGTAATTTATTGGCTTCTCGCTGCTTTTTCCGTATGTCCTGAAACACCTTCACGCCGCTCCAGTTCAGCCAACACTTCATCAAAACGAATTCCGGCATGGCCCAGCATCACTAGCAGGTGAAAAACAAGATCGGCGGTTTCCCTCACAGTCTGCCGGTGATCGCCATTTTTGGCCGCAAGAATCGATTCCGTTGCTTCTTCACTGACTTTTTTCAGAATCGCATCTAGCCCCTTGGCGTGTAATGAAGCGACATAGGAATGCTCACCAGACACATCCTTGCGCGCCGCAATTGTTTGTTCCAGACGGGCAATAATTGGATTCACAACTTCTCCGTTTACTCTGTTTTGCTCCGGGCCGAAGATGTTAGCACAGGCTCGGTAACGACCCAGCGGCCATCCTGCCAGAGATTGAAAAAGCAATGCGCTCGTCCGGTATGGCAGGCAATGCCCCCAATTTGTTCCACCTTGAGCAAAATCGTGTCGCCGTCGCAATCCAGACGCAATTCCACAACCCGTTGAAAATGTCCGGATGATTCGCCCTTATGCCATAGACAGTTGCGCGACCGTGACCAATAATGCGCCTCGCCGCTTTCCAGCGATTTTTGCAGCGCTTCGCGGTTCATCCATGCCAGCATCAACACCTCGCTGCTGGTTACATCCTGCGCAATCGCAGGCACCAGACCGTCTTCATTCCATTTCACGGCGTCCAGCCATAAAGATTGCATAGTCAGTTTTTCACCTTCGCATCTCAATCCCACGCGCAGCCATATGGCGTTTGGCCTCGCTTATCGAATAGTCGCCAAAATGGAAAATGCTGGCGGCCAGCACGGCATCGGCTTTGCCAATGAGCACACCTTCGGCAAGATGATCGAGCGTGCCTGCCCCCCCCGAGGCAATGACCGGAACGCTGACCGCCTCAGCCACTTGCCGCGTCAACGCGAGATCAAAACCGCAGTGTGTACCGTCACGATCCATACTGGTGAGCAAAATTTCTCCCGCTCCCATGGCGCAGACCTGTCGCGCCCAATCGATGGCATCGAGCCCTGTAGGCTGGCGCCCCCCGTGGGTAAATACCTCCCACCCTGTATTTTCAGCATTGCGCCGCGCATCGATAGCCACCACGATAGCCTGCGAGCCGAATTTGTCCGCCGCCGCCTTGATCAGTTGAGGATGGGTAACCGCCGAGGTGTTGATGCTGATCTTGTCTGCCCCGGCATTTAGCAAATGGCGTATGTCGCCCACCTCGCGAACGCCACCGCCCACCGTCAGTGGAATAAAAACCTGATCGGCTACGCGTGCAACAATATCGAGTATCAAATCACGCGCATCCGAGCTGGCGGTAATGTCCAGAAAGGCCAGTTCGTCCGCCCCTTCAGCATTATATTTTTTGGCGATTTCGACCGGATCGCCCGCATTGCGCATATTCGTAAAGTTAACGCCTTTTACGACACGGCCTGCATCGACATCGAGACAGGGAATGATTCTTTTGGCGAGCATAAATTTTCGGCTAAAGCGGCCTCGATATTTTCATTCAAATTTGCTGCCATGTTGTTACATAACACGACAATCACGCTGACAATATACGCGGCCACATGGGACTTAATCAGAGGTTCCTTAATTGGCTTGAAGGCCTCGCCGATATTAGGTCTTGACGATATCCTCTCAACATTTAACGGCTGTTTTTATAGCCCGCGTCATTCGGCCCGAAAGGGCTAGTGCATGCTTAAGGTGAAGTAGCTATGTCGAAAAAAGGAGACAGTGCGTCAACAGCCCACTTGGCAGTATATATTTTAGTAGTGTCCAATGGATTTACTCCTGTTAAGAAGTGGCTTTTTTTCCACAACACTTCTTTTTTATCTAGGCGTATTAGCGCTACATTGTATATAACACCATTTTCTGGAATGGCGGTGCTGACCACAGAACCGCCTGTTATTCCTCCAGTTAAAGCTGCGGTTAATAACGCAACCCCAAATGCCCTACCAAAGGAGACTTTTGAACCAGTTGCATTAACTACCCATACGTAATTTGCGTTAACTGCCTTGGCGATTAATTCAGATTGCTCTTCAGAAAGATCTATTTTTGCGGGTGTGACCGGAGTATCTTCTTTTTTATCTATGGTTTCTTTTGCCAAAGCGGAAAGTGCCAAAAGCTGCAACAAGGCACTATCTGCAGAGGATGCAGCTTGACCAGTCGAACGAAGTGGGTAATCTTTGATCTCTTCCCTATCTCCTTCAGCGACTTTTGCTATTGTGTAACCCTTCACAAATTCTTCCTTATAAACACCACAAAGGAAGGGAGTGACGGCAGATGTGACCTTTATACCTCTAGCCTTGACTTGGTCGGAGATAACTGAACTAATTAATTTTCCAGTATCTTCAGATGATTGCGCAATGATATGGCTGGTGCCAATCTCGCTTTTTATTATGCATCCGTCAGCAAGAATTGCAACGCCCTCTTTTAATATTTCAGCTTGTGTTTGGTCATAATAAGACCGCGCTTGCGGACTAAGTTTAATTGTGGCGCAGCCACTCAGCAATAAAACTACAGTAATCAGTAATGTGTTTGTTTTGATTTGGTAACTCATATATATATCCTTATGATTGAATCGCCCACGGATTTCGTGGAGGCCATTTGGTTTAAGTTAAGACCTGCGAATGGGTCTTCCCGGCAAGTTATTAATAATTGATGTTACGCGCAGGCGAAGCGGTTTCTCTATGAAAATGGTTTTTCCGGTAAAAATATTTCTCCTCTGCAATGCGTAACATCAGTTAATAATATTTTACCCCAACCTCAGCCAGTAGAATATGCCGAATCGGCTCCTGCTAGCCCCAAGTAGAAATTTTCTACATTTTTTCAAAACGGGTTTTCCTACATCTTCAATGGTCGAAGTGAAGTTCCGCTTACAGATAGCCACCCCGACTGAAACGTTAGGTGTCATTATGTTACTTCCCAAAGGTCTTTCTCGGGGAGCCCTCTCACAATTTTGTCCTTTGAAATGAAGAAACCATCTGCAGTCATCCGCCCGCAGCCCATAAAAATATGCCGGTACATCTGAATTGCGATGCGAATGCTTCCATCTGGCTGGGTGTCTTTCATGACGGTGAATTGAAAACTCAACAATTCAGCGGGCACGCGGAGATCCAAATCCGGAGCCTGTGGATACTCCGGCCACTTAGAAATGATATCGAAACCTAGAGTTGACAAGTGCTGCGTGGTTTCAGCCAAGAACCTTTGCGCAAGTTCGTATATGTCGTGATGCTTCATTGATGACACCTAATTCCATTTCTAAATCAAAAATCACATAAAGCGTGATAAAGACGTTTCAATGACAAGGCAAGCCGGAAAATCCATCTCAACACATTACGGCATTCACAATTGGAAAAGCTATATGGATTGCATTAATCGCCGTGCCACCTTTCATCTTGAAATCAGTAATTGAAACCGTTCAGTCTGGCTGGAAACCGCTTCATTACTTGCTAAGCGATCAACTCTTAATTGCCATTTTTGGGTATGTTGATTGGGTCGAATGGGCCAAGGATTATGCCCAGTATAGTCAGCTTTAGTTTGGCGATGCGACCGTTTATGTGTACCGCGAACAACTCGGCGCAACACCGTAAAACCGATCGTGAATTATTGCAAATCGGGCGAAGTTTTTTTGATGGTCAGTGCCACCGCCTCCCGGAAATCGAGTTTGCCCTCATAAATCGCCCGCCCGGTAATCGCGCCCATGATGCCCTCATCCTCGACCGCCATTAGACGTTTTAAATCGTCCAGATTATTCAAGCCGCCGCTAGCGATAACGGGAATGGTTAGTGCCTGTGCCAATTTGACGGTCGCCTCGATGTTGATTCCGTTCATCATGCCGTCGCGGCCGATATCGGTATACAGCACGGCCTCTACACCATAATCCTGAAAGCGCTTTGCCAGGTCGATTACATCGTGCCCGGTGAGTTTCGACCAGCCGTCGGTTGCCACCTTGCCGTCCTTCGCATCGAGCGCCACGATGATATGGCCCGGAAAGGCATCGCAGGTTTCATGCAAAAACCCCGGGCTTTTCACCGCGGCCGTTCCGATGACGATATAAGCAATGCCATCGTCGAGATAACGTTCGATGGTGTCGAGATCGCGAATTCCGCCGCCCAGTTGAATGGGGATGTCTTCTCCGACTTGCGCGACGATGGATTTGATCGCCGATTCGTTTTTAGGCTTGCCGGCAAAGGCACCGTTCAAGTCGACGATATGCAAACGTTTTGCACCCTGGCTCAACCAGTGTTTCGCCATGGCGGCCGGATCATCGGAAAATACGGTGGCAGAAGTCATGTCGCCTTGCTGCAGGCGTACACACTGGCCGTCTTTAATGTCGATTGCTGGGATAAGAATCATGCCAAGGAGGGCTGAATGCGAGGGGGAAAATAAAGATAGATGAGAAAATCGTTCAAGGCGACCAGTCGAGAAAATTTTTGTAGAGTGTCAATCCTGCGCGGTGACTTTTTTCCGGGTGAAACTGCGTAGCGAAAATATTATCCCGACTAAGGGCCGCAGTAAAGGGGGTGGTGTAGCGACTGACACCCGTACTGACTGCAGGGTCAGTTGGCGTACAAAAATAGCTATGTACAAAATAAAAACGCTCGTCGTTGTCGATATCAGACCAAAGCGGGTGGGGAAGTGTCTGTGCCACCTGATTCCAGCCCATGTGGGGAACTTTGTGTTCGGCATCCGGCAGGAAACGTGTCACCTTGCCCGCAAAGAGGCCCAATCCAGTGGTGTTGCCCTCTTCGGAATGATCGAAGAGTATTTGCATGCCCACACATATTCCGAAAAATGGTTTGCAGGCCGCCGCCTCACGTACTGCTTCTTCCAATCCGTTTTCCGCCAGATAGTGCATGCAATCGGGCATGGCGCCTTGACCCGGGAATACCACACGGTCTGCGGCGCGCACTTCTTCGGGGCGCGAAGAGATCACGACGCGTGCGCGGTCGGCAACATGTTCAAGCGCTTTTTGCACTGAGCGCAAATTACCCATTCCATAATCTACTACCACGACGGTTTGCATTGAAAATTGTCGAGCGTGTTACAAAGCGCCCTTGGTTGAAGGTACGATCCCTGTGGCGCGTGGGTCCAATTCGCAGGCCATACGCAATGCGCGCCCAAATGCTTTGAAAATTGTTTCAGCCTGATGATGCGAATTCACCCCGCGCAAATTGTCGATGTGTAGTGTACAGAGCGCATGATTCACAAAGCCCTGAAAAAATTCGACGATCAAATCGACATCGAATTCCCCTACGCGCGCGCGGGTAAACCGGCAGTTGAATTCCAGACCCGGCCGACCCGAGAGGTCGAGTACCACGCGTGAAAGTGCTTCGTCCAGCGGCACATAAGCGTGGCCATAACGGCGAATGCTTAATTTATTGCCCAGTGCCTGCGTCAATGCCTGGCCTAGCGTGATGCCGACATCTTCGACGGTATGGTGCGCATCGATATGCAAATCGCCTTGCGCAGTAACCTCGATGTCGATCATGCCGTGACGGGCAATTTGGTCGATCATATGATCGAGAAATGGAACGCCGGAATGCAGTTTGGCTTCACCCGTGCCATCGAGGTTGATTGCAACAATAATTTGGGTTTCCCGGGTATTGCGGGTGACGGAGGCAGTTCTCATAGCGCAGCTTGCAAGGCGTCGATGAAGGCGTCGTTTTCTTCCGCGGTTCCTATGGTGATCCGCAGACAATGGTTGAGTAATGCATGGCTCTGGCTAACGTTCTTGACCAATATACCACGCGCCAACAATCCATCGAATAAAGCGGCGGCATTGGGTACTCGCAATAATATGAAATTGGCGGCAGAAGGAAAACGTTCGATAGCCGAAATCTGGTCGAGCGCAGTTTCGATGCGCGCTTTTTCTTTGCAAATTGCCGCGGTCTGATTTTGTAATACATCGTAATGCTCAAGGGCATAGGTCGCCGCAGCTTGCGTCAGCGTATTGATGTTATAGGGCAGGCGCAATTTGTCGAATGCGCTGATCCAGCCCGGATGCCCGACCAGAAAGCCCAGCCGCAATCCTGCCAGCCCCAACTTCGAGACGGTACGCATTAATACGACATTGGGATAATCGTCGATGTCGTCGAGAAAAGATTGAGAAGAAAATGCGAAGTAGGCTTCGTCAATTACCACTAGCCCCGGCGAAGCCTCGATCAGGCGCTCGATGGCCTGCCGGTCGAACAGGTTACCGGTGGGATTGTTGGGGTAGGCGATAAAAACAAGCGCAGGTTGCTCACGCTGAATAGCTTCTAAGGTGGCATCGAGATCAATTTCAAATTTCGCGGTAAGCGGAACGCCTACATAACGTAGCCCGCAGAACGTGGCGATCATTCTGAACATGACGAATGCAGGCTCAATGGAAAGCAATGTCGCCTGCGGTTTGGCGCAAGCCAGGGCAATCATCTGAATAATTTCGTCCGAGCCGTTGCCCAGCAGAATGTCCAACTCAGCTGGAATATTCATGGTGCGGCGCAAAGCTGCCTTGAGTTCAGCGCCATCTGCATCGGGGTAACGATTGAAGGGCGCAGCGGAAAGGCGCGCCGCCAGGCCTTCGCGGAGCGATTCGGGAAACGTGTAGGGGTTTTCCATTGCATCGAGCTTGATCAATCCGGTGCTCGAGGGGACGTGATAAGGCTTTAAGGTGCGGATTTCGCCACGAATGATTTGTTCCGGGCGCGACATGACTTCTTCACGAATAAAATGATTTGAAAAAGACATGTTAAGGAACCTCTGATTAAGTCCCACATGGCCGCGCGCTCGATTTTCCGGGATGGAGTGCAAGGCGCGGTGCGCAGCGAATGGCCGTTCCCCTTCGCAAGCGCCGCAACACAGCAGACCGCCCGGAAAACCAGCGCCCATGCGGGTTTTGACAATAATAGCCCATCTTCGGCGTTATGCTCCTTGGCTTCGTATTAATGCATACGACCGGCGTCGCATGCCTTGAATCTGGGACTATTCTTGTCAAAACGCGGCTCATGGAGGATTTAATCAGAGGTTCCTAACTTTCAGGCGAAAGGCGGCCGATTGGGCGTGGGCGGGCAGCCCTTCAGCCCGTGCCAGCGTGATGGCGATATGCCCCAGCGTTTCCGCACCGTGGGGCGAGATATGGATGATCGACGAACGTTTCTGAAAATCGTGGACGCTCAGCGGCGATGAAAAACGCGCAGTGCGCGCAGTCGGCAAGACGTGATTGGGCCCCGCGCAATAATCGCCCAGCGCTTCGGAAGAATAAGCACCCATGAAAATAGCGCCGGCGTGTTTTATTTTTGGGAGCAACGCTTGGGGGTCGGCGACCGATAATTCCAGATGTTCGGGCGCAATGTGATTGGCGATAGCACACGCCTCGTCAAGGTCGCGCACTTCGATCAATGCGCCGCGATTGCCGAGCGAAGCACGAATAATTTCGGCACGTGGCATGTCCGGCAATAAAGCATCGATGCTGCTCATGACACGTTCGATAAACCCACGATCCGGGCATAACAAAATAGCCTGGGCAATTTCGTCGTGCTCGGCCTGCGAAAAGAGATCCATCGCCACCCAGTCTGGATGCGTAGAGCCATCGCAAATGATTAAAATTTCGGAAGGGCCGGCGATCATGTCGATGCCAACCTTTCCAAACACGTGGCGCTTGGCTGCGGCAACATAGGCATTGCCGGGACCGACAATTTTATCCACCGCTGGAATGGTAGCAGTGCCGTAGGTCAGGGCAGCAATCGCTTGTGCGCCACCGATGCAGAACAGGCGATCGACCCCAGCCAGCGCGGCGGCAGCGAGTACGGTTTGATTGATCGCCCCATTCGGTGCAGGCGTGACCATGATTAATTCCGCAACCCCGGCCACTTTGGCTGCCACCGCATTCATCAGCACGGAACTGGGATAGGCCGCCTTGCCGCCGGGCACATAAAGACCCACGCGATCAAGCGGCGTTATTTTTTGCCCGAGGATGGTTCCGTCCGGTTCGCGGTATTGCCAGTCCGGCTGAAGCTGTCGTTCGTGGTAGGCGCGAATACGCGCGGCCGCCTGCTCCAGGGCCGTGCGCTGATTTGCCGGTATATCCTGTAACGCTTGTTGCCACTGTGCGCGTGGAATTTCCAGCTCGTTGTCCGTCGCTGGCAACCAGTGATCGTAGCGCTGCGTCAATTCACGCAAGGTTTCATTGCCGCCTCGTTTTACCGCCTGCAAAATATCGGCCACACGCGCATCGATCTGCGCATCCTGTGCCGGTTCATAGGCAAGCAGGTTATTCAGCTGTGGCCAGAAATCAGCATCCTGCGATGTCAGGTGGCGAATCGGTGGTTGAAGAGAGGGGCTCATGCGGGGATCATCTTGGCAAAGGCATCGAGCAAAGGCTGAATGACGTGACGTTTCAGTTTCAATGCGGCGCTATTGACGATCAGGCAGCTGGAAATATCGGTCACCTGTTCGACCGCGCGCAGGTTGTTGGCTTTCAAGGTATTTCCGCTGGAAACCAGATCGACAATCGCATCCGCCAACCCCGTCAGCGGCGCCAGCTCCATCGAGCCATAAAGCTTGATGATATCGACATGAACGCCTTTGGCGGCAAAATGCTCTCGGGCAATTTGTACGTATTTGGTGGCCACTTTCAGCCGGGCGCCACGTTTTACCGCTGCGTCGTAGTCGAATTCATTGGGCACGGCCACCATCATCCGGCATCGGCCGATACGCAGATCGAGCGGCTGAACCAGCCCTTGCCCGGAATGCTCAAGCAGCACATCGCGGCCGGCAATACCAAGTTCCGCTGCGCCATATTGCACATAAGTTGGCACATCGGCGGCGCGCACAATGACCAGCCGGATATCAGCACGATTGGTCGAAATAATCAGTTTGCGCGAGGCTTCGGGATCGTCAGCGGGGACAATATCCATCGCGGCCAGTAAAGGTAGCGTTTCCTCGTAAAGGCGGCCTTTGGACAGGGCAATCGTTAAAACAGTCATTTCAGTTTATCCATCCCGGTCGGCGCCGGGGTTGTGAAATTCAAACTTGATCAGCAGTCTTTCAGGCGGAAAGTGTCGATGCCCACTCTTCGGGAGAAAGTGTTTTCATCGACAGGGCGTGAATTTCTTCACGCATGCGTGCGCCCAGCGCGCCATAGACGATTTGATGGCGCTGGACACGGGATTTTCCTGCAAACGCCGGGCTGACGATCACGGCTTCGAAATGTGTGCCGTCACCCGTCACCTGCAAATGCTGGCATTCGAGCTTTTCTCGGATATAGGTTTCGATCGCTTCAGGGGTAACCACAGGATGCCTTACTTTCTATTGTCTTAATTTGTAGCCCGATTTTAACAGCATGAGCGTCAATGCTGATAGCAACAGGAATGAGCCGCCGGTAACCGCCAACGATAACCAGATCGATACATCGGCATGGCCGAAAAAGCCGTAACGGAAGCCGTCGATCATGTAGAAAAAAGGATTGAGATGCGAAAGAGTCTGCCAAAAAGCAGGCAGCGAGTGAAGTGAATAAAATACTCCCGAGAGAAAGGTAAGCGGCATGATGATGAAATTCTGGAATGCTGCCATTTGATCGAATTTATCCGCCCACAGCCCGGCAATAATGCCCAGTGCGGCCAGCATGCCGCTGCCCAGCACGGCAAAAACCAAAATCCACAGCAGGCTGTGGTAAGAGAGATCAATGGCGAACACGCCTACCGCAAATACGCCTGCACCCACCACAAGCGAACGAACCAGCGCAGCGATCACATAGGCGCCAAAAAAATCCCAATGCGACAAGGGCGGAAGCAGAACGAATAGAATATTGCCAGTTATTTTCGATTGGATAAGCGAAGAGGATGTGTTGGCAAAGGCACTTTGTAGCATGGACATCATGGCCAGGCCGGGTACCAGGAACTGCAGGTAGCTGACCCCTGGAAAAGGTTGCGCCTGACTGCCCATGACATGGGAAAAAATAAGCAGATACAAAAGTGCGGTCAATACCGGTGCGGCCACGGTCTGGAAGGCCACTTTCCAGAAACGCAGGATTTCTTTATAGAGCAAAGTATAAAAACCAGTCATTGCGCTCAACGGGAATTCATGATTTTGATGAATACATCTTCTAGTTCGGGTTCGGCAATTTCCATTTTGGTGACATGAATTTTCTGACTACGCAGTAAACCCAACACTTCCTCAATGTCTGCATAATCATGGATCGCCAGGTGATGCCATCCTTTTTCCTGTTTGATGTAGCGTGTAGCTAGTGAAGCGGGCAAGTCACCCTTATCGATCTGGATGCGCAGCACACGTTCTGAAAACTCGGCCAGCATGTTTTCCGTCGTATCCAGTGCAACAATCCTGCCCTGCTTCAACATGGCAATCCGCGAACAAAGCTGCTGTGCCTCTTCAAGATAGTGCGTAGTCAGTAAAATGGTATGCCCTTTGGCATTCAATTCCCGGATAAACGCCCATAGTGTTTGCCGCAACTCGACATCGACACCCGCCGTGGGCTCATCGAGTACGATGACCGGCGGCTGGTGAACCAGGGCCTGTGCAAGCAGTACGCGGCGTTTCATCCCGCCGGATAACTGACGCATATTTTTATCTGCCTTATCAGTAAGAGCCAGCTTGTCGAGCAATTCATCGATCCACACATCGTTGTTTCGAATGCCAAAATAGCCCGATTGCAGACGCAGCGTCTCGCGTACCGAAAAGAACGGATCGAATACGATTTCCTGTGGCACAACGCCCAGGACGCGGCGGGCTTCACGGTAGTCCGCCTGTACATCGTGCCCCATAACAGCAAGCGTGCCCGCCGACGGTTTCAACAAGCCGGCCAAAGCCGAGATCAACGTGGTCTTGCCGGCGCCATTGGGACCTAGCAGGCCGAAAAATTCGCCGGGCTGAATTTGCAGGGAAACGCCATCAAGCGCGCGCAGACCGCGATACTGCTTTTGAACGGCCTGAATATCAACAGCGAAAATCATGCTTCGGCGGCACAGGTCTCCACAGAATCCGGGGAGGCAGAAAGAGGGCAGTGAATCAATTCCTCGACGCCATACAAGGAGGCAAGGGAAAGCAGATTTTGCGGAAGGTTGATGTAATGCAACCGCTTGTTCAACCGCAGCGCCTCGCGCCGCCATTTCAGCAGCAGGGAGACTGCGGTCGAATCGACTTCGGCAACGTCAGATAAGTCAATCGAGAGCGTTTCAGGCAAATCGTTATGCGAGATATATTCTGCCGTGGCCTGTAAGACGCGTGGCATGCTAGCCAGATTCAGCGCACCGTCAATTTTGAGGGTTTCCCGGTTCATGCGAATTTATTTTTTTGCGCTGTTCTTGGCGTTGCGTTCGCTGATGGACTTGATCAATCCATCAATACCATTGGCTTGAATTTCCTTGTTGAACGAACTGCGGTAGTTGGTGACCAGCGACACGCCATCGATTAGCACATCGTAGACTTTCCAGCCCTCCTTCAGTTTTTCCATGCTGTAATCGATTGGAATAGGCTGCCCGCTAGGCTGGTTGACAAGGGTTTTCACCACTGTTTCCGTTTCGCCGGGTAACAGCTTCAAGGGTTTGACTTCGATGGCCTGATTTTTGTATTGCGCCAGCGCAGTTGAGTAAGTGCGCACCAATAGGGTACGGAATTCGTTGGTTAGCGCTGCTTTCTGGGCATCGGAAGCATCGCGCCAGTTCCGACCCACGGCAAGCTGGGTCATATGGGGAAAATTGAAATAGGGAAGAATTTTTTCTTCGGCCAATTTTTCCAGCTTTTTGGTGTCGCCTGCCTGAATATCTTTATCGGCCTTAATCAGCGAAAGAATTTCGTTGGTATTTTTGCGTACCAGATCATCAGGGGCGACGTCCTGGGCAAAAACCTGAAAGCAGAATAAGAAAATAGCCAATACGCCTAATTTTTTCAACATGCTCCGGATCCCATTAAAGTAATGTTTCAATAAATTGGATTGCTGGGAAATCTGTCGTACAAAAATTAACTGCACATTATTTCTTGTCCTCGCCCTCGGCTGCCTTGCCAAACATAAACTGGCCAATCAGACGTTCCAGTACCACAGCGGATTGTGTCAATTTGATCTTGTCACCTTCAACAAGTTTCTTGTCATCGCCGCCTGCATCGAGACCAATATAGACTTCTCCCAACAAGCCAGAGGTAAGAATAGAGGCAGACGTATCCTTTGGAAACTCGTAACGTTTATCTAGGGCAAGTTTGACCACAGCTTGAAATTTGACATTATCAAAATAAATATCGGCTACCCGTCCTACCAGGACCCCAGCGCTTTTGACCGGGGCTTGCAACTTCAGCCCACCGATATCTTCAAAACGCGCTTCGACATTATAAATTTTCGCCACCCGGTCGCCGCCCAGATTGCCGACCTTCAGCGCAAGGACCAACAGTGCCCCAAACCCTAGCAGAACAAAGATACCGACCCAGAGGTCGATTGTTTTTCGTTCCATTAATGAACTCCTCTTAACATGAATGCGGTGAGTATCAGATCCAGCGTGAGCACACAGAGCGCTGAACTGACGACAGTACGCGTCGTCGATGCGGAAACACCTTCCGCAGTCGGCTCGGCATCGAAGCCTTCAAAAGTTGCGATGACCGCAACGGCGATGCCGAACACGATGCTTTTGATCACACCATTGAGAATATCGTAGCGGAAATCGACCGCCGCCTGCATATTGCTCCAAAACACTCCTGGATCTACGCCGATCAAAGCCACGCCAACGATATAGCCGCCAAATACCCCCATGGCAGAAAACAAAGCCGCCAGCAGTGGCATGGAAAAAACACCGGCCCAGAAACGCGGCGCCACTACCCGTGCAATGGGGTCAACCGCCATCATATCCATCGCCTTTAGTTGCTCAGTCGCTTTCATCAGGCCAATCTCTGCGGTAATGGCAGAACCGGCGCGGCTGGCAAATAACAACGCTGCCACCACCGGACCCAGTTCACGCACCAAAGACAAGGCAACCAGAACGCCCATCGTCTCTTCGGCACCGTATTTTTGCAGCGTTTCAAAACCCTGCAAGCCGAGCACCATGCCCACAAACAGTCCCGAGACCATGATAATGATCAGCGACATGACCCCGCTGAAATACATTTCACGGATGATCAGGCGAAAACGCGAAAAACTCATACCGGAATTGGCCAGCACCAGCGTGAAAAACCGCGCAGTGGCGCCGATCCGCCAGATGCTCTCGGTAAAACGATGGCCCAAGCGCCGAATGGCTTCAATCATATGGCCAACCCCAGTTGTTCTGCATAAGGCTGTGCGGGATAGTGAAATGGCACCGGCCCATCGCGTTCCGCATGCACGAACTGTTTAACATACGGCAATTCCGAACGGCGGATTTCCTCGGCCGTTCCCGCGCCAACGATTTTCCCGTCGGAAATGAAATAAAGATAATCGACGATTTGTAACGATTCCAAGACATCGTGGGTGACCAGAATCGAAGTAGCCCCCAAGGCATCGTTCAGTTGCCGGATCAATTGCCCCACCACGGCGAGCGAAATCGGATCAAGACCCGCAAAAGGCTCGTCGTACATCACCAGCATGGGGTCGAGCGCCACGGCACGCGCCAAGGCCACCCGGCGCGCCATGCCCCCGGATAGTTCGGATGGAAACAGGTGCGCTGCACCGCGCAGCCCAACCGCGTGCAGCTTCATCAACACCAGATCGCGGATCATCTCCTCGGGCAATGCCGAATGTTCACGCAACTGAAAGGCCACATTATCGAACACCGACATATCGGTAAACAACGCACCGAACTGGAACAGCATGCCCATTTTCCGCCGCATGGCATACATGCCATCGCGGTCAAGGGCGGCGACATCTTCACCATTTACACGCACCATCCCCTGATTGGGCTTCAATTGCCCGCCGACCAAACGCAGCAAAGTGGTCTTTCCGCACCCGGAGCCGCCCATGATGGCAACGACTTTACCCTTGGGAACGTTGAGCGAAATCCCTTTGAGGATCGAACGCCTGCCATATGCGAAATCGACGTTATCGATCTCGACCAGATTGCTCGAATTAGAGGAGGTCACAGATTATTTGTCGAAATGGAAGCTGTCATTTTAACAGCTTGGCGCCATTATAAAATTCTGAAGCTGACGGAGCCCTATCGGATACGGCATAAGGAGTGGAACGCGAAACATTAGACTTTTTTCGAAATTGTCGCGAGCGCAGACAAGCGCATAGCGGCGAAAAACCGCAGTTTACAAGAGAGTAAATGAGGATTTTGAGCCACTGTGCAACGCCGTTATGTCAAGCGCAGCAAGTTTCGAAAGAAGTCTATTTTTATACGCGGCGCCGCAAGAAGCCAGATTGGTGAGGCGAGCCAAAGCACAGGGAGCGTATCGAAACAGGCGGGCGCGCGCGCCATGACCGGGGGTTAATGATTAACCAGGATGATGGCTACTACGAATGGGGCCGGGGCAACGCTGAAGCTTGATCGTGACGATGGACGGCGTAATGAGCGAACCCTATTCGATGTTTCTTGTGGCCGGGAAAGGCACCATGAGCAGCCGGGAAAGGCATCATGAGCAGCTTGCTAGGAGTCAAATTATTTGGCCCCGTCAACGGCAGAGGTCAACACCTCGAGCAAGGCCGCGGTTTCCGCATCGGGGGTGCCATCGAAACGCGCAGGACGGTACTTCATCTGAAAAGCGCTCAGTACATTGCGGGTAGCCTCATCCAGCTCGGCGTTTAGCGGCACCGCAAAGCCATGTTGCGCCAGTTTTTTTTGAAACCATTCGATGTCGGGTAGCTGCGGCTCATAAGCGCGCTGCTTTTGCGCCACCTGCGCGGCATCGGGCCACACGATCAATCCCTCGTCGGCCAGCCGTTTCCATGGGAAGCGCGGCCCCGGGTCGGTTTTGCGTTGCGGCGCAATATCGCTATGGCCGAGAATGTGATCCGGTTTGATGCCGTGCCGGGCTACAATTTTTTTCACCAGTGCAATGACCACATCGATTTGCGCTTTAGGGTAATCGACCCACGCCCGGCCTTCCGGCGTATCGATATAACCCTGGTTGACGATTTCAATGCCGATCGAGCTGGCGTTGAGCGGGCTATGGCCCTTCCAGTAACTGACGCCAGCGTGAAAGGCGCGACGGTTTTCACTGACCAGCCGGTAAACGGTAGGCGGATCGATATCCACCAGGTAGTGGCTGCTGACCGGCCCTTCGGTCAGAATTTTCAGCGAGCCGGGAAAATCGCCTGCGGTGTAATGCAGGATCAAAAACTGCACCCGGCTATCCTGACTCATCGCGGTGTAACGGTTGTCGATAGGCGGGCCAGCACACCCGGTTAAAAAGACGATCCCAAAAACCAATAACAATTTTTTCATGATTATTTTTTCAGAGACCAGTTTGCAAAAAATAAGGTAATCACGTTTATCAAATGTTGCCATTTATTTTTGAGGCGCGGCATTGAGGGCCGCGATACGTGCGGCGGCATAGTGCGCCTCGGTATTCCTGATTTGCAGGGGCGTGGAAGCAGGCAGGCCTGCGCGCAAGCCCTGCTCGATGGCAGGGTGAAGTTCCACCACCCGCCCCGCCAGAGCCACCGGCCGCGGGCCGAAACGGAAAATCAGCGCGCGCGCCAGGCGCGCCAGTTCGTCACCCGCATTCGTCAAAATACCCCGCGCGACCGGATCGCTATTGGCCGCGACCGCGACAGCCAGCGCCAGCTTGCCGATCTCGCCGCGCGCTTCAGTGAGCGGTGTGCCGTACACAAATTGGCGCGACCGCGCCCACTCGCTGCCGCCGATGCGCTTGAATACTTCCACCGCCAGCGGCGAATCGCGCCAGCAGCCGGGCCGCTCATCTTCGGCACGCCAAATATGGCGCAGCGCTTCGCGAGCGATCCAGAAGCCGCCACCGGCATCGTCGAGAATTACCCCGCGGCCACCGGCGCGATGCATTTCGCCGCTGTGGTCGATAAACGCAGCGATTGAACCGGTGCCGGCATAAACCACGTAGCCCTCACCCGGTGCGAACAGATCGTGATAAGCGATATCGATATCGCTGCCCAAATCAATGTGCTCGGGCGCCAAGCCCATGCCGAGTGCCCCGGCCATCAATTGGCGTAGGTCCTCACCGCCTTCGCTGAAGCCGGTCATGCCTGCATACACGCGCAACGACTGGCCCTGCGGAACAAAATTATTTGCCGATTGCGCTAATGCGGAAAGCGTGTCGGCAAGATATTGCCGGCCCGCGGCCGTGCTCATTTGCAGCGCGCTCATGCCGCCCACCTGACCGGCGGCCACAATTTCGCCCGAGGCACGCGCCAGCGCCCAGCGTGTTTTGGTTCCGCCCGCATCGAGGCCCAGGCCCAGACTGTTTGAGAGTGCAGGAGAAGAAGATATTGTCATGGCGTTTGCAAAGCCTTTTTGGGGTTGCCATGAATATGAATAGGCACGCGTACCCGCTTGCTTTCATTGCCCCAGCGGTCGACAGCGGAAATGACCAGTGCATTGGCAGCATCGTTGGCTACAAATTCATTCAAATTATTCAAAGGCGCCCTTGCCAGAAAGAATTGCCAGGTGGTGCCGTAACGAACCCATATCGCATAGTGCCACACCGATTTGTCGAAATTCAGCAGCGTACTTTTCACACGAGAATGCAGGGTGGTGATTACCGGAATAACCTGCGGGGCATCGGGCGCAATGTTATTCAGCCACGGTGTGGCCGGCACCAATGCAGGCGTGGCATAAGGTCCGGCCTTGAGTTGCGTACCGATGCCCTGCCGGTCTTCCATCAGCGCCGCCATGCTGAAATGAAGATGGCCGCGCGCGGTTTCCTGCGGCGCACTGCGGGTCAACGCAATCTGATTCACAATCTCTTCGGGCTTCCACGATTTCGCCGAGCCGTCGATGCGGCTGGTGTACAAGCCAGGCCACATATGGCGCCTCGGTGTGTTTTCACGATTCCAGTACTCCAGTAAGACCGGAAACGCCTGTGCGGGTGGATCGATCGGCCAATAGAGTTGCGGGGCCAGATAATCCAGCCAGCCTTTGTTCAACCACAACTCCACATCCGCATACAGCTTGTCGTATTGGCTAAAGCCATTGATGCCAGGCGGACGGCGATCCGGGCGGCCCAAACCGAACGGGCTGATGCCGAATTTCACAAAAGGTTTTTCGCGGCGAATGCCGTGGTAAATGCGCTCGATCAAATTGTTGACATTTTGTCGCCGCCAATCGGCGCGTGACAGTGTGCCGCCGGCCAGCAGGTACTTGCCCCACGAAGACTCGTCGGGAAAATCCAGTTCGGGCGGCTCTGCTACAGCCGTTGTTGCAAGCGCAGGTGTTGACGGCGAAGGCGTAAGTGGAATCGGATACGGGTAAAAATAATCGTCGATATGTACCCCATCGATATCGTAACGGCGCACCACATCGAGTATCACATCGAGCGTGCGCTGTGCGGCGGCCGGCTCGCCCGGATCCATCCACAACGAGGTGCCGTAGGATTTGACCAGGCCCGGCTGGCTCGCCGCGATATGCGTCGCTGAAACGGGCGACAGCGCCGAGCTGTGTCGTGCGCGATAGGGGTTAAACCAGGCGTGCAGCTCGATGCCATTGCGGTGCGCCTCATCGATCCACATTTGTAAGGGATCGTAAAACGGCAGCGGAGCCTTGCCCTGCATGCCGGTCAAAAATTCCGACCACGGCTCCAGTGCCGAGGGATAAAGCGCATCGGCGCTAGGCCGCACTTGCAGCACCAGCGCATTCAGATTCAACTCTTTCGCGCGCGCGACGATCTTCACAATCTCTGCCTGCTGTTGCTCGACTGGTAATCCGGGGCGGCTGGGCCAGTCGATGTTGGAGACGGTCGCCACCCATGCGGCACGAAATTCGCGCGGAGCGGGCGGTGGATCGTCCTGACTGGCATCGGTCGTTTGCGGCAATGCCGATACATCGCCTGGCGGTTTTGGGTGGGTGCAACTACCCAGTATTAAAACGAAAAAAACAAAAATGCAGAACGCCATTTGACGCGGCTTTCCGGGCATTTTTGCCCGGAAAGCCGCGTCAAATAAGGAGTTTGAAAATAAACGGATGTGAATCTTGAGCACCTAAAAGGTTACTGTGTGCTTTACGCTCGGTCTTTTTACAGGTTTGCGTTGACGCGTTATTTTACGTTATTTAGTTTCATCTTTCGGGGGGAAAAACGAACTGTTACGGTTATATCTGTAAATGCCATAAATCGTCCCAGTTTTTTTCAGCTCCTTTAATTCAGGGATTGAAAAGGACAAGGTTTCATCCTTAATCAGAAAGTCAATGCGCCCGTTATGCACGTGATGCACTTTTATCAAACCATATCGACTAAGAAGTCGAGAATCTTTCAGTAAGGTTACTTGGTCAATGATATATATATCGTTCAATTTTGGGGAATTAATAAAAACTTTTTGATTTGTTTGCTGATAAGAAACCAAATCCGTGATGTAAAAAATAATACCGATAACCAAAAATGCCAAACCAGTACGGTTCCAGAAAGGGATCGGATTTCTACCTACTATAGATTCTGCCTTCGCAGCATCAAGCAGGATACTGTGGTGGCAAACTTCACAGACAAGCATGTACTGCCTTTCAGTGACCCACCGGAATATGTGCTCAAGAGAGCTGAACTTGTATCGCAAAAAAAGCTTGAAAGGGCGCGTCATTTCGCAAGCGGTGCAAAATTTTTTTTCAATGATCTTCAGATCTTCGGTTTTTTCGCCGGAGCCCCACGAGATGAGCATTCCAATTTTCCTTTGTGCATGAAACAAGCTAACGTTCGACAGATCAATACAAAAACTAACTTTAGTTGATCAATATTGGGCTTTGTATTTGAACCTACTCAACCCCAACCATATTGATTATTGCCTAAACTCACACCTTCACAAACCACTTCCTTTTCCACATCGCCCACGCCACGGCAAACATCAGCGCATTGAAAACCAGCGCATAAAGTAAGGATGCCGTTTGTGGCGAAACAGGCAAGGCCATGAAGGGCGCATACACCTGGTTTTTTAACGACAGTATGCTGCCAGTTTCCTGCGTCAGCTTGATGGTGCCCAACATTTTGGCGATAAATCCGGAAAGTACAAAAATAAAAAGTGCGTTCATACCGAAAATAGTAAAGGGCTGAAAGACCCATTGCGCTTTTTTGCGCAACAAAGCCGAACCATTGGCATCGATCAACCAGTAAAAAACCGCGAACAGTAGCAAGGCCCACCCCGTCATGAAAATGCAATAGGACGTTGTCCACAAACTTTTGTTGATCGGCATCAGGGTTCCATCGAGCATGATGCCGACGCCCAAACCTATCAGGCCCGCCACCACCAGCCACAGTGTTTTTTTGGTATTAGAGGATGTTGATAGCAGCCCATGCCCGGCCAATACGCCAAATAGCAGGCTACATAGCGCAGGCAGAGTGCTGACCAAACCTTCGGGATCCCAGGTCTTCGATTTGGCCCACAGATGCCCGCCCATGAGCAAGCGATCGACATAGGCGCCCACATCGCGCCCCGGCTCCAGCACTCCGGCCGCAATACGGCCT
The DNA here is from genome assembly GCA_964598005.1 of uncultured Burkholderiales bacterium. Lineage (GTDB taxonomy): Bacteria > Pseudomonadota > Gammaproteobacteria > Burkholderiales > Usitatibacteraceae > CAZRAL01. The sequence goes on from CAZRAL010000008.1 coordinate 28,917, forward strand.
TGCGTATCAGGCACAGGAACAAACAGCATGAGGCCGGTGTACGTCGCCAATAGTCCCACAATCCACAGACATTGCTGCTTCCAGCTGAAATACAGGACGATCGGCGCCGCGAGCAGGATACATAAGGCGATGCGCTGCAACACGCCGGGGATGCGCACCGTGGAAAAATTGAAATGCGGAACGAGGTGCGCCAGAAAACCGATCAAAAAGATCAGCGCAGCGCGTTTGGCCAATTGCATCAGCAACACCGGTTTATTCGCCCCGTTCTCCGTGCGGCGGTTCAATGAAAGGCACATCGAGACGCCGCAAATGAAGAGGAAAAATGGAAAAATCCAGTCGGTGAACGTCCAGCCATTCCAGGCCGCGTGCGCCAGCGGCGGATAGAGATTGCTCCAGTCCCCGGGGTTGTTGACCAGCACCATGCTGGCGATGGTGAAACCGCGGAAAGCATCCAGCGACACCAGGCGCGCATTGTCCGGCAGCGCATTCATTTCAGGTCTCGGTCTTTTTACCGAATGCGGGATCGATTTTTAAAAATGCTGTCACGATCAGCGAGGGAATGGTGGCGATACACACCCAGATAAAAAAGTTCTGATAGCCCAATTGCTCCTGTATCCAGCCGCTGGCCATGCCGGGCAACATCATGCCCAACGCCATGAAACCGGTGCAGATCGCATAGTGCGCCGTTTTGTGCGGGCCATCGGCCACCATGATCATGAACAGCAAATACGCCGCAAAACCAAAACCGTAACCAAATTGCTCGATGGCAATGGCGCTGGCGATCAGATAAACATCGCTGGGCATGGCGAACGAGAGGTAGACAAAAGCCAGATTGGGCAGATGAACGGAGAGCAACATGATCCAGATCCAACGTTTTAATCCATGGCGTGAAATGGCGTAACCGCCGAGCAAGCCGCCCAGCGTAAGCGCGATCACGCCGATAGTGCCATATACCAACCCTACCTCTGCCGTGGTCAAGCCCAGTCCTCCACGTTGATGTGGATCCAGCAAAAAAGGCGAGACCAATTTCAGCGCCTGCGCCTCTCCAAGGCGAAACAACAATAAAAAAGCGAGCACGATACCGATATCCGCACGTTTAAAGAACGATGTAAAAGTCGAAAAAAATTCGGCCACGACATGGTTGCCATTCACCGTGGCACGGTCGCTTTCTGGAACAGGCAAAATGAATTGGTGGTAGACATACAGGGTGACAAACAAACTGGCGAGAATAAAAAAAATAATCGACCAGGCCAGGGCCACATCGCCGCTATGCTCACCCAGCTTGCCTGCTACCCATACCAGCCCGCCCTGACCGGCAATCATGGCGACGCGATAAAAGGTGCTGCGCACTCCGACAAACGCTGCCTGTTCATGCTGCTTCAGCGCCAGCATGTAGAAGCCATCCGCCGCAATATCGTGGGTGGCCGAACTGAATGCCATCAGCCAGAAAATGGCCAGCGTGATCTGGAAAAAATACGGCAGCTGAATGGTCAGCGCGACCAGCGCCAGCGACGCGCCAATCAGCAATTGCAAGATAACGATCCAATAGCGTTTGGTGCGAAACATGTCGACCAGTGGCGACCACAGCGGTTTAATTACCCACGGCAAATAAAGCCAGCTGGTGTAAAGCGCGATGTCGGTATTCGACAAGCCCAGATTTTTGTACATGATGACCGAGAGGGTCATCACCACCACATATGGGATGCCCTGGCCGAAGTAGAGCGTGGGGATCCACCGCCAAGGGGTTTGGGGTGGTGTTGATTCGGGTGTTTCCGCTGGTATTGGCGTTGTTATTGTTTTATTCATGATCGTATCCTGAGCGATGAGAAATGGGCGCTAAGATTTATAACGCGTGGCCAACAAAATCGCTGGATTCCTGCTTGCGCGGCAATGATGGTGGCGGTTTTTCCGTTGATAAGTTTTCCCCTCAGTAGTGCACAATATCAATCAGTAATTTTTTTAATGAAAATGGTTAAGCCAATGCCAGCCGCACACTGCCATCCGTTTCGGCGAGCCGCGCGCGCGCATCGGCTGGCGACATGTTTTTCATGATGGCCACGATGGCTGTTTTGACATGAAAATCGCAGGCTTCCAAAGTGACTTGCGCGTGATCTTCGTCGGTCCCTGTTGCCAGCATGGTTAAACGAATCGCGCGGCGGATCAGTTTGGCGTTGGTCGGCTTCATATCGACCATCAAGTTGCCATAGACCTTGTTCAATTGCACCATGATCGCGCTGGAGAAAGTATTGAGCGCAATCTTTTGCGCCGTGCCGGCTTTAAGGCGTGTACTGCCCGAAATCAATTCTGCGCCGGTGTCGAGTGTGATGCCGATATCGGCTTCTTTGGTCACGGACGCATCAGGATTGTTGGCCATGCCAATCGTCAGTGCGCCGCTGGCGCGCGCAGCGTGCAAGGCGCCCAGCACGTAGGGTGTGGCGCCAGAAGCAGCGAGTAGAATCACCACGTCCTGCACGCCAACGGCGGCAATGCGTATGTCCGCTGCGCCTTGTTCAAAGTTGTCTTCCGCCCCCTCGATAGCCTCATGGGTCGCTTGCTGTCCCCCGGCCAACAGTGCGATTGCGCGTTCGCGCGGCCAGGAAAAGGTGGGATAGAGCTCGACGCTATCGAGCAGGCCCAAGCGCCCCGAAGTGCCCGCTCCCACGTAGATGAGTCGCCCGCCATTTATTCCTGGCCTGTCTTCAAGGCGCAGTACAGCCGCAGAGACCGCAGCGGCAATTTGCGTATTGGCTGCCTGCACGGCGCGCACCGCATCGAGTTGATCCTCTGTGAAGGCAGCGACCAGATCGTTGATGGCGTATTCGTCAAGCTGGGTATGCTTCAGGCTGGGCGTTTCGGTTTTTAGCATTTTTCGATGTTATTGGGTTCGGGTGATTTTTGCCAGATGGCGGGGATGATCGGGGTCAAAGCCGCGTGCACGCGACAGCGCTTCAACCATGGGATAAAAACTCTGGATAGCAGAAAGCGAGTCAAGATCAACGGAAGCCGTTTCGATCAAGGGCAAATTTCCGCCCGGGGTGCTGGTGGATGCAGCCAGCAGCACCTGCGCACCGCGCGCGCGCATTTCTTCGGCCAGTTTAAGCAACCCCGCTTGCGCCGGGCCACGCGGGGCAAAAATCAGCAAGGGGTAGCCTTCATCGATCAGCGCCATCGGGCCGTGTTTGATTTCGGCTCCGGAAAAGGCTTCCGCCTGAATGGCGCAGGTTTCCTTAAATTTGAGCGCCGCTTCCATGGCCATCGCCAGCCCCAGGCCACGACCAATAACAAACAAGCGGTCGGCTTTTTTTAGTACCGGTATGGCGCCAGACCAATCCGCTTCGACCGCGCGGGCCAAAACTTCAGGCAGCCCGTCCAGCGCGGCTTGCAGGCCATTATCGCCCTGCCAGGCCGCTACGACGCGGGCCCCGGCAACCAGTTGTGCGATAAAACTTTTGGTCGCGGCGACACTGGTTTCAGTCCCGGCATAAAGTGGGAATACCCATTGGGCGGCTTGCGCCAAAGGTGAATGGGGATCGTTCACGAATGCCACGGTTTCAGCGCCACCCTCGGTGAAGTAACGCATCGGCGCCACCAGATCAGGACTTTGCCCCGATTGGGAAAACGCCATCGAAAGCAGTCCCTGGCACTGCAGCTGCGTTTGATACAAGGTAATGAGCGACATCGGCAGCGAAGTCACCAGGCGGCCCAGGCGCGCCATGATGAGATAGGCCATGAAGTGCGCGGCGTAGTCGGAACTGCCGCGCGCCACGGTGAGCATCGAGGTCGGTGGATGGGTGCGCAGCGCCATGCCAAAATCGCGGTATTCGCGTTTGTTTTCCGCAAGCTGGCGGGCGACCGCAGCAGGCGCTTCGCGCGCCTCGGTTAGCATATGGGTACAGGAAAGGTCGCTCATGATTTTTCGTGATTTTTCGTTAAGCGCAACATCATTCGACGTGCCGGCCTTCGATATAGACATCGAGTAATTGCAAATCGCGATTAAGCACCACCATATCCGCACAAGCGCCCGATTGCAGGCGTCCACGATCAGCCAGCCGCAGATAATCCGCCGCGTGGGTCGAAACACGTTGCGAGGCTTCGCATAAATCAAGCCCGATGTCATTCACCAGATTGCGCAGCGCCTGATCCATGGTCAGCGTGGAGCCTGCCAGCGTACCATCGGCCAGCCGTACCCCGCCCATGCATTTGGTGACGGTATGGCGACCCAACTGATATTCGCCATCGGGCATACCCGCGGCCGCCGTTGAATCGGTGACGCAAAACAGGCGGGGAATGGATCGCAAGGCCACCCGAATGGCGCCGGGGTGGACGTGCACTAGGTCGGGAATGATTTCTGCAAAGTCGGCGTGAGCCAGCGCCGCCCCCACCAGTCCGGGGCTACGATGATGCAGGCCCGTCATGGCGTTGAAAAGATGCGTGAATCCGCCGGCGCCAGCTGATAACGCCTTCACCCCATCCTCATAGCTGCCCAGACTGTGGCCAATCTGGATTTTGTATCCGGCTGCCACCAGTGAGGCAATGGCCTGCTGATTACCCGCGACTTCTGGCGCCAGCGTAATCAGGCGGATCGGCGCAATGGCATTCAAGCGCTTTAATTCTTCCTGATTCAGGGGCCGCGCAAAATCAGGCTGCGCACCCAGTTTGCCCGCGTTGATAAAGGGCCCTTCCAGATGCACGCCCAGCACGTGGGCAGCGGAGGAGTGGGCTTGCCGCGCTTCTGTGCACAGTGGAGCCAGCGCGGTAAAGGCGGTTTCCAGATCGCCCATCGGTGCCGTCATCGTGGTCGCCAGCATGGCAGTGGTGCCATGCCGGGCATGCAAAACGGCGACGCGGTGCGCGGCATCGCCGCCTTCCATGATGTCATGACCGCCGCCGCCGTGGACGTGCAAGTCGATAAACCCGGGCAGAACAATCGGTCGCGCCGCATCGCGCACGGCATTTGTAGCAATAGATTGCCCGCTAATGCGGGTAATGCGGCCAGCCCGCACGCCCTCACCAGCAAACTCGAGCGTGCCGCTTATGAAGCCTTGTGGCGTTAGTATGTTTCCATCCAGCTGTTTCACGACAGGTTCATGTTGGGCGCGGCCCATGGTGGATTGGGTCAGAAATTTTTAATAGCGGACACACTGGCTGTGTGCTACTGATTCCATTTCTAAATCGAAAATGACGCGAAGGCGAGCCGCAGACAGTATAAGTAATACGGCAAGGCGAAGCCGACAAAGTCAGGTTTGATTTAGAAATGGAATCACATTATGCGATTTTTTCTGGCGCCTTGCCGGGAGATTGAATAAACTGTGACACAAAATAAAAACATTTGGAGGAGAAAATGAAAGCCCTATTGATTCAGCTTTGTTTGGTGCTATCCCTTTTCCTGGCGCTGCCCCCCACTGCATCGGCTGCCAAATTCCGTTGGTCATCTGCCGGTGATGCGTCGACGCAGGATCCGCATGGACAGGACGAGACTTTTACCAAGTCCATCAATAATCTGGTGTACGAACGCTTGATCCAGCCGGGCAAGGATATGGCGCCCACCCCCTGGCTGGCGACCTCGTGGAAGACGGTCAGCCCGACCAAGCGCATCGTTTATTTGCGCAAGGGCGTGAAATTTCACGATGGTTCAACTTTTACCGCCGACGATGTGGTGTTCTCATTCGAACGCGCGGCCCAATCGAAGCAATTCAAGACGTACGCCATTCCAGCCGGCTCTGCCAAAAAGATCGACGATCATACCGTCGAATTTACCACCGCCGCACCCAATCCAGTCGGGTTGATTTCGATTGCCGAAGTGCCGATCATGAGCAAAAAATGGGCGGAGAAAAACAACGCCACCCAGCCGCAGGACCCTTCCTCGAAAGAAGTTACCTTCGCTTCGCGCAACGCCATGGGTACCGGCCCCTACCGTCTGGTTTCCTACGAACCGGACGTTAAAACCGTGCACAGCAAAAACCCGCAGTGGTGGGGCATCAAGGAAGGGCGCTACGAAGGCAATATCGACACTATCGAATATCGCCCCATCACGAACGCAGCCACACGCATGGCGGCGCTGAAATCGGGCGAGCTCGATTTTGTTCTTGACCCCGCGGTGCAAGATGTCACCAAGCTGAAAGAGGATCGCGACCTGAAAGTTTGGGAAGGCGATGAAACGCGCATCATCATGATCGCACTCGATCAGGCGCGTGACGAATTGCTGTTTGCCGACGTCAAAGGCAAAAATCCCTTCAAGGATAGGCGCGTACGTCAGGCGCTTTATCGGGCGATCGACATCAACACCATCAAGACGCAAATCATGCGCGGCCTGGCCACGCCGACCGCGATTCCGCTTCCCAATCCCAAAGGGGAAGGCATCCCCGAGTCGTTTGAAAAGCGCTTGCCTTACGACGTCATGGCCGCAAAAAAATTGCTGGCTGAAGCGGGCTATCCCAGCGGCTTCGGTTTTACCCTGCATTGCCCGAACGATCGTTATATCAACGATGAAAAAATCTGCATTGCGCTGGCTGGAATGTGGGCGCACATCGGCCTGAACGTCAAGGTCAACCCTATGCCCAAGGCGCAATATTTTCAGCGCACGCCAAAAAAGGAATTCAGCGCCTGCCTGCAAGGCTGGGGGGATAACAATCGCGACGCCATATTTACCCTGAAGCCGGTACTGCACAGCCCCAATGACAAAGGAGCAGGCGAAACCAACTACGGTAATTTTAAAAATATTGCCGTCGACGAATTAATCGACAAGGCCGATGTGGAAATGGATAGGGTCAAGCGTCAGACTTTAATCAATCAGGCGGTGGAATTGATCCAGAAAGAAGTGCTGGTCATTCCGTTGCACCGTCAGGTTATTCCGTGGGTTTCGCGCGCCAATGTCAGTTTGATCCATCGATCCGACAACAAGTTCGTGCCGATTTGGACGAAGGTTCAATGAAATTATGCCCACCCTTTCCCGCAGACGACTCCTGCAAACTTTAGCCGCCGGTATGAGCGGCGCGGCGAGCATGGCACTTTCCGCTACCCCCGCTTCTACATCAAATGCTTTAACAAATACACGGGCGACCTTGCGCCCCCCTCGCCTTAAAGTCGGCGACACGATTGGCTTGGTCAGCCCTGCCTCGGCGATTTACGAGCGCGAACCATTTGCCATCGCCACCGAATCGCTACAGGCGCTCGGGTTCAAAGTAAAGGAGGGGAAGTATCTACGCGCCCGGCTGGGCCGCTTTGCGGGGAGCGATGTACAACGCGCCGAAGACTTGAATGCCCTGTTTGCTGACCCGGAAGTAAACGGGATACTGGCGATCACCGGCGGCTCAGGCGCCACACGTATTCTCAAGTTGCTGGATTATGAATTGATTCGCCGCCATCCGAAATGTTTAGCGGGCTATAGCGATATCACCGCGCTGATCAATGCCATTTATATGCGCAGTGGCGTGGTAACTTTTCATGCGCCGCTGGGGGTGTCGGAATGGAACGATTTCAGCGTGGGCTATTTCCGTCGTGTGTTGATGGAAGGCGAAGCAGTCACATTTAAAAATCCTGCCGAGCGCGACGGCCTGCTGGCGCAAACGAGGGGGCGCATTCAAACCATACGCGGTGGCCGAGCGCGCGGCCGCTTGCTAGGCGGCAATCTGGCCGTGCTCACAACGCTGCTTGGCACGCCGTTTCTACCCGATTTTCGCGGGGCAATTTTGTTTATCGAGGAAATCAACGAATATATTTATCGCGTGGATCGTATGCTCTCGCATCTGCGGCTGGCGGGCGTATTTGATCAATTGGCGGGGGTAGTGATCGGCCAATTCACCGATTGCAAACCGGGCGACGGGTTCGGTTCGTTGCCGCTGGATGATGTCTTCGACGATTATTTCAAGGGGCTGAATATCCCCGTATTTTCAGGAAGCCTGTTTGGGCACACCAAACTCAAGTTCACCCTGCCCGTGGGGCTGGATGCCGAAATGGACGCCGATAATGGCACGCTAATGCTTTTACAGCCTGCTGTCGTATGACCCTTACCTATATCTGGGCCGGATTTTTTCTGCTGGGCTTTCTGGCTGCGCTGGCGCAATGGCTGTTTTTAGGCGACGTTGATGTTTTCAAGCGCATCATCGACGGCACATTCGAATCAGCCAAAATCGGCGTGATGGAAATTGCCCTGCCGCTGGCGGGGGTGATGACCTTGTGGCTGGGGCTGTTGAATATCGGCGAAAAGGCCGGCGCCATTAAGGCATTGGCAAAAATCATTTCCCCTTTTTTTTCGCGGATTTTCCCACAGGTGCCCAAAGATCATCCTGCAACGGGCCATATGGTGATGAATTTTTCCGCCAATTTTTTAGGGCTGGATAACGCCGCCACACCGTTTGGCTTGAAAGCCATGGAAAGCCTGCAAAGCCTCAACCCGAAAAAGGACGAAGCCAGCGATGCGCAGATCATGTTTCTGGTGCTGCATACCTCGGGGTTGACGTTGATTCCACTTGCCATCATGGCGCAGCGCGCCGTGCTGGGCGCGCGCGACCCGTCGGATATTTTCATTCCATGTTTGATTGCTACTTATGTGGCAACCGTTGTCGGCATGGTGGCCGTGGCGATTAAACAGCGCATTAATTTAATCAATAGCGTGGTGCTGAGCTGGCTAGGAGGAATTACGGCGTGCATCGTCGGGATGATCTGGTACTTCACCCAACACCTTAGCAAAACAGAAATCGAGATTGTTTCCAAAGTGGCCAGCAACCTTATTTTGCTCTGCATTATTGTGGGCTTCATCGCTGGCGGGCTACGCAAGCGGGTCAATGTTCACGAAGCATTTATCGAAGGTGCCAAAGGCGGGATCGAGACTTCCATCAAAATCATTCCCTATTTGGTCGGTATGCTGGTCGCCATCAGCGTACTGCGCCATTCGGGCGTGCTGAATTTTATTGTCAGCGGATTTAACTGGTTTTTTACCGCGCTTGGCATCAATACCGATTTTACTCCCGCACTGCCCACAGCTTTAATGAAACCCATTAGCGGCAGTGGCGCGCGCGCCATGATGATCGATACCATGAAAACCTATGGGGTTGATTCGTTCGTCGGCCGATTGGCCTGTATTTTTCAGGGGTCGGCCGATACGACTTTTTATATTGTTGCGCTGTATTTTGGTTCGGTGGGGATTACCAAAACACGTTATTCCATTCCCTATGGGTTGTTGGCCGACTTTGCCGGAGTGATTACAGCCATTTGGGTGGCGTACCTGTTTTTTCATTAAAAAATTTAAAGGCCTAATATTGGCGCGCCTTTTCAGCACTTTTTTGCCGCTAGAGGCTCCCTAGGTCCTGGCTGTTTATCAATAGGCCTCAACATTTGTATTTTATAACCATTAACAAAACACCAACATTCTGTTACGCTAGCAAACTGTTACTGCTCAGTAATGCTCATTAACAGTAACGCCAACAGGGCTTACGCAAAACCGCCCCAGTTGCGTTGCAGCGCCTGGTCGTACGACTTGTACTGCTTGCGTCGCTGCGCCTTGCTGGAACAATTTTGCGTAAGTCCTAACCAAGAGTCGTTAAGCTGTCATTAAATTCCGCTGATTCACCTGCACTTCAATAGACTTCTTTCGAAACTGTCGCGAGCGAAGAGAAAACAAGGCGCATGGCGGCGAAAAGCCGGAGTTTACAAGGGAGTAAATGAGGATTTTGAACCACCGTACAACGCCGTTATGTCAAGCGCAACAAGTTTCAAAAGAAGTCTAATCAAACGAGGTCCACATGCCTAAAGTCTCCATCGATCCGCCTGCCCAATGGGTCGCAAACCTGGAAGCTGCGCTCTACGCCAAGCAGCAGCCTGCGCCGGTTGCATCACTGAAAAAACGCCTCCATGCCGCAGCCAAGCAACTGCAACACGCCCCCGATTCCACCCTAGTCGAATTCGTTGGCGCAGCCATTGCACTGAGTAAAAAACTGCACGCCTCGGGCCGTGACGGCGAGGCATTACCGCTGGCGCGATTGTGTGTGACGCTGGCCGAGCGCGTGGACTGCCAACACTACCCGCGCCTGCTGTGGCAAAGCGTGACCGCAACCGGCATTCTGCTGGCGCATCAAGGCCAACATACAGCGGCGATCAATGAGCATAGCCGCGCCTTGCAACTGGCTGAAGCGGCGGCAAATGTGGTTGATCAGGCAAAATCATGGGGTAATTTGGGCAATGCCTTCAAATACGTCTCAGCACATAGTTTGGCCATTGACTGCTATACCCGCGCCTATCAGCAGTACTCGCTGGGGCCGGTGTTTTCCCGCTACGCTGCGTTGGTCAATATCGCGCACTGCCAGTTGCATCTGGGCCAGTTGCGCAAGGGGCTGGCCGCTGCCCGCCTGGCGCTGCGTTATGAAACGACGGCCTTTCGCACCGAAAATCCATACTCAGCAGCTGTATTGCGCAACAACCTGGTGCGCCTGCTGGTAGCGGCGGGCAAAAAAGAGGCCGCTGCGCGGGTTGCTGAGGAAGCCAGCCTGCTGGCCCAAACTGCGCCTTCGGAGTTGATGGATAATTTGATGAATGTCTTGCACGCCAGCCTCGACATCGCCCACGGTCGTTTCGAGGCGGGCATCAACCGCCTGCAAATCGAATTGCAGCGCGTGCGCCATCTGCCCGAACCACGCAACGATACGCTGGCTGAACTTGTCAATGCTGAACAGGCGGCTGGAAACCCCATGCGTGCGTGGATATACTGGCAGGAGCTGGTTGACCATTTAAGGCCGCACGACAGCAAAGCCAAAGAGTGGGCCAACAGTCAGGCGATGGTCAATACCGCAGGCGACTCGATCACCCTTGAGCTGGAAGAGCAGCAGATGCTGCACTGGCTGGCAGATGGCCACAGCAGCAAGGCCATTGCCCGCTTCAAGGCCGGTAATGACACCAGCGTGCGCACCTACCTCAGCCGCCTCTACGGCAAGATCGGCGTTAAAAACGGCAGGGCAGCGGTGGCCTGGCTATTGCAGCATCAACAACCTGCCCGGCCAGCGGCCATTCCCGCCCCACCTGTGTCCGCAACGCCTCGGCCAGCAAAGCCGCTGTACGGCTGGTACCTGCGCTGCCTGGCCAAAGGGCAGGGGCAACACGAAGCCGCCATCGATCATTGGCAATCCACGCCCGTTTCCGAGCGCCCGGCTACCGCGCGTTACGCTGTGGCGCTGATGTTCCTGTTGCAATCTCAAGTGGAGGCAGCGCGGGCCGAAGCGCCATTATTGCAGGGCGCCACGCGGCGCGCGCTACAATTGGCGGAGCAGTGGCTGATTCAGGATGATAGCGAAGGGTTGCGCAGGTTACAGGAATTGATGCGTGGCTTACCTGTCGACCACGCGGATAAACCCATTACCCTGCTGGCGCTTTGCTACCGTGCGCGCCACGGCAAAACCGCTGTGGATCAGACCACGTTGGCCGCACTGGACATGGTGCAAGACTTCTGCGAACAAGCACTGGCAACGTCTTTCAATTCACAAATGACCTGACATTCCATTTTCACATGGAATAACCGGTGTTGCGCAGAGGCCAAGCGGTTTCTCCCTTGAAGCGATTTTTTCGGTGAAAAATTTCCCCTTTGTCAGATACTCAGGATTTGCCCCCGCGCAGGCGGGGGCCCAAGTTACGCCATAACCAACTTAGGCCCCCGTCTGCACGGGGGCAGGATTCGGGGGAGGTGAATCTTATGCGCGCCATGTTGGCGATAGGTGCATTTGGCGACGGCGATAAAACGGAATCAACCATGGTGTATACCTGTTGGTGCATAACATCAGTGGAATAACACGAAAAAATCCGGGCCTTGATACAAGGTACAAGGCCCGGATCAGAGTTAGCGCACAGGTTTGGCAACCGCTGGCCGGGTGGCGACCAAGCCCCAGAAATCTACACCTCCTCCCCCTGTAACTTGCGCCAACTCCGTGCTGGCGAGTGGGGTGGGCCGAGCGGCCTCGCCCGAGGGTTGCGGCTTGGCGACCAATCCCCAACCATCTACACCGCCTCCCCCTGTAACCTGGGCCAACTCGGTGCTGGCGAGTGGGGTGGGCCGAGTTGCTTCGCCCGAGGGCTGTGGCTTGGCGACCAAATCCCAAAGATCTACACCTCCTCCCCCTGTAACCTGGACCAACTCCGTGCTGGCGAGTGGGGTGGGCCGAGCCGCAACATCCAGCGAGCCTAAAGCATAAATATTATAAATATCAATTTGTTGTGCCGATTTCATGAAATTCTCCTTGAAGAAGTGAGCAGGATAAAAAGGCGCCCTTTGGCGCCCGTATGCATTGTGCAACCGTGGGCAAAAAACTGCTTGCACTGGATAAATGGTGCAAAAAAGCTGCTTCTTCCCTGTTGCTTGTTGCAAACGCAACATGATTTTGTAGCAAATGTTACATGCAGGCAAATTAACTCACATTTGCAACAGTTTTAATGGCTTTCTTCTTTTATCTTCTTTTTATCTTGAATTTGCAACGCTTTGCCCTTATTATCTAGCACTCAAGCGGGTAGAGTGCTAACAAAGCGAAAGCAGCATTCTCTCTTTATTTTTACCAACCGGTTTCGTCCGGTTTTTATTTTAAATCAATGTCTTAACCAAGGAGTGGCTATGAAATTACGTCCTTTGCATGACCGTGTCATTGTTAAACGTTTGGAAGAAGAGCGTAAAACTGCTTCTGGCATCGTGATTCCAGATACGGTTGCTGAAAAGCCCGATCAGGGCGAAATCCTCGCCATTGGCAAGGGCAAAGTGGGTGACGACGGAAAAGTGCGCGCGCTGGATGTCAAAGTCGGCGACAAAGTTCTGTTCGGCAAATATTCGGGCCAGACCGTCAAGGTCGATGGCGAAGAGCTCCTCGTGATGCGCGAGGAAGACATCATGGCCATTGTTGCCTGATCGCCTGATCACGCGTAATCGTTTGTCCGATCCCCTATTGAATTCAATCTGAGAGGAAATAATCATGGCAGCTAAAGAAGTCAAATTTTCTGAAAATGCGCGTACACGCATGGTCAACGGCGTGAATATTCTCGCCAATGCAGTAAAAGTTACCCTGGGCCCCAAAGGGCGCAATGTGGTGCTGGAGCGTTCATTCGGCGCCCCGACCATCACCAAAGACGGCGTATCGGTCGCTAAGGAAATCGAGCTGAAAGACAAGTTCGAAAACATGGGCGCACAAATGGTCAAGGAAGTGGCCTCGAAGACTTCTGATGTCGCCGGTGATGGCACCACCACTGCCACCGTATTGGCGCAAGCCATTGTCGTTGAAGGCATGAAGTATGTGGCCGCGGGCATGAACCCGATGGACTTGAAGCGCGGGATCGATAAAGCTGTAATCGCAATCGTGGCCGAACTGAAAAAAATCTCCAAACCCACCACGACCAACAAGGAAATCGCCCAGGTTGGCGCCATTTCGGCCAACTCGGATGAAAACATCGGCAAGATCATTTCCGACGCCATGGAAAAAGTCGGCAAGGAAGGCGTGATCACCGTTGAAGACGGCAAGTCGCTGGAAAACGAACTGGAAGTCGTGGAAGGGATGCAATTTGATCGCGGCTACCTCTCGCCTTATTTCATCAATAACCCCGACAAGCAAGTCTCCAACCTCGAGGATCCGTTCATCCTGTTGCACGACAAGAAAATTTCCAACATCCGCGATCTGTTGCCGGTACTGGAGCAGGTTGCCAAGGCGGGACGTCCACTGCTGATCATCGCTGAAGATGTCGATGGTGAAGCGCTGGCTACTCTGGTGGTTAACAACATCCGCGGCATCCTGAAAACCACTGCAGTCAAGGCGCCTGGATTTGGCGATCGCCGCAAAGCCATGCTGGAAGATATCGCTATCCTCACCGGCGGCACGGTTATCGCTGAAGAGCTCGGCCTGAAACTCGAAAATGTGACCTTGAAAGACCTGGGTCGCGCCAAAAAAGTCGAAGTGGGCAAGGAAAACACCACCCTCATCGACGGTGCAGGCAAGGCAGAAGACATCAAAGCGCGCGTTGCAACGGTACGCAAGCAAATCGATGAAGCCACCAGCGATTACGACAAGGAAAAACTGCAGGAACGCGTGGCCAAACTGGCTGGCGGCGTAGCTGTGATTCGTGTCGGTGCAGCAACCGAAGTTGAAATGAAAGAAAAGAAAGCTCGTGTCGAAGACGCGCTGCATGCCACGCGTGCCGCCGTCGAAGAAGGCATCGTTGCGGGTGGCGGCGTCGCTTTCCTGCGCGCCCGTACCAACGCCGGCAAGATCAAAGGCGACAATGCCGAGCAGGACGCCGGTATCAAGATCATCCTGCGTGCACTCGAAGAGCCGCTGCGCATGATCGCCTATAACGCAGGTGACGAACCGTCTGTGGTGGTCAACAAGGTTGTCGAAGGCAAAGGCAACTTTGGCTACAACGCCGCGACGGGTCATTATGGTGACCTGGTGGAACTCGGGGTATTGGATCCCACCAAAGTCACGCGTTTCGCCCTGCAAAACGCAGCCTCCGTGGCCTCGTTGATGTTGACAACCGACGCCATGGTTGCCGAATTGCCGAAAGAAGAGTCGGCTGGTGGCGGTATGGGTGGTGGTATGGGTGGAATGGGCGGCATGGGTGGAATGGATATGTAATTCCCCATGGCGCGAGGCGACCAAAGCGCCTCTGTCATAAACACAAACGCCCATCCTTGTGGATGGGCGTTTTGTTTTGTGCATCACTAGACTTCTTTCGAAATCTGCATGCCCTAAGCTCTTTAGGGCACCCACCAATAGCGCACAGCGTGAAAAAATATCGGTGCGGAAAAACAGAGCGAATCGATGCGGTCGAGCATACCGCCGTGCCCCTCGATCAGGGTGCCCCAATCCTTTACGCCGCGGTCGCGTTTAATGGCGGACATAACCAGCCCGCCGAAAAATCCCATCAGGGTGATGACAAAAGCCAGTAATGCCGCTTGCCAGGGCTGAAACGGGGTAATCCACCATAAGACTGCGCCCAGCGCACTGGCGCTGGCCACGCCACCGATGAATCCCTCCACCGTTTTCGAGGGCGATAACGCCGGAGCGATTTTGTGTTTGCCGAACAATCGCCCCCAGATATATTGCAATACGTCGCTGGACTGTGCCACAAGGAGAAGAAAAGCAATGAGCAGCATATTACGTCCCTGATAACCCGGAATGTCCAGCGTCAGCAGCGCAGGAATGTGTGAAACGCAGAAGACGCTGATCATTAATCCCCATTGCGACTGGGCGGTGCGGCCCAGAAAATCCCTGGTCTCGCCGGTTAAGGCAGCAAGAATCGGCAGGCATAAAAAAGCGTACACGGGAATGAAGATCGAAAACAGTCCGTACCATTCGATGCCGATCAGGAAATATTGTGCAGGCAAGGCCACAAAAAAACTGACTGCCAGCGCGCTGTGATCGCCGCGATGCGTGGGGGTAAGGGTAATGAATTCGCGCAATGCCGCAAACGAGACAAAGGCAAACAATAGAATGATCCCTGGTTTGCCCATTAAAAAAGCGCCACCAAGGGCGATGACCATGATCCACCACGCTTTGATGCGAGCATTCAGATTGTCGATGGTTGTATTGGGATGGGGTGCTGTTTTTCGTTTAAGCGCCCATCCCACTAGCGAGGCAATCATCAGAATGCCCCCCACACAGGCAAACAACAGCCCGGTTTGCTGTTCTGCCGTCATGCGCTTCTCTCGCACAAGTTTATGGCTGGTACAGCAGCCTCTGGTTTACCAGCACATCCGAAAATGTATGCATGCCATTCCTCCAATCGAGTGCGGTGTCGTTGCGAAAGTACCAGTGCAGGATGCGCGCGCTGCACTGTGGCAATCGCTTCATTAATCGATGCGGCATAATCACGCTTGACCAGCCACGCCACGACAATCAGGGCACTGCGCGAATAGCCGAGGGCACAAAAAATCAAGGCTTTTCCATGCGCCCGTGCGGTATCCAGCGCGGCAATGCCTTGCTCGATTTGCTCGATTTCGGGAACCAGTAAATCCAGCATCGGGACTGCATAAAGCGGGAGACCGTTAGCTTTAACCGGAAGCTCGGCACAACAATCAATCAGGGCATCAGGACGCCATTGCCGCAAATCGCGGCGCGATGGAATGCGCGATATCCACAGGTTGGGAATGATCTCGCGGGGCACGGGCTGGCGCCATGTCCACAGGCGTGAATTCAGCCATGCACCCAGCAGATAGGGCATTAATAGCAGTAAAGCAGCAGGCGCCATATGCCCATTGTTTTTGGCGAACCGCTGCGGATTGCCACAAAAATAAATCATGGCGACAATCGTTAATGCGCTGGCAGGCCACATCAGCCATAACGCCGCGCCGCTAAAATAAAGTGAAATCGCCGCTATTGCTATCCCGCCTGTCAGGTAATATGCGCCAAGCCGCCAGCGTATAGGGTCGCCCTGGTGAATCCCTCTTGTTTTGTCGAGTGGAAATACCAGAACGCACAGACCACCTGCCAACAGGCCTGTGGGCACGTCGATGAAATGGTGCTGATAGGTTGTCAGCACCGAAATGCCGATCAATAACGCCAGCGCGTGCAACACGATGTGCAGCGCGCCTTTGGCATAACGCGCGTAAAGCGACCACAGAATAACCAGCAAACTGATATGCAGAGAAGGCGCCTGATTAAAGGGTTTATCGAAACCATTCAATGTAGCGAAGAGCCAGCCCAATACACCATTGGTAGCAGGCTGCTCGAAGGTAAAGCGCAGAGGGAAAAGAATGAAAAAAGCGACCGATATGATCTGAGCCATTAGCAGCCGTTTGGCGTGGGCATCCAGCTCGTTGCGTGTACGCGGCAATAAGAGCGACAGGCCGTAGAAGAGATCGATCAACCAGTAGGGAATGATGGTCCAGGCAATAAACGGAATATGTCGTTCCCAATCGAAAACAATCGCGTTAACCTGCGTCCGCTGTGCGGCCAGCCAGTTCGCTAGGTTGTAGGTGATAAAAAAGAATGGCACCAGAAATACAAACCAGGCCAGCGCGCGGCCCCATGGACGCGTGGATTCACGGGGAGAAAAACGATTGGCTGCTACGCTCATCCAATACGCTGCGCCAGGCTCACCGTGAAAATACCCCATTCATCGATACGCTGTTCGAGTTTGCGAAAGCCGGCGGCTTCCACCAATTGGTCCATTTCCGCCTGCGTGCGCCGCCGCATCACCCAAGCCCGCCCTTCGCGGTGGCTGGTCAAGGCACGCGCGATCAATTCCAGTTGCGGGTGCCAGGGCTGGTTGGTATAGATCAGATAACCGCCAATCGGAATGGCTGCCGCCAGACCTTCGAGAGAACGGCGCACCAGATCGTTGTCCGCAAAAAGTTCGTAGAGCCCGGAAACAATAGCAATGTTGGGTTGCGGTGCAAGACGGGCCAGGCTGTCGCGGTCAAAGGCATCGGCCTTGACGAAGTGAGCAATATCCTCGAAACCACGAGCACGAACCAGTGCCTGCCCATCGCGTACATTGATATCGCTGTAATCGCGCAGCAGGATCGATTCGGGCCGTGTGTTTTGGCTATCGAGGGCTTCCAGCACATAGCGCCCATGCCCCGCGGCGATGTCAACAATTCTTACGGGTTCGCCGGTCGCTGCCATGTGCGCGATGGTCGCGCGCAGCAGTTCTTCGATATGGCGCTTGCGTTGCCGGATGCCACGCCAGCCGATGGAGTGGAGATAGAACCAATCGACCAGTTTGCCAAACGGCGTGAAGCCAGCAGGCTGGTTTCGGTAGACATAATCAAGTGTGCTGCCGGAATCGAAACCGGTGGCATGTCCCAGGCGAATGCCTTCGGAAAGCAAACCGCCCACTTTCAACCAGAATCGCGTCATGCCCCAATACAAGCCGCGCGGTGAAAGCGGCGAAAGTGGCGCCGCCAGTGCATCGGCCTCGCACCTGGTAAAGCCGCACAAATGCGCCTCAAGCAGACTGGACCTTTCGATGGGCCGGGCAAAAAGCCGTTCGATAAAATTCCGGGCTTGTGCGATGGCGATATGACGGTCTTTTTCACCCAGCGTGTCGTGATAAAAACCGGGTAGCAAATGCTTTTCCTTGGTGAGGCTGCCGAGCCGCTCGTAGAATTTGTATTGCGGCGCATGATGCACCACCCAGTCGTCGGCCGATATTAATAGCTGGGTCGGAATCTGAATGGCCTGGGCATCCTCGATGATCCGCTCTGCAGTTTCGTACAAATCCAGCAGAATATTCACAGAAATGGGCCGTGAAATCAGCGGATCGCTGTTGTAACTGTCGATGCGTAGCGGATCGTGGGTCAGGAATTTTGCCTTGACGTAGCTATTGACAAAAAAATTGCCGCGCAGCGCCTGCATAAGTTTGAGCCCAGGGCGGGCAAGCGGCACATAGAGCTTCACTTTGAACGCCGGCGAAGCCAGCACCATGCAGCGGATTTTGGGAGCGTAATCGTGTGCCCACGCCGCCACCAATACCGCGCCAACACTTTGCGCAATGATCGCCATATCGGCCATCGCCACACCGTACTGTTGCACGATGTGATCGACGAAAGTCTGCACATCGCGAATTGAGGTGGCGAAGCTGGGGCTGTACCCGCGTGGCCCGGGGGAATGCCCATGTCCTCGTGCATCCCAGGCAAAAAAAGCGAAATCGGGAAGATTCAGCTCGTCGGGGATGTGCGATACACGGCCCGAATGTTCATGACCGCGGTGGAACAGAACGATTGCACCGCGTATTTTTTCGGTGGTAGCAGGCCAGTACCGATAAAAAAGTTCCACCCCGTCATGGGTTTTGAAAGTACATTCTTGAATTGGTCGCGTCATGATTCGGGCCCATTATTTTTAAGCGGCATATTAGTCTGGGCGAGTTCGGCCAATCCTTTGCGAACACGGTTGACGATCGTCCACCCTATCGCCACTGCAAGCAATGGCATAAGCCACTCCAGCCAAACCGGTAACACAGATGTTAACGCCACCCAAAGCCCGAGTGCGCCAAAAACAAAGGCCCGGTCGCTTTTGCCCATGGGGCCGTCGTAACGGCGCGAGGCGCCTATTGCTGCGCCCAACACACCGGCAAACTCCGACAATACTGCAAGAAAAATAACGCAGGCTATCCAGGCAGGGTGAAACGGCGCCACAAAGGCAAAGGGAAGATACAGCGCAGCGTCCGATATGACGTCGCCCAATTCATTGAGATAACCACCCAACGCGGATTGTTGATTGAATTCGCGCGCCAGCATGCCGTCGAGCGCATTCAGCGCCATGCGCAGGAACATCCATATTGGAATCACAGCAAAAGTCGTGCGCCATTCCGCATTCATGCTCAACGTGCCACCTACCGCCATGGAAATCAGGCAGGCGAGCAACGTGATTTGATTGGCGGTTACACCTTGTGTATATAACCAATTTGCCACAGGGCGTAGCAGATTTTGAAAATGCGGTTTAAGCCGGTAAATACTGACCACGACACATTTTCATTCATTGGACTTCATAGGCTATAAACAGTTTGTTGAACTTCGTTGCGAGCGCAGGTTAGGCCAGGCGAAGATGGGCGAAAAACCGGAATGTATTTTGGTATACATGAGGATTTTGAGCCCATTTTCAACGCCGCATCATCAAGCGCAGCAGAATTTCGACACCTTGTCAGGCTGCAGCCTTTAATCCAGCAGCCTCGCGCAATACCGCCGCACGATCCGTTCTTTCCCAGGAAAACTCGGGTTCGTCGCGGCCAAAGTGACCATAGGCGGCAGTCTTCGAATAGATGGGGCGGAGCAGATCGAGCATTTGCACAATGCCTTTGGGGCGCAGATCGAAATGCGCCTCTACCAATTTGGCGATTTCCGCATCGGGGATAACGCCCGTCCCCTCGGTGTAAACGGTAATGTTCATCGGCTTGGCAACGCCAATGGCATAGGCGACCTGAATCTGGCATTGCCGCGCCAGCCCGGCAGCCACTACATTTTTGGCGGCGTAGCGCGCGGCGTAGGCTGCGGAACGATCGACCTTCGAAGGATCTTTGCCAGAGAAAGCGCCCCCACCATGCGGGCAGGCGCCGCCGTAGGTATCGACGATGATTTTACGTCCCGTAAGGCCGCAATCGCCTTGCGGGCCACCGATCACAAAACGCCCGGTCGGGTTGACCAGATAACGGGTTTTGGCCAGCCACTCTTTCGGCAACACCGGTTTAATGATGGTTTCGATGACCGCCTCATGAATATCTTTTTGTGACATTTCCGGGGCATGCTGTGTGGACAGTACCACCGTGTCAATTGAGTGTGGTTTGCCGTCGACGTAGCGCAGCGTCACTTGCGATTTGGCATCGGGGCGCAACCAGGGCAAACGGCCATCCTTGCGTACTTCCGACTGTCGCTGTACCAGGCGGTGGGCGTAATAAATAGGAGCAGGCATCAATACCGGCGTTTCGTCGCAGGCATAACCAAACATCAAGCCTTGATCACCCGCACCTTGATCGAGATTATTGTCCTGCGCCTGATTTACTCCTTGGGCAATATCGGGGCTTTGCTTGTCGTAGCAAACCATGACGGCGCAGCCCTTGTAATCGATACCGTAATCGGTATTATCGTAACCAATGCGTTTGATGGTATTGCGCGCCACACCGATGTAATCGACATTTGCGGTGGTTGTAATTTCGCCGGCCAGCACAACCAACCCGGTACTGCACAGCGTTTCGGCCGCCACACGCGAGCGCGGGTCTTGCGCTAGAATCGCATCAAGGATCGCATCGGAAATTTGGTCGGCAACCTTATCTGGATGGCCTTCCGAAACGGACTCGGACGTGAAAAGAAAATCGGTCATTTTTGGGTATCCCCACAGTCTGAAAATTAAAAAATTACAATTGCTGCAAGCCTCGAATTTTATCAGATTCGTCTTTTGTGACGCGCTATCCGCAGCAGAAAGAGGTAATCTGCCGTGAAAATTCTGCTGCTGTTGCTGCGCGGACTGGGCACATTACCGTTGCGCGTAAACCATGCGCTGGGTGTGGCTCTCGGCTGGCTGGTGTGGCTATGTTCGGCACGCTTGCGCCGGCGGATGGGCGAAAATTTAGCTCAGTCCGGGCTTGCACCTACTGCAAAAGATTTTTCTGCGCTGCAGCAGCAAGTCATTGCAGAATCAGGCAAAGGCATTACGGAACTAGCGGTGGCATGGACCACCGCGCCTTCGCGTATCGATTCCCTGATTCACCGATGCATCGGCTGGCAACATGTCGAATCGGCGCAACACCGCGGCAAAGGCATTATTTTTGTTACGCCGCATTTGGGCTGTTACGAAATCGCCGGCCGTTACCTGGCCAGCCGTTTGCCGGTCACCGTGCTCTACCGTCCTCCCAAGCAAGCGTGGCTGGAGGCCCTCATGCGCGCCGGGCGGCTGAGCAGCGGGGCCCATGTCGTGCCTGGGAATACCGGTGGGGTGCGCGCGCTATTGCGGGCTCTCAGGCAGGGCACCAGCACGATGGTTTTACCCGATCAGGTGCCCGCAGCTGAAAAGGGCGGCGATGGCGTATGGGCCGATTTCTTCGGTCGTCCTGCCTATTCCATGACTTTGTTGCCGCGTTTGGCCGAAGCGACCGGTGCGTCCGTCCTGTTTTTTTTCGCCGAACGTCTGCCGCACGGAGCGGGTTACTGTATGCACATTGAGCCGATGAATACCGATTTTTCGTCAGATGCAATCGAGGCTGCCAGACAGACTAATGCCATGGTGGAAAAGCTGGTGCGCATGGCACCTGCCCAATATCTGTGGAGTTACAATCGCTACAAACGACCGGCCGGTGCACCCCATCCTTAAAAATTCTGCTGCGCTTGTGATGCGGCATTGAAAACAAACTAAAAATTCTCATGTATGCCGCTATATATCCTGGTTTTTCATTCATTTTTGCTTGGCTTGACCTACGCTCGCGACGAATTTCAATAACTATTAGGTTTTAAGCATGCGTTTTGCTCTCGCTTTTCTCTGGCTGCTAAGCCGCTGCCCACCACGTGTAGTGGCAATGCTCGGCCATGGCATTGGCCGCCTGTTGTTTCATTGGGGACGCCGGCGTATTACCCTCATCAATCTGAAACTGTGTTTTCCAGAAAAAACCGAAGAAGAACGTACGCAAATCGGCCAGCACGTATTCATGAATCTCGGCCGCGCCACACTGGAACTAGGGCGGCTCTGGTATGCACCAATCGATAAGGCTATTGAAAACGTGAAATTGATCGATCGCCACCATTTGGACGAATGGCGCGGCAAGGCGCCGGTTATATTGCTGGCACCGCATTTCGTCGGTCTCGATATCGGCGGAGCACGCATTTCATATGATTATCCCGAAGTATTCTCGATGTATTCGCAACAGAAAAATAAAATATTTGATACTGCACTACGCCGCGCACGGCAGCGCTTCGGCGACCCCCTCTTGGTTACCCGTCAGCAAGGATTACGGCCGGTGCTCAAAGCCTTGAAGCAGAACAAGCCTTTTTACTATCTTCCCGATATGGATTTTGGCGCGAAGGATGCAGTCTTCGTGGATTTTTTTGGGGTCAAGACTGCAACCGTCACTGCCTTGTCGCGGCTATGCGAAATCACCGGTGCAAAAGTCGTACCGTGTATTACACGCCAATATACGGCGCATTATGAGGTGAGACTCTATTCTGCCTGGGAGGATTTTCCCAACGGCGACCACGCCGCGGATGCACGCCGCATGAATGCCTTTATCGAAGCACGCATTCACGAAATGCCAGACCAATATTTTTGGGTGCACAAACGTTTCAAAACCCGGCCGCCTGGTGAAGCTTCGCTTTATAAGTAGCGTAGAAGACGCATTGGAAGTGAAGTAAAAGCACGATGCTACAATTCAACATGAACCTCAAATTCACCAAGATGCACGGTCAGGGCAATGATTTCGTGATGCTGAATGGCATTACACAAACGGTTCATCTCTCGCCCGCGCAAATCCGTGCCATTGCAGATCGACATTTTGGGGTTGGATGTGACCAATTGCTGACGGTGGAAAAAACGCAACGAACCGATGCCGATTTCCGTTACCGCATTTTCAATGCCGATGGTGGGGAAGTCAGTCAATGCGGCAATGGCGCGCGCTGCTTTGTACGCTTTGTACGTGAAGAAGGGTTGACCAGCAAACCGAAAATTCGTGTGGAAACGCTTTCTGGGGTGATTGAACCGCGGATTAATGAAGATGGAACGATTACGGTCGATATGGGTGCGCCCCGCTTTGCGCCTGCAGATATTCCTTTTGTGGCCGATACCGAGGCCTTGAGTTACAGCCTTGATCTGAACGGTAAATCTATCGATATTGCTGTCCTGTCAATGGGCAATCCCCACGCTGTACAGGTGGTTGAAAATACGCAGACTGCCCCCGTGGCTGAGTTGGGGCCGCTAATAGAAAATCATCTGCGCTTTCCGAAACGGGTCAATGCCGGGTTCATGCAGATCATGTCGCGCACGCAGATTCGCCTGCGTGTGTGGGAGCGCGGTGCAGGTGAAACGCTGGCCTGCGGTACCGGCGCTTGTGCAGCGGTGGTGGCAGGTATTCGCTGGGACAGGCTGGATAACGATGTTCACGTCTTGACCCGTGGCGGCGAACTTGCCGTTCGCTGGCTCGGCAATATAGAACCAGTGCTGCTTTCGGGTACGGCGACAGTGGTCTACAAAGGCGAAATTGAAATTTAACAGCATATTAAAATTCTACTGCGCTTGGTAATGCGTGTTGGAAATGGACTCCAAATCCTCATATATCCGGGCATACACACCGGTTTTTCGTCCATTTTCGCCTGGCCTGCCCTTCACTCGCAACGAATTTCAACAAGCTGTTAAGGAACCTCACTCAAGGAGATAAAATCAGTGCAAACAATAGAACAAATAGCCGAATTCCTACGAGATCACCCGGATTTTTTCGAGCATCATGTCGACGTGCTGCTTAATTTGCAGGTTGCTCATCCGCACGGTGGCCGTACTGTATCGATCCCTGAGCGCCAGCTTATTGCAACGCGCGAAAAAGTGCAGATGCTAGAAAACAAGCTCGCGGAACTGGTCCAGTTCGGAGAGGAAAACGACACGCTGTCCGAAAAAACTCAGCGTCTAATGTTGCGGCTTATCGACTGCAATACGCTGGATGCGCTTATTGATACGCTCTATCTTGAATTGCACGATACATTCAACATACCGCATGCCGCTGTGCGCTTTTGGGCAGTAGCCGCAACGGAACTACGAATGCCGGAATTTGCCGAAGTTTCCCCTGAAATGAGGCAGTTTGTCGAAGCCATGACCAGCCCGTATTGCGGGGCGCATCCGGTCTTTGAAAGCAATACCTGGTTCGGCGAGCATGCACCGCATCTGAAATCCTATGCCCTGATCCCGCTTAAAAAAGAAGCGTGTTTCGGCGCACTGGTACTGGCTTCCGAAAACGCACAGCGTTTTTATGCCGAGATGGGCACGGTCTTCCTCAGCCGCATTGGCGAAATTTTTGCGGCGTGCGGCAAGCGGCATTGGATGCCTCCCCTCCATGACACGAGTCGTTGAAGGATTCGAGCGCTACCTGACCCACCTTGCCCACGAGCGGCGTCTGGCGCCGCTCACGCTGAAGCACTATCGCCGCGACCTGGATGCATTATCGACTCTCGCGGGAGACGAGGATATTCATGCCTTAACACAGCAGCACATAAGGCGTTTTGTGGCCCAACTCTACTCAGGCGGTTTAGGTGCGCGTTCGCTGGCACGTTTACTATCAGCGTGGCGCGGCTACTTTCGTTTTGCCATTGCAATGAAAATGGTTACCCACAATCCGGCGTCAGGGTTGCGGCCTCCCAAGGCAGGGCGAATGTTGCCCCGCGCACTTTCTCCCGACGAAGCGGCCCAACTGTTGTCATCGAACGAAGATAGCGTATGGGCCCAGCGCGACCATGCCATGTTCGAATTGCTGTATTCATCGGGCCTGCGGCTTTCCGAATTGACCAGTCTGAATCTGCCTGCGGTCGACTTTGCCGCCGCAGAAGTGCGCGTTGTCGGGAAAGGCTTAAAGACGCGCATTATTCCAGTCGGCCGCGCCGCGCTGAATGCGCTGAAAAATTGGCTGGCCGTGCGGGCGGACATCCTCCGCGCCGACCCCGACGCCATTTTTATCGGCCCGCGCGGGGCTCGTCTTTCGCCGCGCGCCATTCAATACCGTATCAAACAGTGGGCGGTTCGCCACGGCATCGACACCAATGTGCATCCCCACATATTGCGCCACTCATTTGCCTCGCATGTGCTGCAATCGTCGGGGGATTTGCGCGCCGTGCAGGAAATGCTCGGCCACGCCAGCATTTCTTCTACGCAAATTTATGCGCATCTGGATTTTCAGCACCTCGCCAAAATTTACGATGCCGCCCATCCGCGCGCCAAGAAAAAATCGCCTGCATAAGCATCGTGGGCGGGGATTGCCGGCGGTTTTCTTGTTGAGACTGGTATTACTGTTTGCCCTGCCCGCTGCCGCGATGGCAACTGAAAGTATTTGTTTCGGCATCCCCGCCAGTGGTCGCCTGGCGAATGGTGTTCAGCTTCCACTGGAAGGAAAGAATTACGTTGCCTACAGTTCGCTAGCAGTCGCTGCCGGGCGAACCTACGTCCATTCCCGGGTAAAAGAGATCGTGCTGGCTGCCTACAAAACGATGGAAAGCGCTATGCCGGACAAGGTATTTGTCTATGGCGAAACGGGTTGGCCTGCGGGCGGGCGCTTTCGGCCGCACCGTACCCATCAAAATGGTCTCTCCGTCGACTTTATGGTTCCAGTACTCGACAAAAAAACCGGAAGATCCGTTCGCCTGCCCACCTCGCCGTTTAACCAATTCGGTTATGGCATTGAATTCGATCGGATGGGGCAGGCAAGCGAACTCCAAATCGATTTTGAAGCCATGGCCGAGCATTTGTATGCCTTGCATCTGGCGGCTTCGCAACGAGGCTCCCGTATTTCTTTAGTGATTTTCGATCCGGCACTGATGCCAAAATTGTTTCAAACTGTGCGTGGTCCTTATTTGAAGCGCACTCTTCCTTTCATAAAAGGGCCGGCTTGGGTCCGTCACGACGAGCACTACCACATCGATTTTGCCGTGCCTTGTCATGCTCATGATTAGGAATTCCCCTTCTCATTTGGAATGGAAACCCGCCACTTAGCGGCAGCAAGTACTATCGGATGGCGCCGTAGAAAGCTGGCTCGCCGGCAATGGTTTGTCATACTGGCGCCGACGACAAATTTCAGCAAACCATCAGTCCATTTTGTATACTCTTGTAAACTAACAAAAATTAACTTTAAATAAAGACATAGCTGATCCTGGTTAACATACGGCGCTGGTTGCGGATAGGATAAACAAACCACCTATCCATGCGCATATCGGAAAGTGAGACTTATGGTTACCTCATTGTCCCTGCTTAAAGCCCGTTCGTTTTACAGGCAACAGGCCATTTTCTTTTTTCTTTCTCTGCTAACCTTGTTGATCGGCTTTGTTGCCTATATTGTTCCAGAAATTCGCCTGCTGGCCAGTACCGAAATAGAGCATGAAGCGGCAGTCATGGCCGATTTACTTGCACTGTCTACGGGGGATTCGATTCGCGCAGGCGATATAAAGAGCGCCCAGCAGATACTTGAAAAAGCAATTCAGTCATCCAGCGTAGGATCGGTCGCCATTATCGATAAGCAGGGGAAAATTCTGGCGCAAGCTGCTAGAGACGCGTTCCGTCCCATTGAGCGTTTACCGGGCAGTCGTTCTTCCGGCGATATCAATCCATCCGAGGTGATACGTTTGATTCCCTCTACGGCCGAAGAAGGTCTCACAGTTCACGTCCAGCCGCTGACCCGGCATTTCGATGCACTTACTAATCACGTCTGGCGCGATGCGGGTATTGCGCTACTCCTGGCGCTGGGCTTGGGGCTGGTTCTGCTGGACTACCTCATCCGCCCTAATGCCCGGTTACTCTCCAAGCTGACAGAATTTGCTGACCGTATCGTGATCCATCCCGGCAGGACGATCGAAGTGGCGCGAAATACAATCGAATTCGAGCGCTTGAGTTACGCAATGAATGAAATGTCGCGCGCCATTGCTCGTCATCAGAGCGAATTGGAAACGACCAATTCACGCTTACGTTCGATAGTGGATTCGGCGCTGGACGCCGTTATTACCGTCGATCGTCAGGGCCGCATCACAGATTTTAATCCCGCGGCTGTGCAAATGTACGGGGTGGCTGCGCGGGAGGCCATAGGAAAATTCATGGTCGATATCACCACGCCGCCACGCCTGCGTCAAATACAGCAGCAGGAAATGGATTGGTATTTTGAGTCCGGCGAATCCAAATTGATTGGACGCAAACTCCAGTTCGATTCAATCCACGCCGACGGTTCGGAGTTCCCCGTTGAGGTGTCACTGGCCAAAACTAGCGATGGCGCCGCCATGGGCTTCACTGCCTTTATCCGTGATATGTCGCATCAACGGCGTTATGAGAGCGAATTGGCGCGCGCCAAAGCAAATGCTGAACAGGCGGAACATCAATTGCGTACTGCAATTGAAGCGCTAGACGATGGCTTTGTACTTTTTGATGCCGATGACCGCCTGGTGCTATGCAACGATCGCTACCTGGAATATTACAAAATTTCTGCCGACATTATTCGGCCTGGTGCCTACTTTGAAGACATGGTACGGGAAGGTGCCCGACGCGGGCAATATGCGGATGCTGTTGGAAATATTGAAGCATGGGTGGCGGCCCGCATGAAAGCGCACTTGCGCGCCAACTCGGTTATCGAACAGCAGCTTGCCGATGGGCGGTGGCTGCGCATTGCGGAACGACGAACGGCAGATGGGGGCATCGTAGGCTTTCGCGTCGATATCAGCGAGCTGAAAGATGCCCAGACGCGGGCTGAAGCAGCAAACCGTGCAAAAAGCGACTTTCTGGCCAACATGAGCCACGAAATTCGAACCCCCATGAACGGCATTATTGGAATGACCGAATTGGCGCTCGATACGGAATTAACTCCTGTACAACGTGAATATCTGACCTTGGCGCGCAGTTCAGCCGAATCACTGCTCGATATCGTTAACGATGTACTGGATTTTTCCAAGATCGAAGCGGGGCATGTGGAAATAGATCAGATTCCCTTCAGTCTCGAAGAAGCGGTGCGCGATCTACTGACCACGCTGCGTTTGCGTGCAGAGCGCAAAGGACTTGCTTTTTCGCTAATGAATCTAACCCCAGCGGATATGAGAATAAAAGGAGATCCGGGGCGTCTACGGCAGATTTTATTGAATATCAGCAGCAACGCCATTAAATTCACCCCGAGTGGCGCAATCGAAATCGGTATACGCATCAGCACACGAGAGGCCGGAAAAATCCGCCTGCTGTTCGAGGTTCGTGATACTGGTGTAGGCATTCCAAGCGAGCAGCAAGAAAATGTATTCGAAGCTTTCGCACAAGCTGATGCTTCGGTCACGCGGCGCTTTGGCGGTACCGGTCTCGGCCTCGCCATTTGCAAGCGCCTCGTAGGATTGATGGGCGGGAAAATTTGGCTCGAAAGCGCCGTTGACAAGGGGACAACATTTTCATTCGAACTCCCCTTTACCTTGTTACCCAGTGAAACTGCACCGATGCAGCCGGCATCATTCCTCGCCAGGCATAATGCGGGAATCCTGACCGGCGTACGCGTTCTGGTGGTTGAGGATAACGAAGTTAACCGCTTTATCGTTGAGCGGATACTCACCAAACACGGCGCCACCGTCACTTCCGAAACAGAAGGCAAACGCGCCCTCGAGCGTATTGTGCAAATTCACCCCGATCTGGTGCTTCTCGATATTCAGCTTCCAGGGCTCAGCGGTTTCGAAGTGGCTGCGAAGGTAAGGGCAGCAGAAATTTCAACGCAAGCCACACCTGTGCAGATTATCGCCCTGACCTCTCACGCGCTATCGGGTGACCGCGAGCGTTGCATGGCCGCCGGAATGGATGGCTACGTTGCCAAGCCCTTCACAGCCGACGTATTGCTGGACGAAATTCATGCCGTACTTTTCAATAAACAGACCCCCAGGCCCCTTCTCGAATCGAGGTCTGTAGTTGACGATACGCGTTTTGCTGCGGGACTTGCTGCAGTCGATGGTGATCGGGAAATTTTTACTGCCGCTGCACAATGCATGCTCGATGATTTACCCCGTCTGACAGAAAACCTGGTATCGGTGCTGGCGGAAGAAAATCTGGAAAGCCTGGAAAAAATTGCCCATAGACTGAAAAGTTCCTGGTATCTTTTTACCCGGCAAGAAGATAGCGACATTCCGGAGCAACTCGAGAAATCGGCCCGCGACGGGCAGCGTGAACAATCCATCCAGTTAACCAGGCGTCTGCTTACCGGCCTGAAAGAGTTGGAGACCGATCTTCGCAAGGAATTGGATGTTTAACCCCTAAGCAATAGGGGAGGGTTATTTGGTTATTGGGGGTCAGACGCGACCTGTCTCGTAGTCTCGCTTCTCTCCTCACCCCAGTCGTTTTCTCAATCTTGGCATAAAAACGCGCATTGCCCAGTGACTGGTTCTGATTGAGTGCCTGTCGAATGTTGTCAATTGTCGCCCCATCCAAACGGCGCGCAGAATAGGGCAGAGTAGCCGTTTGTCTGTTCTTGCCCGTCTACCCCAGTGCTTGATACAGGATATGCGCGGTAAGCGGCTGTCGGTCGCGCCCAATGCATGGCCGATAGCTCGTCCATCGATAGTGTGCCGGTACGTTTGTAGGTGTGGTTGGTTGGATGTACTACATAGTACCGTCCCAACGATATGATGAACTTGGGGACTGCTTCTGCCTTTTTGGGCATAAGGAGCAGGAGTATGTGATTGATCCGCGGAGGATAACTAGGGAGCCTCTGATTAAGTCCCACATGGCCGCGCGCTCGGTTTTCCGGGATGAGATGCAAGGCGCGGTGCGCAGTGAATGGTCAACCCCCTTCGCAAGCACCGCAACACAGCAGATCGCCCGCGCATTTGACAACTGCGCCAGCCTTCAGCCCACGGCAAGCCAGAGGCTTGCCGGTCCCGGCCAGCGCCAAGCCAAGCAGTTGGCTTGGCGATACCCTTGCGGCACCCCATGCGGGTTTTGACAAGAATAATCCATCTTCGGCGTGCCTTGCCACAGGCGGAGCAGGTTCCAAAGGCGCTGAAGACTCAGTGCCTTTGGATGCGACCCGAAAGGCAAGGCGATTGCCCCGGCTTCGCGGCCTGTGCTGCGCGAGGCTTTCGCTACGCCGGGGCCTCCTTGGCTTCGTATCAATGGATTCGACCTGCCATTTGTAAGACCTTGTTTATGGACTATTCTTGTCAATACGCGGCTCATGGAGGACTTAATCAGAGGTTCCCTAAGCATAACATTGTTAATTATTGTAAAATTTTAACGTGCGCAGCCGATGTTACACTTAACGTTCTATAACTGTAGTTTCGCTCGTGGGGTGACCGTTATTTATGGCCATGTATCTCGAACATTTCGGCTTTCAGAAAGCGCCGTTCAAAATTACACCGCACGCCGAATTTTTTTTTATTGGCGCCAATCGCGGTGAGACGCTGGAAGCGCTGGTCTATGCCATTACCGAAGGGGAAGGCATCGTCAAGGTAACCGGGGAAGTCGGTGCCGGTAAAACCATGCTGTGCCGCGTGTTGATGCAGCGGTTACCCGAAAATGTAGAGACGATTTATCTGGCCGTACCCAGCCTCTCACGCGACGAAATGTTTGCCGTAATCGCCGAAGATCTCGATATACAGACACAGGCTATCGGCCCGGCCCGGCTGATTCGGGCGCTTCAGGAACGTTTGATCCAGCTTCACGAACAGGGCAAGCAGGTGGTGGTGTTAATCGACGAAGCGCACGCCATGCCACTGGAAACGCTTGAGGAAATACGCCTGCTTTCCAATCTAGAAACTAGCCACCACAAGCTGATGCAAATCGTATTGTTTGGCCAGCCTGAATTGAATCAGCATTTAAGCCTGCCGCATATGCGGCAATTAAAGGAGCGCATTACCCATAGCTTCAATTTATTGCCGCTTTCCCCTCGCGATATCAAGGAATACATCAACTTCCGTTTACGTGCTGCTGGCTATAAAGGGCCTGATCTGTTTGGGCCGGCGGTACTGCATTTGCTGACCGAGTCCACAGAGGGCCTGACCCGCCGCATCAACATTTACGCCGATAAAACCTTGCTGGCCGCCTATGCGGGTGGAACGCACACTATTACGACCGATCATGTTAGGGCGGCAATCGACGATACGCAAATCGCCTGGCCCAAGCCAAAGCGAAACAGGCAAGCATCCAAAAAAATACTGCTGCTGGCGCTTGCCCTGCTAATGGGATTGGGGATCGGTTTTTTTGCCGCGCGAGCCTTGGATTTTTTGCAACACCCTTCTCCCATCTCGCGCGCAGAAAGGGTCAATCACTTGCTTTTCCGTACGCCCCAAACAACTTTAATCCCAACATTATCTCGGGTCACACAAGATGATGTTTCTTGCCATGCCTGACGGAAATCTGATCTGGAATAATTGGCGCCCCAGTATGCTGATTGGCATCGGGTTGGTGTGTCTGACGGCGTGTGGAACGCTGCCGGTGGCCAAAGTGGACAACCATCTCAAGGCTGAAACCTGGTCGCCACCGAGTGCTTCCACAAAGCCGGCAATCCCTGCGCCCATTCGCCACCTGCCACTGCCGCCGCCCCCGCAAGCGCAGGCTGAAGAAATTCGGTACTCGATTACGGTAAACGATGTTCCCGTGCACGAATTGCTCTTCGCCATCAGCCGCGATACGCACGTCAATATCGATATTCATCCAGGTATCGAAGGGCGGGTGACGTTGAACGCAATCGATCAGTCGCTCAAACAAATTTTGACACGCATTGCCCGCCAGATCGATATGCGCTGGGAGATGGAAGGGCCGAATATCGCCGTGCGAAAGGACACGCCCTACCTCAAGAATTACAAAATCGATTACGTCAATATGGCACGGGAAACCACCAGCACTATCTCGGTGGCCACTCAGGTCGCCAGCCCGGGCCAGGGTGCGCAAAGCGGGGGCAGCGGAGCGGGCTCCAGTGCGAGCGGGAGCACGAATGGTGCGAATAATTCAACGCTACAAGTTAAAAGTCTGGTCAAGAATAATTTTTGGGAAGACCTGGCAAAAAACATCAAGGACATTCTGATCGAAGAAGATAAGCAGGTTGTCAGAAGCATCAACAGAAATAATTCGTCCGCACGACTATTTCAGGATAGTCAAAATCAGGTTTCGGCAGCCGGTGATGGCGCGGCGAATGCCGGACAAAGTACAGCGAAGGGGGGCGCGACAGCAGGAGCGAGTGGCAACCAGCAATTGCAGGCGCAAGGCTCGACCAATGCCCAGGTTGCTGCACAAGGCGATTCACAGCGTATCGACGTGGTGGAGGCTAACCCGGTCATCGCAAACCCCGAGTCGGGTGTGATCAATGTACGCGCCACGTCGCGGCAACACGAAAAAATTGCGGAATTTCTGGCGCGAGTGATGGAAGCGGCGCGCCGACAGGTGCTGATCGAGGCCACGGTAGTTGAAGTTTTGCTGAGCGATAACTATCAAAGCGGGGTCGACTGGTCGGCTCTGGGGATTCAAGGGATGGGATACAGCTTTTCACAAAATTTTACCGGTGGGCGGCTGGGAGAGGGTTTGCCCGCCTTTACCATGAAGTACAGCAACCCCAATGCGGCGGCGGGCGGCAGCATTGCCAGCACACTGAAATTGCTGAACAGCTTTGGTACGACCCGTGTCTTATCCAGCCCGAAAATCATGGCATTGAACAACCAGACTGCCATCCTCAAGGTGGTCGATAACCGGGTATATTTCACGATCAAGGCCAATACGGTAACGTCGCAGACTGGGCCTGCCGTAACGACCTATGAAACAGTCCAAAATGTCGTGCCAGTGGGCTTTCTTATGAATGTAACGCCCCATGTGACCGACGAAAATGCCGTGGTTCTCAACATCAGGCCTACCGTATCAAGAATTCTTGGTTATGTGGACGATCCGAACCCGGATCTTGCCAGAGCCAAGGTGATCAGCCGTATTCCCGAAATCCAGACTCGCGAACTCGAATCGGTGATGAAAGTATCGAGTGGCCAGATTGCTGTATTAGGTGGCTTGATGCAGGACAGTTTTGAATCCGGCCGGGATGGGCTACCCATTCTTTCCCGTATTCCCTTGTTGGGAGATGGTGTCAGCTATCGTAACGATACGGGCCGCAAATCGGAGCTTGTGGTATTTATCCGGCCCCTTGTGTTGCGGGAAGCCAACGTCAATACGGACCTGGCGGAATATAAAAAGTATTTACCCGATGCACAGTTTTTCCGTGACCCCAGCCCCTCTTTCGATCCACAGACGGGCAGGCTGAATGAGCAAGCTCCACTCGCGGAACCGCTTACAGGAAAACCCTGATGAGCCTGTTGCTCGATGCGCTGAAACGTGCTGAACAGGCGCAGCTTGCCAAACAGGTTCAGCCTCTGTCTCGTGCAAGTGAGCCTGACGCCCTGTCCGGTCAGCCCGGCAGTGTCCCCAATACCCTACTCCATACCGTACCCAAAGAAAGCGATGCCATTTCGCTGGAGCTGGTACCCACGGAGTCGACATACAAACCCGTTGCGACAGGGTCACAAATAGCAACATCGACGATACCGGCAAAACCTGCCGAAAAAGACGATCGTGCCCAGCGCGAAGCGGCGCTCAATATGTTTACCGCCAAACAAGCAGCAGTTTCAAAACGAAGCAGTCTTGCTATATCTGCGGGAATAGGCGCCACTATCGTGATGGGCGTAGCTATAGGCGGATGGTATTTGTGGAGCACCTTCAATCGGGCTAATCCGTCTTCACCCTCTCTCGGCGCCGCCTCATCCCCCACCTCATCCACCACAACAGCGGTTCCCGGTGCAGCCTTGCCTTCCCAAACGGTCGTGCTGCCGCCAGCACGGCCGGACACCGGCCAACCTGGAAATCGCGCCGACCCGCCGATGGAGGTCCAGGGCATACCCACTTCACCGCCGCCGATGCTGGCCGATCCCTCTCCGCCGCCTGGTTTACGCGATAAGCCGCTGCCCTCGCGTGATGCGGCAATTAAAACGGTTGTAGCCCCCCTCGCCACACGCGAACCTGCAATTGCACTCAAACCGGTTACGGGTGTTCCTCGTGCCACGGCCAATCTATCGCAAGCCTATGCAGCCCTTAAAGAGGGAGATTATCTTCTTGCCCAGCAGCACTATATGCAAATTCTGCGTAACGATTCCCTGAATCTGGATGCCTGTCTTGGCCTTGCGGTCGCGGCCGAACGAAGCGGAAATTCCGCCGAGGCGCTGCGCCATTACCGGCGGGTGCTGGAAATCGATCCGCGTAATGCCAATGCACTCGCTGGTCTGCTCATTATCGGCGGTGCAGACCAACCGGAGACGATCGAGACCGAGCTCAAGGCGCTGCTCATTAAAAATCCGCAATCGAGTGCGCTCCAGTTTTCTCTCGGAAATTTTTACGCCGCGAATGCAAGGTGGACAGAGGCGCAGCAGGCTTATTTCGAAGCTTTTCGCCTCGAACCCGGCAACACCGACTATCTGCACAATCTGGCGGTCAGCCTGGATCAACTCAACCAACCACGCCTCGCGCTGGAGTATTACCGCAAGGCACAGCAAGCCTTTTCGCGGGCGGCAAATCCGCCGTTCGACCTTGAACCCATCGCGCAACGCATCGCTGTATTGCAGCAGGGCCTGCGCGATTGATAAACGCCACGATCCGGCGCTGTTTTCGATGAATACGCAAACACCGGTTTCGCAATTGCCGCTGGGCCAAACCCTGTTGGGCAAAGGCATTATTTCGGAAGACCAGCTCAGTATCGCGCTAACCGAACAAAAGCGGCTGAATACATCGCTCGGAAAAATTCTGGTGCAACTCGGTTTTGTTACCGAGGCGACACTACACGATACGTTGTCGGAAACGCTGGGCCAGGTTTCCATTGAACTGTCGAATACCGTGATCGATCCCGAAGCGCTGGCCATGGTGCCGAAGGAAGTGGCGCGGCGCTATCACGTGCTGCCGGTCGATTACGATCAGGCTTCAAAAAAATTATTGCTGGCAGTGGCCAATCCGGCCAACGTGGTCGCCAGCGATCAGATTCGTGCCCTGATCAGCGAAGATATTCTCATCGAGCAGGTGCTGGCGCGCGAATCCGATATTACGGTCGGCATCGAGCAGCATTACGGGTTCGAGCTGTCGATCGACGGCATACTCAACGAGATCGAGACCGGCGAGATCGATTATCAAAGTCTGGCGGTCGATTTCGATGAATATAGCCAGCCCGTTGTACGTCTGATCGATGCGCTGCTGGCCGATGCGGTGAAACGCAGCGCCTCGGATATTCATTTCGAACCCGAGCAGGGGTTTTTGCGTATCCGTTATCGCATCGACGGCGTGTTACGGCAGATTCGCTCGCTGCATAAAAATTACTGGGCGGCAATGGTGGTGCGGCTGAAGATCATCAGTGGCATGAATATCGCCGAAACACGCGCGCCGCAGGATGGCCGTATTTCACTGCGACTGTCGGGCCGACAGGTCGATTTTCGCGTTTCCGTACAACCGACATCGCACGGCGAAAATATTGTGTTGCGCATACTCGACCGGCAAAAAGGCATTGTTCCGCTGGATGGATTGGGGTTACGCGAAGGCGAACTGAAGACCCTGCATCTGATGATGGCCCGACCGGAAGGCATTATTCTCGTTACGGGGCCAACGGGTTCGGGCAAGACCACCACGCTTTATTCGATTCTGAATCATCTCAATACCGAAGGCGTCAACATCATGACGCTGGAGGACCCGGTCGAATACCCGATGGCGATGATTCGCCAGACCTCTGTCAACGAAGGGGCCAAGCTGGATTTTGCCAGCGGTATCCGGTCGATGATGCGGCAGGATCCGGACATTGTGCTGGTCGGGGAAATTCGCGATCAGGAGACCGCCGAAATGGCGTTTCGCGCCGCCATGACGGGCCACCAGGTGTACGCC
Organism: uncultured Burkholderiales bacterium; assembly: GCA_964598005.1. Taxonomy (GTDB): domain Bacteria; phylum Pseudomonadota; class Gammaproteobacteria; order Burkholderiales; family Usitatibacteraceae; genus CAZRAL01. The sequence continues at coordinate 64,928 of CAZRAL010000008.1, forward strand.
ACACTGCATACCAATTCCGCCATTGGCGCCATTCCGCGCTTGCAGGATTTGGGCGTGCTGCCGGACATCATGGCCGGCAACATCATCGGCGTTATCGCGCAGCGCCTGGTACGCATACTTTGTACGCATTGCAAGGAGGCTGTGGTACCCGATGCGGGCAGCCGCCAGTTACTGGGTGTGGCGGAGCACTGGCGCGGACAAATCTACCGCCCCGTTGGCTGTAGTCAATGCGACAAGCAGGGCTACAAAGGCCGGCTGGCGCTTATGGAGCTGTTCAAAATGAATACGCAAATCGACGAACTGATCGTACACCGGGCCACCGGGCGTGAAATCCGCGAGGCCGCGCGCGAAACCGGTTTTCGTACGCTGGCGGAAGATGGTGCGGCACGCGTGCTGGCCGGGCAGACCAGCCTCGAGGAAATTTCCCGCGTGGTGGATTTGACGGAACGTGTGGTTTAGGGTCGATAAGGAAGAATACACGCATGGCTTCTTTCGCATACCGGGCTGTCGATGCAAGCGGCCGCATGATGTCGGGCTCGCTGGATGCCACCAATGCCGTCGATCTGGAGTTACGCCTGAAGCGCATCGGCCTCGATCTGGTGACCTGCGAATCCGCGCGAAAATCGATATTGAAACGCAAACGCAAGGTTACCCGCAAAGAGTTGATTACATTTTGTTTCCATCTGGATCAGCTGCTGCGGGCCGGGGTGCCGATCGTGGAAGCACTGACCGATTTGCGCGACTCGGTAGAGTCGGTTTTTTTCCGGCAGATTGTGGCCAGTTTGCTGGAGGATATCGAAGGCGGACTGAAACTTTCCGAGGCCATGTCCAACCATCCCCGGGCATTCGATAACGTATTTGTGGCACTGGTGCGGGCCGGCGAAGAAGCAGGCCAGCTCCCGGCCGTATTGACGAATCTCACGGACAATCTCAAATGGCAGGACGAGCTGGCGGCGCAGGTCAAAAAAGCCATGCTGTACCCGCTGTTTACTGGCACTGTCATCCTCGGCGTCCTGTTCGTCCTGATGATATTTCTCGTTCCGCAGTTGGCCGTTGCATTAAAAGCATTAAGCCCGGAACTGCCGTTGCCAACCCGGATTCTGATCGGGATTTCGGCCTATATGAAACGGTATTGGTATCTGGTGCTGGGTATCCCGATTGGCGCCATAAGTTTACTGCTGCTGTTCTCCCGAACCAACGAAAGGGCGCGATACCAGGCCGATAGCCTGATACTGAAACTGCCTTTTCTGGGCAATCTTTTTACCAAAATCATTCTGGCGCGTTTTTCCACATTTTTTGCATTGATGTATCAATCCGGAATCAGCGTTTTGCATTGCATCCATATTTCCGAAAAGATCGTCGGCAATCGCGTGATCGAAGAAGGGCTGCAGCGCGTGGGCCGCGATATCAACGACGGTGCGGGCATCACGCAGGCTTTTCAGGGTGTTCGTCTTTTTCCACCGCTGGTGTTGCGTATGCTGAATGTGGGCGAATCGACCGGCGCACTCGACGCGGCCCTGCTCAACGTAAGCTATTTTTACAATCGCGATGTCAAGGAGACGATGGGCCGCTTGCAGGAAATGATCCAGCCGTTTCTGACCATTGTGCTGGGGGGCCTGCTGATCGCCATTCTCGCCACCGTATTCAGCCCGATTTACGACGTTATCGGCAAGATCAAGATTTGATCGCATGCCATGGCGAAACATTTTCTTTATCTGACCAACGACAAGCTGATCTGCCATGTCTGGCAGCGGGGCACGCTCGTCAGCCGGGAAAAATTCGCGGTTACCGAGGCGGATGGCGAGGCATTCCAGCGCCATCTCGCCCGGTATGGCAAGTTGCCCACATACCTGATTGTCGATCTCGTTGAAGAAGACTTTCGTATCGATACCATTCCCGCCTTACGGGGGCCGGATCAGCAAGCCATTTTGTCACGCAAACTGGCCCAGCTTTACCGCAATACGCCATATCGGCATGCCATGGTTCAGGAACGGGAGCGGGAAGGGCGGCGCGATATGCGTGTTCTTTACCACGCCGTGACCAATCCGGATTTGCTCAAGCCCTGGCTGGCAGCATTGGAGCAGGCCCGGGTACCGCTTGAATGCGTAAGCTCATCGCCGGTGCTGGCGGGGCGTCTGCTCAAGCGCCTGGGGGTGTTTTTCAAGAACACGTTATTGGTCTCCATCGTTCCTGACCTGGGCTTGCGGCAGACTTACTTCCAAAACAAAAAAATAAAATTCAGCCGCCTCACTTCGCTAACCGGTTCCGATGCGGGTGCGATGGGTGCGCAGATCGTGGCTGAAACAAGCCGCACCTGGCAGTATCTCGAAAGTCTGCGCAATTTGAATATAGACGGGCCACTGGAAGTCTGCCTGCTGGTGCATGCACGTGATCGCCAGTCTCTTGCCGATGCCGTACGTAATTTTCCATTAATACAGTATCGCTTTCTCGATATAGAAGAAGTGGCGGGCCGCGTCGGTTTGCGGCCCGCGCCAATCGATTCGCATGCGGAAGCGATTTTTGTGCATCTTTTTGCACAGGCCCGTATTGGCAACCACTTCGCCGCCCCGGCATTGCGCCGTTATGCCACTTATCGCCGGATGCGCATGGGGCTTTATTCGGCCACAACCATGACCCTCGCGACGGGGGTGGCGATTGCGGGCTTCAATCTCTATGAAGCGAACCTGATTACCCGCGCCATCGAGCGGCGTAATGCGGAAATGGGCGTGCTGGAAAAGCAGTATCAAGGCGTTTCGAATAGCGTAAAAAGCCAGATGCTGAGTTCCGATACCGTCCGCGATACGGCGCTGTTTTTTGCCAACTACATGCATCCTCAGCCTGCCCCGGGGCCTATGCTGCGGGAACTCTCGCAGGCTTTTGCCGGGATTCCCCAAATCAGGCTGCAACAGATTGTCTGGACAACGGGAAACGACCCGCTGGCCATGCCAAAATGGAGCGCCACGCCTTTACGCTTTGCTCCTGCCGTTCAATCCGAAGTTCAGGCCAATGCGACAACCGCAAAAAACGGCATCAATGCACCTGCTGCCAGCACCAGCGATCCCAATGCGCCGTATGCCGGTAACAAATACCACATTGCATTGATCGAGGGCACCATTACACCCTTCGATGGCGATTTTCGCCGGGCGCTGGAAACGGTGAATCGCCTGGTCGATCGCATCAACTTGCGCGAGCGCATGCATGCGGCTGTCGTTTCGCTGCCTCTCGATACCAAACCCGAGGCACTCATCCGCGTTGCCGATAAAGCGGAGACGGCAGGCAGGGCCGAAGCCGGGTTTGTATTACGTGTCCAATACAACATCAGTACTCCTGAATAATGAATATTGTTTTTTCCCGGGCGGGCTTGTTTGCATTGAAATGGGTATACGGCATTGCACTTGCCAGGCTCGGCGTAGCCGGTTTTATTGCGCTGTTCAGCTACCACTATTTGCAGCAGGAAAAACTGAATGAAACTACATCCCAAAAACAGCTCGCCGAATTGAAAAATAGGGTGGAGACCGTCAAACGGGAACACGAAGACCTGCGCGCCTCTTCGGAGGCCTTTAAGACTATTCTGGCGCAGGGAGTGTTTTATCCCGAACAACGGCTTGACTTGATCGATACTCTGACGACCCTGGGCGCTCGGCATCGATTGAGCCGGTTTGAATACGACGTGCAGCCCCAACGCCTGTTGCGAACGGCCGACGAGCGCAGTTTCCCGGCAATCGATATATGGGCCAGCCGGGTGCGAATGAAATTCCGTAACGATCACGATGGTGACTTGCTGGCGTTTCTGGAGGAATTCCCGCGCCTGAGGCGGGGATTTTTCCCCATTGAAGATTGCACCATCCGCCGCCTGCCCGATGCCGTGCAATCGGTATATGCGGTTGCTGCCGAGCCCACTCTGGAAAGCGAATGCATTTTCAACTGGATTACCATTCGCGACAAACGTGGCGATATGCCGTCAATGGTTGCACCAAATCAGGCGGTAAAATGAAAAACGCAGCCACCTTTATATTCATGCTTATAGCGTTGCCGTTGACTGCTGCCGAAGTGCCCTTCGATACCCTGTTTTTTTCGCCCTCGCAACGCGCCGCAATGGCGCGCGCGGAGCCGGGAGGCTCGCATACCGCTGTTGGGCCATCGCTTAACCGGGAGAAACCGCTTATTGCGGGGCTGATAAAACGCAGCGATGGTCAAGTCACCGTGTGGCTGGACGGCGTTGCGCAAACCGATCGCCAAAATCCAGCATTCCAGCGCTTGCAACCCGAAGATGTGGACAATCCAGCCACCACCATCCGGGTAAAAGAAACATCTCCTCAACTTGTCGTCGTTCCTGTCAGCGTAAAGGGCGCAACCGCCAATCCGCGCGATATAAAAAAAATTCGCGGACTTGCCCTTTTAAGCGCATCCGATGATCCTAAAGCGAAAAAGAAAAAACACCGCCGGAATAACAAAGGCGCAGACGATTCACTGCAAAATGAGGCACTCCGCCTCTTGATTGAGCCGCGTCTCGCCGGGCCGCAGGACCGTTCCGCCAAGACACGCTTGCCGCGATAATCTCGTCGATCTGCCCTGCTCATTCAGCCTCGCTGCCTATCCCGAGATAGGGCGACCATTAGAGCGGTATTAAAAAATACTACCTTAGTATCAGTACGCTCTACTTCCCGTTAAAAAAATAGCATCTACCAGACTCTCGCCGATAATGATGTGGTTGCGCCATGAGCGGGCCAACCATAAAGGTCCGCCCCGAAGGAAAGGGCAGAATAGTCCTTTCCTTCTATTACAAACTGATGTTACGCACTGCAGAGGAGAAACATTTTTACCGGAAAAGCCATTTTCATAGGGAAGCCGCTTCGCCTGCGCGTAACATCAATTACAAAGATAGGTAGAGTAAAGCAAAAACTCTATAGCCAGTACAGCATACGACGACAAATTTAAAAAATTTCGACAAGGGGAATTAAATGAAAGTAAGGAGAATTTTTTTAGCGTTTGTTTTTAGTGTGCTTTTTTCTGGTGCTACGGCAGCAGAGATAATGTACACCTTCACAGGTAAGCTGAACGATCCATTTGGGACACTTCCTGTCGGCACGCCATTTAATGGTTTTTACACCTATGATGAAAATCAGCCATTAAATACGCTAGCTCCTGATATGGCTGGTTATAAATATATGAAATTTTCAGTCACCATCGGCGGTACGACCGTGATAGGGACCGGATGTGGGGCCATCAACCTTTATAACGATCCTTATCCGTCCGACATGTTTCATCTTTACCTTACTCAAGTTGCAGGTGTGGTTGGTGGCAAAACGCTCGCACCTGGTGCAGGAATACAGTTAGTTTTACAGGATTTGACTAAAACAGTTTTTAGCAGCCTTGCGATTCCTGGCTCCAATTTGAGTTTGAATAATTTCACAACCAACAATTATGCACATTCCAGTTTCGTGCAATTTAATGCGATAGATGGAGGGCCTCCAGCTGGTCTTGGGATTTCTGCTCGCGGCGAATTGACGTCTTTGACTGGCAGCGTTATCCCCAATCCACCACCACCCGGATGGCCTCCAATTGGGTGGCCGGCATCTGGATGCCAGACTAATCCGCCACAACCGCCGGTGATCATTCCCGATCCAACGCTGCCTGTGCCACCACAGCCGCCAGTGATCCCGCCAGATCCGCAACCACCGGTACCACCGTGCGTCGTTGTGCCCGATCCGCTTCCGCCCAATGCGCCGATCCCGCCTAATGCGTGCCCGCCAAATCCACAACCACCGGTACCACCGTGCGTCATTTTGCCCGATCCGCTTCCACCCAATAC
>CAZRAL010000009.1:0-68273 GCA_964598005.1 uncultured Burkholderiales bacterium
CGCGTTTTGACAAGAATAGTCCAGATTCAAGGCATGCGACGTAGGTCGTATCCGTAAATACGAAGCCAAGGAGCATAACGCCGAAGATGGGCTATTCTTGCCAAAACCCGCATGGGCACTGGCGCAGTTGTCAGATGCGCGGGCGGTCTGCTGTGTTGCGGTGCTTGCGAAGGGGGTTGACCATTCGCTGCGCACCGCGCCTTGCATCCCATCCCGGAAAACCGAGCGCGCGACCATGTGGGACTTAATCAGAGGTTCCATAACTGAACAAGGTAAAAAATGATCCAACACACCATTGAAAATCACACCTGCATTATCACCATTGATAATCCCCCCGCCAACACCTGGACGCCGGAATCGCTGCGCGCGCTGAAAAAACTCACCGAGGAATTAAATGCGGATAAAAATATTTACGCCGCCGTTATTACCGGTACCGGCGAGAAATTTTTCTCCGCGGGTGCAGACCTGAAACGTTTTCATGGTTCAGATGAAAAAGCCCGCGTCGCGGCACGCGATTTCGTCGCCGCTTTTGGCGAAGCGTTCGAAACCTGGATGAATGCCCGCTTCGTTACCATCGCCGCTATCAATGGCTACGCGATGGGCGGCGGCATGGAATGCACGCTGGCCTGCGACATGCGGGTGATGGAAGCCCACGCGCAAATGGCCTTGCCAGAGACGGGCGTCGGCTTGCTCCCCGCCGGTTGCGGAACGCAAAACCTGCCCTGGCTGATCGGTGAAGGCTGGGCCAAGCGCATCATCCTGACCAATGAGCGCGTCAATGCCGAAACGGCGCTGCGTATTGGTCTGGTTGAAGAAGTCGTCGAAAAAGGCAAAGCGCTGGAAACCGCCAAGGTTATCGCTGAGCGCGTGGCCAGTCTATCGCCCAAGGCGGTCGAATTCAGCAAAGCGCTGATCCACAACGCGCGCAATGGCATCCCGCGCCGCGCCGGGCTCGCGCTGGAACGCGAACGCTTCATGGATTTGTTCGACTTTGAAGATCAAAAAGAAGGCGTTTCGGCTTTTCTGGAAAAGCGTAAACCGATGTGGAAAAACAAATAACCCATGTTATGCAAAGACAAAGCAGCTCCCTGTGAACATGGCTTTTCCGGTGATAAGGGAGTACCGTCATTCCCGCCCCCGATAAAAGCATTCGAGGGCAGGCTGCAGCGGGAATCCAGCGACTTTGTTGGGAGCTCGGTATCGCAAAAACTTACAAACGCCACTGGGCCCCCGCTTTCGCGAGGGCGACAAATTTTTAGCACTCATTCTATTTTCAAATCAAAGCCGACAAAGCCAGTTTTGATTTGGAAATGGATTAAAGACTGACTTAGCGGTACGTAGTGAATAAACAAACACCCAATAAATTCTCATGACATCTCCCGAAAGCCATGCCAACGGCGAATTACTGGTTGAAATTCGCAATCACGTTGCCACTCTCACCCTGAATCGCCCCGCTGCACTCAATGCCCTTTCCTTCGACATGCTGGAAGGCATGACCGCGCTGTTTAACATCTGGGCGCTCGACCCGAATATCCACGCAATCGTCGCAGTGGGAGCAGGCGAAAAAGCATTTTGTGCCGGAGGCGATGTCCGCGGCCTTTACAACAGTCTCATAAATAAAAATGAACATTTTCATCAGCAATATTTTTCAGTCGAATACGCATTGAATTACCGGATACACCGCTTTCTGAAGAATACCGGCAAACCTTACATCGCCATGATCGATGGCATCGTCATGGGTGGGGGGATGGGGATTTCACAGGGCGCAACCTTGCGCATCGCAGGCGAACGCACGCGGATGGCCATGCCGGAAACGGCGATTGGCTTATTCCCTGACGTGGGAGGCAGCTACTTCCTGTCGCGTGCGCCCGGAGCCATCGGCCTTTATCTGGCGCTCACCGGCACAACGATCAAAGCAGCCGATGCGCTTTACGCTGGCCTTGCCGACTTGTATATGCCCCCTGCCGCACAGCAGCAGTTTTTCATGCAGCTCGGGCAATTACATTGGACGGATAATCCTCTCGGCGACATCACCACCCTGACCCGCTCCCTCGCCACCCCGCCCCCGGAACCGGATGCGACATCGGCGCAAATCGCTCCACTCTCTGCGTTGCGCCCCGCCATTGATCTGCATTTTGCCAACCAGCCATCGGTTCAGGCCATCATGACTTCGCTGGAAAACGAGCAGCGCCCACTCTATGGAGACTGGGTTAAACAAACGATCGAATTGCTGAAAAAACGTTCCCCCACCATGCTCTGCGTAGCCAAACGCCAGATCGAAACAGCGGCCACCATGACGCTGGCCGATTGCTTTCGTATGGAACTCAACATGGTGCAAGCATGCTTTGGCAGCCACGATTTAATCGAAGGCATCCGTGCCCTGCTAATCGATAAAGACAACGCTCCGCGCTGGAACCCTGCGTCGCTGACAGAAGTAACACCCGCCATGATCGATGCATTCTTTCGCCCACACTGGGCCCCATCCGCACACCCTCTCAAAGATTTGGAAATCACACTGGGCTAAGCAACACCATCCACCGGAAATATCATGCGCCTTGTAACCTATCAGCCACTCAATACTCACGAACTCAAAACCGGCATCCTGATCGCAAAGGATGAAGTGCTCGACATTGCCGCCGAAGCACAAGCACGCAACAGCAACATCCCAGTTACGACGATGCTGAACCTCATCGCCAGTGGCGAACCGGCCATGACACTGTTGCGTGAAATCCAGTCTGCACCTCGTACCGAACCCATTCTGCTCAATAAAGCGCTGCTGAAAGCCCCCATTCCCCGCCCCACAAAAAATGTTTTTTGCGTAGGCTGGAACTACCTCGAACACTTTGAAGAAGGCGGTGCCACCCTAAAGGATGGCCGCGAACTGCCCAAGTGGCCGGTGTTTTTTTCCAAAGCGCCCACGGCGGTCAACGGGCCTTACGACGTTATCCCTTTTGATGCAGATATTTCCACCCAGCTCGATTGGGAGGTGGAACTCGGCGTCATCCTCGGCAAGAATGGAAAAAATATTTCCGAAGCAGATGCGATGAGCCATGTTTTTGGCTACACGATCATCAACGACGTGACCTGGCGCGATATTCAGCGCCGCCACGGCGGGCAATGGGACAAAGGCAAAAGCTTGGATGGCACTTGCCCTATGGGGCCTTGCATCGTCACTGCGGATGAAATCGACCCCAATAATCTGAACATCGCCTGCCGCGTATCGGACGTGACCAAACAGCAATCCAATACCCGGCATCTTTATTTCAAGATTCCCCGTCTTATTCACGACCTTTCGTTAGGGCAAACGCTCGAAGCAGGCGACATCATTTCAACCGGCACCCCGGAAGGCGTAGGGTTTGCCCGTACCCCGCCGGAGTTTATGGAGATAGGTGACTTGCTGGAAACTGAAATTGAGGGCATCGGGGTGATGCGAAATCCGGTTGGCACTTACTAGAGCGCGTTCACCGTAGCCATATATAGATGCAAGCCAGAAGCAAGAAGACATTGAAGCGGTTGGCGAGCTTGTCGTAACGCGTTGCGAGACGACGAAATTGTTTGCGCTGATTAAAATGAGGGTACGTGCTTTGTACCACTTCCGATCGAACTCGCGCGGCTTTTGTTCAGGTACTGCACAGATGAATGATGGCCCCGGCGCCCAGCTGTGTTCAACCACAGCCACCGCAGACTGTTTTTTGAACGCCCTGTATCTATATGAGCCTCAATAGAAAATGCTCAACCTGTCCATGGAAACGGGCCACATCCAAACAGTCTTTAATGCATGAAAGTAATATAGCGCTCGATATATCGAGCCAATAAATCAATTTCCAGATTAACTTCCCCACCCCGCACAAGGCGATGAATTGTGGTGAGTTGGTAGGTATGAGGAATAATATTAATTTCAAAAATTACTGCGCCGCTTGGCAAATCCTGAACGGTGTTGATGGTCAGCGAAATGCCGTTAACCGCAATCGATCCTTTGCGAGCAATGAATTTTGCCAATTCTTGAGGCGCTTCAATTGCCAGCCGCCATGAAGCGCCCAGATCTTCCATCGCAATAACCTTTCCTGCCGCGTCGACATGCCCGCTGACCAGATGCCCATCCAGCCGATCACCGAAGCGCAGGGCTTTTTCGAGATTAACCTCGTTGGCCTTCTGCAAGCCCGTAGTTAGACGCTGGGTTTCGTTTGAAACATCTACCACGAAGTTTTCCGTATCTTTTTCAACCACAGTAAGGCAGACGCCGTTAACTGCAATGCTGTCTCCAATAGCGATCTCGCCTAACCACAGGCTGGGCGCTTGAATGGTGAGCTGCATATTGGCAGGGGTGATCCGTGCTTTCACGATGGTGCCCGTAGTTTCAATGATGCCGGTAAACATATTTTTCTCGTTAAATGATCGCATTAGTGGGAACTATCGGATTCTTCTCCTCGATTGGCTCTGCTGTCACGCGCAAGTCATTTCCAACTTGTCGAATATCGCACCATTTCATACGGGTAAGTTGTTGCAGATTTGTTGGTTGTCCCAAAGCAAACCAGCCGCGCGCTGTGTCGCCCATTAGCTTCGGCGCGAGATAAACAACAATTTCATCTACCACACCAGCCTTGAGCAGTGCTCCGTTCAAGGTGGCGCCGGCTTCTACCCATATTTCATTCAGCCCACGCGCTCCGAGCAACTGCATCGTTTTAACCAGATCAATTTTGCCGCTGGCTGTATCCAACGGCGCACGCAATACACTGATACCACGTAATTCCAATTCACGCTGGCGTTCTTCTTGCCCATTGGCCGTTACAATCAAAAGATTGTCACCGCTCAAAATGCGCCTGTCGTCGGAAATAGTTAAGGCTGTATCTAGCACGATACGCAGCGGCTGGCGTTTGCACGCTATGTCGCGCACGTTGAGCTGTGGATCATCTGCCACAATGGTGCCAATGCCCGTCATGACTGCACAGGCACGTGCGCGCAAGCGATGTACATCGCGGCGGGCCTCGTCACCAGTGATCCATTTCGATTCTCCATCAGCGAGCGCAGTACCACCATCGATGCTGGCGGCTATTTTGAGGCATACCCAAGGCCGTCCGCGTGTAACGCGCGAGAGAAAGCCGCGCAGGCTGGCACGAGCTGATGTTTCCATCAGACCAATTTCCACTCGGATGCCGACTTCCTGCAAGCGCCGGTGCCCGTTGCCGTCCACACCGTGAAACGGGTCGTGCAGGGCACTGACGACCCGGGCCACCCGCGCAGCGGCAAGCAGGTCGGAACATGCGGGACCACGCGAGCCAGCGTGTAGGAAGCAGGGTTCCAGCGAGGTATAAACGGTCGCGCCCTGCGGCGATTCGCTACAACGCGCCAGCGCTTCTGCCTCGGCGTGCGGACGCCCACCCAGTTGGGTGCAACCTTCGCCAATTATTTTGTTGTGCTTTACGATCACGCAGCCCACATGCGGATTAGGCGTGGCCAAACCGCGCGCTTGCTCTCCCAGTCGGATGGCACGCGCCATCATGGCGTGATCGAAGGCGTCGAACATGGGCGCTACGTCACGAGGATTTGCGTACTTCCTGAATGGCATCGCGGAAATCTTCCACATCGGAGAAGCTTTTATAGACCGAGGCAAAGCGAATATAGCCAACCTGGTCCAATTCTTTCAGTTCCTGCATCACCATTTCACCAATATCGCGCGACTTGAGTTCTCTTTCGCCACCGAGTAACAGTGTCTGTTCGATGCGGTCAATGGCTGCATCGACTTTTTCTGCCGTGACTGGCCGTTTATGCAAGGCGCGATGGAAACTGGTTTCTAGTTTTTTACGCGAAAAATCCTCGCGCTGCTTGTTTGATTTTACGATCTGCGGCATACGCAGTTCGGCAGTTTCATAGGTGGTGTAGCGTTTATGGCAAACCGTGCAGCGCCGTCGCCGCCGGATTACATCGCCCTCTTCGGATACACGGGAATCGATAACATGGGTATCGGGCGCGCTGCAGAAAGGGCATTTCATTTTCGCGCGTCTCGCTCACTCAACCGCGCGGATTCATGACTCATTACCCATACACCGGAAATTTGCCCGTGAGGGCTGCCACATTTCCGCGTACAGCCGCGATATTCTTTTCGTCATGCGGGTTATCCAGTACATCGGCAATGAGATTGGCCGTCAACTCGACCTCTGCCTCCTTAAATCCGCGCGTGGTCATGGCGGGCGAACCCAGGCGAATACCGCTGGTGACAAAAGGCTTTTCGGGATCGTGCGGGATGGAATTTTTATTACAGGTGATGTGCGCCTGGCCCAGAATGGCCTCGGCTTCTTTGCCGGTAATTTTCTTGGGCCGCAGATCGACCAGCATGACATGCGACTCGGTACGCCCTGAAACAATCCGCAGGCCGCGCCTGATCAAGGCCGTGGCCAGCGTCTGCGCATTTTTAAGCACTTGCTGCTGATAGGCTTTAAAATCAGGCTCCAGTGCCTCCTTGAACGCCACGGCTTTTCCAGCGATCACATGCATGAGCGGTCCACCCTGAATGCCCGGGAAAATAGCTGAATTAACAACCTTCTCGATTTCTGTTTTCATGAGGATAATGCCGCCGCGCGGGCCACGCAGCGATTTATGAGTGGTCGAGGTCACGGCATCGGCATGGGGAATCGGGCTGGGGTAAACACCAGCGGCGATCAACCCGGCGTAGTGTGCCATATCGACCATGAAATAGGCGCCGACTTCCTTGGCGATTGCAGCAAAGCGCGCAAAATCAATCCGTAATGAATAAGCGGAGGCGCCAGCCAAAATCAGTTTTGGCTTGTGCTCGCGCGCCAGCTTTTCCACCTGCTCGTAATCAATTTCTTCTTTTTCATTCAGGCCGTAGCTCACCACGTTGAACCATTTACCGCTCATGTTGACTGGCGAACCATGAGTAAGATGCCCGCCCATTGCCAGCGACATGCCAAGAACCGTATCGCCCGGATTAAGCAACGCAAAGTAGACTGCCTGATTGGCCTGCGAACCGGAATTCGGCTGAACATTGGCCGCATAGCCATGACGCTCCGCATCAAAGAGTTTTTTGACCCGCTCGATCGCTAGTGTTTCAACAACATCGACGAATTCGCAGCCGCCGTAATAGCGTTTACCGGGATAGCCTTCCGCATATTTATTGGTCAGTTGCGAACCTTGCGCCTGCATGACAGCGGGGCTGGTGTAATTTTCTGATGCGATTAACTCGATATGTTCTTCCTGACGGCGGTTCTCGGCCGTTATGGCGGCCCATAGTTCTTTGTCGGCAGTTTCAAGGGTAATAGAGCGGCTGAACATGTTTTTGCGGCGCAGCAATCGCGCTTGAAAGTTGAAATTGAAAGGATTTTAGCATGGTGCGAAACCTCATTTTGCAAAGGGGCGATTGGGGCGTATTGGTGATGCTTCGCCAGGGCGTGTTCACAATAACTGACATCATGGAATTTGGGCGTAAGTAATGGATCGGGGCATGTTGAGCGATTCTTGGATCGGCGCAAACAATTTCGTCGCCTTGCGAATCGTTACAACAAACTCGCCAACTGCTTCAATGCCTTTTTGCCTATGGCTTGCATCTAAATTTGGTTACAGTGAATACGCTTTAAACCTTCTTTGCTGAATTCACAAATGTGACAGCGGCCGCACAAAAGTGACAACACAAAAGTAACCATATCTGTTACCCCTTGCCTGAACCGCTATATCTGCACGGTACGGCACTTCGCTGCCAATTTGAAACGGTGAAACTGGCAGCATGGCAGGATGGTAATGATTGTTAATCATCGACGGTCGTGTGTTAGCATCGTCGCAACATGCAAACTCGTTCCTCCTCATCTGCCAAGCCCGCCCACGCCGAACTGCACAACCTGCTTTTCGGCAAGGCCTCCTACCGCCCACAACAGTTGAGCGCCTGTCTTGCGAGAGCCGGGGTGTTGCGCGGCTCCGCGGCAATCAGCTTTATTACCGTGGGGCTGGATATGTGCCGCGAGCTTTATCTGGCCAGTCGCTCGCTGGAGGCAGTGCCAGTGGCCCGCGCCTGCATGGATTTGGCGAACAAGCGCGGCGAGATGGCCTTGCGCATTCGCGCCATATCAGTATTGGGCAATGTCATGACCGACTGCGGCGATCTGATTGGCGCCGTGCAGCAGCACCGGGAAAGTCTGCTGCTGGCCGAAAATTGCGACGATAGAAGAAATATCGCTAACGCTTATGCCAATTTGGGCGCGATATATAACTATGCGTCCGATTACCGAGCATCAATTGATTACTACCAACGCGCTCTTGATACCCTATCTGAATTAGCAGATAGCCAATTACGCTTTGGCGCTTATGACAATATGGCCCATAACTACCTGATCGTAGGTAAGGTCAGTCAAGGTTTGCAGGCAATCAGCAAATGTATGGCCATTGAAGCAACGTCAATTATCCGGCCGCATAGTCTGATTGTCAGAAGGCGCAATCATATCCGGCTGCTGATTCAGGCGGGCCGCCTGAATGAAGTGCCATCGGTGTTGGCCGAGCTAGCAGAGTTGGTTAAAGATAACCAAACGCCCCGTACTGAACTGGCGCTGCTGCTGTCGCGTGGTTCTTTTGAGGTGGCACGTGGTCATCCCGATCTGGGCCGCACCTTGCTGGCGCAGGCGCTGGAGAGGGCGAAAGAAGCTACCTACGGCATTGGCGATACCCTGATTGCCATGCAGCAGGCGGAGAAGGCCGCAGGCAATCGCCGTGCTGCTGCTGAATGGCTAGCGCAGGTCATCGAACTGGCTGGCCGCGAAGCGCTTAAAAAAGAACACCGCTGCGCCGAACTGGCGAATATCTTTGCCCAATCGTCGCAGGATCTTCCGCTGAGCGAAAAGAGCTGGCGCATGCTTTCCCTGCTGCATCTGCCCACCAAGACGATCGCCGAACAACTCGATATGAAACCCGACTCGGTGCGCCGATATCTGACGGCGACCTATCGCACCATCGGCGCAAGCAGCAAAACCGATGCCGCCATCTGGTACCAGAAGCAACTCACGGCAAAGAATTGCCCTGCCACGATAAACTGGAACGATCCTTGCAGTTTTGCCTCCTATGCCCTGAGTCATGGGCTGCGGGCCTCGCTAGGGTGGTTGTATGGATTATTGCAACCTCACGATAGCGATTTTCTGGCCCGGCTTGAGCGTAATGCCGATCCAACAAATGCACTCGCGGTCGTGCCCATCGAAGACATGCGCTGGCATATGGCTGGTTTTTTTCATCATCGCCGCAGTCAGGATGACGAGGCGGCAACCGACTCGGCGGCACTACTCTACCGCGCCATCCTGCGCCGCCTGCAGTTGCAAAACGAGCGAACCCCCCGATCCCCCCCAAAGGGCCACAAATGTGATGAATAGTCCGGGGCATGGGCATGTTATTTTTAAGGCATGTCAGACATTGATAACACACCCATCCTCTGGTTTTTAAGGCCTGCTGGCGATCAGCCCGCCGTTTTAGTTAGCCCCGGTGATACAGGGCTTGCAACTATCCAGAAAAGTTCTTGCTCGCCCCCGGCAACCTGGGTGATTTCTGCACCGCTCAGCTGGGCCAATGGGGAGTGTTGCTTGCTATGGTGATTTTCCGCGCCATGGCCGATTTGGATGTTGATGCGTGTATTCATGCTGTGTTTTCCTTTCATTGGAATATTAAAAAGCGGGGTAGATTGTTGGCCATACAAAGCGCTAAACAACACCCCGACCCTAATATGCCCTAAAAGAGGATGAATGGAAGATGGAAGATTTACCCCCCACCCGGCATGAGAACGCACCCACCTCTCCGTCTTTGTCGTATCCACCGCTGCCATTCCGGGGAGCATGGGATGAAAAATCTGCTGTGGATAAACAGAGCGTATTCACTGTAACCAAATATAGATGCAAGCCAGAAGCAAAAAGGCATTGAAGCAGTTGGCGAGTTTGTTGTAACGAATCCGCAAGGTGACGAAATTGTTTGCGCCGATCCAAGAATCGCTCACATGCCCCGATCCATTACTTACGCCGAAATTCCAGGATGTCAGTTATTGCGAACACGCTCTAACAAGAGGGAGTTATTTCGACTCCTCCGGCAAAGGCAGGGATAAGCTGGCTTCCACACCATCTCCTTCACGGGAACGAAGTACAAATTTGCCCCCGTGCATCCGCGCAATGCGTTCCACGATTGCCAGCCCCAATCCAGCGCCAGCGTTGCCACTACGCGCAGCGTCGCGGCGTGTGAAAGGTTGTTTCAAGCGTTCTATTTCTTCGTCTGGAATCCCCGGGCCTCGATCCAAAACGCTCAACCTTGCTTCCTGCCCAATGAGTGCCGTGCGCAGGTTCATTTCTGCCCCGCCATATTTGAGGGCATTGTCGAGAAGGTTGCCGAGCAG
The DNA here is from genome assembly GCA_964598005.1 of uncultured Burkholderiales bacterium. Lineage (GTDB taxonomy): Bacteria > Pseudomonadota > Gammaproteobacteria > Burkholderiales > Usitatibacteraceae > CAZRAL01. Next base: position 10,367 of record CAZRAL010000009.1, read on the forward strand.
TCGTTGCATGGCCAATGGGCGAAGCCGTAATGCGGGTAACGGTGCCAGATCGAGGGTTATTTTCGCACCCAGCCGCTCAGCGCGTTCTGCCGCACCACGCACCAGCAGGTTGAAGTCCACCGTTTCCAGCGGTTCGCCGCTTTCGTCGCGCGCAAAATCCATGAACTGCGCGATGATGGCGTTGATATCTTCAATGTCTTTTTCCAGATCGCGGCGCAGCGCAGGCTCGGCGGGCAACATTTCGAGAGCCAGCCGCAGCCGCGCCAGCGGCGTACGCAAATCGTGCGAAACGCCGGCAAGAAACGCGGCGCGCTCATGATCGAGGCGCGCCAGATCGTCACGCATCTGGTTGAAGGCTACCGCAACCGCTTTCACCTCCTCTGGCCCCATCGGCGTCACCGGAGGCGGTTGTTTGCCTTGGCCGATCGCATGCGCAGCGCGCGCTAGCGCTTTTAACGGCATGTTGACGCGCCACATCAGGAATACCGCACCGGCTAGCGCCAGCAATGCGCCAAACACGGCCCAGCCAATCCATGCCCAGGAAAAATCCTGCTCGACCACCCGACTGCGCGGAAACGCGACAAAGTAATGCGTCTCAGCCACTGGAAACTTGGCGATCAATTGTGGTGGGGATGAATTTGCCGTTCCGGTTTGCGGAGTGTTGCGCAAAATGCCGCTGCGCCGTGGAAATTTGTACACATAGAGTTCAGCCTCAGCGCCGAATTGCTCCTTGAGCCGCGCACGCGCGATGCGAATCGCCGGGATGGCATCTGGTGCAGGCTCCATATCCTCGATGACTTCGTCGCGCTCGGGATTGAGAAAGCGCACGCCGCGCTCATCACCAAGGCGAGCGATAAATTCATAGCGCCGCTCATTTGGAATGGTTTCCAGCGCCGCACGTATCGATTTTAGGTGGCTGATAAAGCCCATCGCTGCAGGGTGCCCGCGCGGCTGCGTGGCGTAATGACGGAATAGCAATACCGACGCAATTTGGCTGGCCATGAGAGCGGCCATGATGACCAGCGCGGTACGCGCGATCAGTGATTTTGGCAATAGACGCATGATCGATCAGCGGATGGCAAACGTGGGAATCATTGTTTGGAGACAGCTTCGTCGGCAACGAACATATAACCAAAACCCCATACGGTCTGAATGTAGCGCGGCTTGGCGGGATCTTCTTCCAGCAATTTGCGCAAGCGCGATACCTGCACGTCGATGGAACGATCGAAACTCTCGTGTTCACGGCCTCGGGCAAGCTCCATGAGTTTATTACGCGACAAAGGCGTTCCCGGCTGACTCACCAATACTTTCAACAAGGCAAACTCGCCTGTGGTCATCGGAATGGCGTTGCCGTGGTGCATCAATACACGCGTACCCAGATGAAGCGAGAATCCGCCAAAAGTCACAAACTCCCCGTCGGGGACCGGAGCACCAGGCGCGGGCAGGGGCACTTGCCGACGCAGCACGGCGTGAATACGCGCCACGAGTTCACGCGGGTTGAACGGTTTGGGCAAATAATCATCTGCACCGATTTCCAGGCCGACGATACGATCGACATCGTCGCCTTTGGCGGTAAGCATGATAATCGGTGTCTGATTTTCCTGCCCGCGCAAACGGCGGCAAATAGCCAGTCCATCCTCTCCAGGCAGCATTACATCAAGCACGATCAAATCATAGCGGGTACGCGTCATGGCCCGATCGAGCGCATTGCCATCGGCAACAGTTTCCGCTGAAAATCCTTGTTCGGACAAATAGCGTTTGAGCAAATCGCGCATTCGCAGATCGTCATCGACAATCAAAATGCGCTGGCGTGCCGTATTGAGCAGGGAGGATAAAATCATGCAGAAGATGGTATGTGTGGTTTAAGACAACTTACAAAATTGAGATGTAACGAGATGTTAGCAAACCGCGCCAAAGTGTCCCTTTTTTACATTTGGTTACGTATGCATTGCAACGACACACGCCAGACCACAATCTATCCTTTAAGCTAAAGATCATGGTGTTTAGTTGCGTCTTTAGCTTTTCAAGCCCCCATTTTTCAAGGAGAACAACATGAATCTGCTTAAAGCAAGCCATTTCACTATCGCCGCAATGTTTCTTGCTACCCCCGTATTGGCTCAAGCCCATGAGGATAACCATGAAAAGGGATCGGGCAAAATCGCCGAACACTGGAAAGCGGCAGATAAAAACAGTGATGGCAAACTCAGCAAGGAAGAAGCTGCCGCATTACCGCGCCTGGCCACACACTTCGACGAAATCGATACCGACAAAGACGGTTTCGTTACCTCGGCAGAGCTGCACGCTACCATGAAAAACCGGCATGGCCAACACGCCATGCAGCATCTCGACAAAAATGGCGATGGGTTGATCAGTCGCGAGGAAACCATTGCGAAACCCAGATTGGTGCAACATTTCGATGAACTCGATACCAACAAGGATGGATCCTTATCAAAGGACGAGTTGAAAGCCGGACATCGGAAAGTGCGCCAGGCCCGGTTTGCAAAAATCGACCAAAATAACGATGGCCACATTAGTCTCCCAGAAGCAGAATCCTCGGCACCCATGCTCGCCAAGCATTTCACCACGATCGATACCAACGGCGATGGCTTTTTAACGCCGGAGGAATTACAAGCTGCCCATCGAAATCATCATCCCAAAAACTAAATTTAGGGGCAGATTAGCCCTATCTTGATACCGCTCCCCTGCCCTTACCCACTGATACACATCGGAGGGCAGATGGTGCAGGGGTCAGCTATAATTCTTCAAGGTCTATTTTTCCCTTGATGCCTTGAAGATTATCGCTCTTGAAACCTGCACCGATCAATGCTCGGTCGCCATGCTGCGCGATGATCAAATTGCATTGCACCATGCCGATGACGAGCAGCCCAATTCCGATACGCTTATCCCACTTTTACGCCTAGCTCTACAGCAAGCTGACTGCACATTGCAAGATATGGATGCCATTGCTTTTGGTCAAGGGCCGGGATCGTTCACCGGGGTTCGTATCGCGTGCAGTGTCGCGCAGGGCCTGGCTTTTGGCGCGGCTAAACCGGTGATTCCTGTTTGTACCTTGCTGTCGCTGGCAGAGGCCAGCGGCGCAAATAAAGTGATAACAGCACTAGATGCACGTATGGGCGAATATTATTTTGCTGCTTATGCACGCGACCCATGTGACGATACCCTTTGGCGCACGATTATTGCGCCCTCTTTATGCCACCCTAACGCCATGCCCGAATTACCGGGTCATGGCTGGAAAGGGATAGGCAGCGGATTCGATGCAGGCCCTTTTCTCGCCGCTTGTTACGATGGGCAGTTGCAGGAAATTATCTTGCAGGCCGTGCCTTCCGCCCGCGAAATTGCGCACCTCGCTGCAATCGCCTGGCGGCGCGGTGAAGGCGTGCCTGCGGAACAGGCAGCCCCCTTATACCTTCGCAATAAAGTCGCATTGACGATGGCTGAACGAGCGCACACAAATAATACATTGCGTGGGGGCTAGGCATGAATGCCGTGCTGGCCCATTCCACGCTTCTGGAGTTGCGATTCCGGCCACTTGTCGAAGCCGATATACCGGCGGTAGTGGCTATCGAGAAAAACGTTTATGTTTTTCCCTGGACGGTCGGTAATTTCAGCGATTCACTTCTCGCTGGATACCATTGCTGGGGCTGTTGGCACGGAGAAAATTTGATCGGTTATTCAATCATGATGACTGCCTTGGAAGAGGCTCACCTGTTCAATATTGCGGTGGCGGCCCCTTGGCAAACGCAAGGAATTGGTGCCCATATACTGCACCTTGCTATCAAACAAGCCAGAAAATCGGGCTGTAACACGATGTATCTCGAAGTGCGCCCCTCCAATATCCCTGCGCGGCGACTGTATGACCGGTTTGGCTTCCAGCAATTGGGAGTCCGACGCGATTATTACCCCACACTCACCGGCCGGGAGGACGCGTTGTTCCTAAGTTTTAATTTAAACGAACCTCTATCATGAGACAAGACGAAGATTTTTTGCGCGAACTCGATCTGTGGCCCTTATTCAAGTTGCAGCAAGCACACAACCTCGCGGTAACACCGACTCCTTCGAATAAAAACGCCTGGGAGGCAATAACACACCTGACCGAGAGTCCACCACTCGGAAAAACATCCGCGTCAAAACCAATTAAGCAAATTCTCCCGGCAACTTCATGCGTCACCGATTCCATTCGCAGTCAGCATATCGCTACCCTGGACTGGGAAGAATTGCGGAAGGAAGCCACATCTTGTCAAGCCTGCAATCTGTGCAAACAGCGCAAACAGGCGGTTTTAGGCGTGGGCGCGCTGGATGCGCCATGGCTATTGGTAGGCGAAGGTCCGGGCGCAGACGAAGACCGCGTGGGAGAGCCTTTTGTCGGCCAGGCAGGCAAACTGCTCGATGCCATGCTGGCCGCACTGTCGCTTAAACGCGGACGCGAGGTCTATATCGCCAACGTAGTGAAATGCCGCCCCCCCGGTAATCGTACGCCCACCCTCGAAGAAGCCAATGCGTGTGCGCCGTTTCTGGATCGCCAGATCGACCTCATTCAACCCAGGTTAATCCTGGCGCTGGGAAAGACTGCTGTCACCCGCTTGACCGGTTCCGACGCCAGCATGGCGCAGCAACGGGGCAAAATCCATCGCTACCGCAGTATCCCGGTCGTGGCAACCTACCACCCTGCCTATTTGCTGCGAAACCTACCTGACAAAGCCAAAGCTTGGGAAGACTTATTATTTGCACGGCGTATTTTTACAACTTCGGGCACTTGATTCTTGTAAAATCCGCTGCGAACTCCATTTACAACCTACATCAATCACGGTTACAACGCTTTTTTTGAATCGGGGAAAATATGCAAAAGTTTGGTTCTATACTTGTTTTGTCGATGGCCTTGCTGCTGGCAGGTTGTGGTTATAACGATTTTCAAAGCCGTGACGAAGCGGTAAAAAAAGCGTGGAGCGAAGTGCTGAACCAGTACCAGCGCCGTTCCGATCTTATTCCCAATCTGGTAGCCACTGTTCAGGGCTTTGCACAACAGGAAAAAGACGTATTGCTCGGCGTCACCACGGCGCGCGCAAAAGTGGGGTCGATCCAGATGACACCTGAGCTGGCCAATAACCCGGCTGCATTGCAAAATTTCCAGAAAGCTCAGGGGGAATTGGGCAGTGCTTTGCAGCGGTTGATGGTGGTATCGGAACGTTATCCGCAGCTCAAATCAGATGCCAATTTTCGCGAGCTGCAATCGCAGCTGGAAGGTACCGAAAATCGTATTACCGTCGCACGTAGACGCTACATTGATGAAATTGAAGGGTACAACGTCCTCACGCGTAAATTCCCCACCAATTTGACGGCAATGATGTTTGGCTACTCTGTCAAACCTACTTTTACCGTCGAAAATGAAAAGGCTATCGCAGTTCCACCTAAAGTCGATTTTGGCACCAAGCCAGCTGCCGAGATTCCGCCCCCCCCAACCGGCAACGCGAATCCGGTCGAAGCCAAGCCCGCTGCACCAAAACAATAAAATAGTGCACTTTGTATACAATTTTCCCTGTGTTCTCGCGCTTATATGCGAGTACACAACGCGGCATTCTTGACGAAATGCGTCGCCTTGAAAAAATTCATGCCAACACAATGCCGCGTGCTTTCATTGGCATCCTATTGGTTGGCTTGTTTCAATTTTTTGCATCAAATAGTCAGGCCGATGAAGGCGATCCGCAACCCGTTCCACTACTCCAACACAGGGTCACTGATTTAACGGCCACGCTTTCCAAAGCTGAGGAAGCAGATATTGAAACGCGACTCGGCGAATTTGAAAAACGCAAAGGCAGCCAGATTGCCGTTCTGATTGTGCCGACCACCCAGCCCGAAAGTATTTTCGATTACTCGCTACGCGTGGCCGAAAGCTGGAAGTTGGGCCGTAAGGGCGTTGACGATGGGGTATTGTTCGTTGTTGCAAAAAATGACCGCAAAATGCAAATCTTGACTGGACCGGGATTATCTGGCTCGCTCACCGACGCGATGTCCAAACGCATTATCAGCGAAGTTGTTTCACCAAAATTTCGCTCTGGCGATTATGCAGGTGGTATCGCAACAGGCGTAGACCGCATCATTTCTGTTATCGATGGCGAAGCACTGCCTGCACCTCCTTCTAAAAGAGTAGCTGTAAAGCATATCGACTATGAAGGATTTATTACCATCGCTATTTTTGCCGGATTGTTTGTTGGGACTCTGTTGCGTGCCTTGCTGGGGCGCTTTCTGGGGGCTTCACTGACAGGCGCCGTTACAGGTGCCGCAGCATGGTGGCTGACCGGCGGACTATTATTCCCTGCTGCCGCAGGTGTCATCATTTTCCTTGTCGTATTGTTAGCGGGATTACCGAGAAATTTATTGAATGGCAGGGGTAGTACAAGCGGTGGATGGTCCAGTGGCAGTTCCCGCGAGGGATCGTGGTCGAGTGGATCGAGTGACAGCTTTAGTGGCGGAGGCGGCAGTTTTGATGGCGGCGGCGCCTCAGGCGATTGGTAAGGAGTTGTCGATGAACTGGCTTAAACGTTTTTTCCGCCATGTCATGATGTCGCAATTTACCTTGCGCCGCATGTTTCCTGCCCAAGCGCTTCAGGCCATCGAAAAGGCTGTAGCTGATACTGAAGCAACGCATCGCGGACAAGTACGTTTTGCCGTTGAAGCGGAATTAGCCACTTGGCAGCTCTGGTGCGGTCTATCAACCCGGCAACGGGCGATAGAAATTTTTTCCCAGTTAGGGGTATGGAACACCGAGGAAAACAACGGTGTACTGATTTATGTGCTGCTGGCCGACCGCAAGGTGGAAATTGTCGCCGATCGTGGTATTCACCGGCATGTTGGCAACGAACGCTGGAGCGCCATCTGTAAGGAAATCGAACATCATTACCGCAAAGGCGAATTCGCGGCGGGTAGTGTAATCGGGATAAACAAAATTAGCGCTGAGCTGGCGTTTTATTTTCCCGCGAAAGGATTACGCCTCAATGAGCAACAGGATAGCCCGGTAATTTTATAGGTGGATTCGCTTCTCAAAGTGGCTGGGCGTTTCGCCCTTTTCCATCCCAATCATATGCTCTGAATCGCCATGGACACGCTGGTTATAGCGATGCCGGTAGATCACCAAGACCATGGACAGCGAAATAAATGTACCGAATATCACGATCAAGGTATTGATTTCAAACTGCATGGACAGCATGAAGCTATAGAAAGCCAGCATCACCAGGATACACAGATTTTCGTTGAAATTCTGTACCGCAATCGAATGCCCGGCGGATAACAATATATGGCCGCGATGTTGCAGCAAGGCATTCATGGGTACAACAAAAAACCCTGCCATAGCGCCGATGAGAACCATCAGTGTATAAACCAGCGCCATATCTGTCACACCAATCATCGTAATCACCACCAGCCCCATCACCGCCCCTATTGGCAAAACCCGCAATGACTTCCTCAGGGAAACAAGACGGGCTGCTGCTACAGCGCCGAACGCAATACCGGCGGCAAATACACCCTGAATAATGGAAGCCTCGCTCAGCGCAAGCCCAAGATTTTTTTTTGCCCAGTCCAACATAATAAACTGCAGCGTGGCACCGGCTCCCCAGAACATCGTGGTTACTGCAAGTGATATCTGTCCCAGTTTGTCTTTCCAGAGCAAGGAAAAAGAACGGGCAAACTGTGCCACCAAATGCAGCGGACGGGATTCCTGTTTTTCATAACGTGCCCCGGTATCAGGAATGAATAAATTCAATATCGCCGCAATGATATAAAACGTGAAGATGGTCGCAATAGCTGCTTCAGCAGGCGTATCGATAGACACTACGGTAAAGGGGGGATGAAGCTGCAGCAGCTGTTCCGAAATTTTCGGACTGATAAGCATCCCCCCTACCACCGTACCCATAATGATCGACCCGACCGTGAGTCCTTCGATCCAGCCATTGGCAACAACCAGTTTTTCGGGGGGCAACAATTCGGTGAGAATGCCGTATTTGGCTGGTGAATAGGCTGCTGCGCCAAATCCAACTATGGCGTAAGCGATCAATACGATTGCATAGGGTGTCGCGCCTGCTACCATGAAAAATTCATAAAACAGCATCATCAAACACCCACACACTTTAATGGTGTTGGTCATGAACATGACCCGGCCCTTGGGAAAGGCGTCGGCAAAGGGGCCAACAAAAGGTGCCAGTAAAACATAGGACACGGTAAAGAAAAACTTCACTTGTGGCTTCATCCATTCCGGCACATCGAGCTGAATGAGCAGGGCAAGTGAGGCGATCAGCAGCGCATTGTCGGCGAGCGAGCTGAAAAACTGCGCTGCCATAATGATGTAAAAGCCTCGTTTCATTTTTCTTTACGTTTGGACCTATAGAACACAGGCCATACTGTGCCTGCGGTAACGACGGGGTTTTATATCATGATTTTGAAGATACGTAACTGTTAAATAGAAGTTAATCTGGCCGCTGATACTGAAAGAGGCGCAAGTATAAGCCCATTACATAAAGGTGATGACTGCTCTTTCAGCCACGTTACGCTCTAGTTACCTTTATGTTTTTCATATTTCTTATTGGTTTTGTGGCCTCGCTTATACCGGGATAGATGCACTCCCTTCTAGTGACAGCTGAGCCTGAGCGGTCAGCGGGCAGCTCATCCTTAGTAGATGATCATGACACTCGACACCACGCGTCTGCGCGCTATTGAACAAATTGAAGCATTTATGCAGGGCACGGCGGCAGTCGGATTTAGCCTGCCCCCGGAATTGGAACGCTAAGCCCGAATGTCAGGTTAAACCAGTTTGCCTACCCGGAATAACGGGCTGTTCCGATTCATCGGCAAGGCGAATTTGCGGCCTTGGCCGACATTTCAGTCTCACACCTTTGCTTGAATAAGCATGCGTTCATCTAATGTGAGGTGATTGCATTTTTTGGGCAGACAACATTTTCCTTGAAAAAATGTTGCACTTAGATTTAGTACCCACCCCCATTGTCGATCCGTCAAATCGGTTAGATCGGTTAGATACATTAGTTCTCCTTGTTCCAGATAAACAAGAATAAAATGATTTTTTTGGTTAATTGTGCAAATAGGTTCTTAGATTTCCACCAAAAGGCGCAATTTTATCAACATGGCCACACCAAACTCATCAGCCATAACCCACGCTGTATCATCGTTTGAGCCTATATCCGGCTTGACCAACACGGTTGCCCGTCAGCGCCTTAGCGAATACGGTTATAACAAACTGCCGACAGAAGGCAGCCGCTCAGTTTGCCGCATAGCGCTTTCGGTTGTAAGTGAACCGATGTTTTTGCTACTGTTGGCCTGCTCAGATTTGTACTGGCGTTGGCTTTTGGGTGAACCGCGCGAAGCGGCAATGTTGGGCTTTGCCATCGTTTTTATGATGGCTATAAAACAGCTGGTGCCGATGCGCTGCGCGCACCGGTCATTCCCTGTGCCGATGAAATCGCTCCCGATGCACAAATTGCCATGCAGGCTGCCCTGCAACACTTTGTCGATAATGCCATTTCGAAAACCATCGCCATTCCTGCTACCACTACATTCGCGCAATTTGTTCCTTTGTATCGTTTAGCTTATGACAGTGGGCTCAAGGGCTGCACCGTATTCGGGCTTAACCCGGTACGCGGCCATGTACTGTCGAGCCACTCTAACCACGACTGCGATTTTTCCCCAATGCCCACATGCTCATGATTTGCGCAAAATCAAATCTCCTATCATTGCTATCGATAACATGAAAATGTAATTATTGAATTTAGAGAGGACATCATGACCACGCTCGCAAGTCTGTGTAAGCATCCGGTAAGGGTTGTAACCCCGGAAACAACAATCCGCACTGCCGCCAAGATGATGCGCGAGCACCATATTGGCGCCTTGGTTGTCGTTGCCGATGAGTCCAACATCTCGAAGCCAATCGGTATCGTTACCGATCGCGATATCGTGGTTGCCATTGTCGCTTTGGATCTGGATCCCGACATTTTTCTCATCGATGACCTATTGGATCGCCCGCTGATCGTTGCCCAGACTGAACAGCGGATTCGCGATGGGCTGGAGTTGATGAAATCAAAAGGAGTGCGGCGTCTGCCCCTGGTCGACAAGACCGGCAAGTTGATGGGAATTATTACACTTGATGATTTGTTGAATGAGCTCGCTCAGGACTTGAAACGTGTTTCAGATGTTATCGAGCGTGAAATCAGCTCGGAGTTGATCTTAAGGCCCAGCAAAATACGGGCGCGTCAAAACAAAAATGCAAAAACGAGCGGTATCTGACTCTGGCAGATACGGAGAACAAATATGAAAGCCTCTACATGGATACTCCTGGCAAATTCCGCTCGGGCTACTATTCTGCAGGATCAGGGCGCTGATAAACCACTTACAGTCATACGCGATATGCGGCATCCCGAAAGTCGGAAACATGCCCGCGATTTAGTTACTGATCGTCCAAGCCGGTCACAAAGCCCAACTGGCTCGAGCGCTGCATTAGCGCCCCATACCGATCCGCACCGGAATTCGCTAGAGCATTTTGCCGCAGAAATCTCAAAATGGCTTGACGGTAGTCGGCGACATAATCAATTTTCCCATTTGATTGTGGTGGCTTCCAACCCTTTCCATGGGGTGTTGCTTAGCCAATTGAATTCACAAGTTAAAAAATCATCATAAAAACAATCGAACGTGATTTTAGCGACCTGCCTCTCGACCAATTACGCAATAAATTGACCCATGTTTAAGGCTCAAGCCTAATCTTTGCATAAAACAATATGTTGACATCTGAACAAATTGGCCAACTCAAGAAACTCCTTCTGGAACAGGAGTCCCTATTACGGCAAAAAATGAGCATGGCAATTCAGCAACGAACCAGCCGCGATACGTCTGATCTGGAAGCAAATAACGGCGACGACTCCGAACAATCAATCGCCGATTTACAGGAAAGTTTGGATACCAGCATACTGACAAAAAATACCGACGAATTACAGGCGATTGAAATCGCCAAGGAAAGCTTGGAAAACAATAATTACGGTTTTTGCATTGCTTGCCAAGGCCCTATCGACTTCAAGCGATTATTGGCCTTGCCTACGGCGCAACGCTGTTTGCCCTGCCAGGAGCAGCATGAACGTACTACCTGGAAGCCATCTGAGACCAAACTATAAAATCGTGAATCACAGATAATCTGTTTGAATAAATCACTCATTCCATGAGTCATTCCATAAGTCATTCCATTGCTAAATCAAAACTGATTTTGTCGGCTTCCCTATGAAAATGGCTTTTCCGGTAAAAATGTTTCTCCTCTGCAGTGCGTAACATCAGTTACTTAAGGAACCTCTGATTAAGTCCTCCATGAGCTGCGTTTTGACAAGAATAGATGAGATTCAAGGCATCGTAGTTGCCAACATCGGCAGATTGTATCCGTTGATACGAAGCCAAGGAGGCCTCGGCGTAGCGATAGCCTCGCGCAGCACAGGCCGCGAAACCGGAGCAATCGCCTTGCCTTTCGGGTCGCATCCAAAGGCACTGAGTCCTCAGCGCCTTTGGAACCTGCTCCGCCTGCGGCAAGGCACGCCGAAGATGGACTATTCTTGTCAAAACCCGCATGGGGTACCGCAAGGGTTTCGCCAAGCCAACTGCTTGGCTTGGCGCTTGCGGGACCGGCAAGCCTCTGGCTTGCCGTGGGCCGAAGGCTGGCGCAGTTGTCAAATGCGCGGGCGGTCTGCTGTGTTGAGGTGTTTGCGAAGGGTACGCCGCAGCGAAGAGCAGGGGCCCCGTTCACGGGGATGCGACCGCGCAGGCGTACAATTGCAGCCGCGTTTGCTGCGGCTAAATGTTCTGCTACGGGGTCGCCTCCACGCACTTCGTGCGCGGAGCCTGCTACCCCCTTCGCGGCTGCCGACCATTCGCTGCACACCGCGCCTTGCATCCCATCCCGGAAAGCCGAGCGCGCGGCCATGTGGGACTTATTCAGAGGTTCCTTAATTTTTCGGCTTGGCCATTTTTTTGTTGTCATGTGCTGGTCGAGGTTTTGCAGCGGCGGGGGCAGCAAACGTGCCCAGTGTTTTTGCATCGCCCGGCCCATAAGGGCCGAGTAAAGTGGCTAGCACCAGTTTTTCAAATTCCGCGCCTAACTGGTCGGTTATATTGTGAGGGTCGGACACCAGGCCAGCATCGGCAATCAGCCCGATTTGCACCTGATCCTGATAAGTGAGGAAGGAAAATCCCAAGTCAATGCCAGCCCATTGCGGCGTCCAAAAAACGATCTCAGCAATTTCCCGGCCAGCCAGGTAAAGTGGATAGGGCGGGCCGGGCAAATTAGCGGCTAGCGCCGTTGCATTACGACCGATCAGTGCGCCGATTTGATCCTGCATAATTTTTGGGCCTAGGCCAATAGCATTCAACAGCATTGAGGTCACCACGGCTTGATGAGTCTTGCGCACTGCCTGTACGCGCTCGTGGATACGGTGCAAGCGTTCGACGGGATCGTCGATCTGGACCGGAAGCGCGATAAAAGCCAGACCAAACTGGTTGCCCAATTCAGTGACCTTTTCGAGCGGTCGCAAATTGACCGGCACCGCCACGCGCAATTCCTCATCACTGGTGACCGCGCCGCGCTGTTGCAGATAATTGCGCAATGCACCCGTAACGATAGATAGCAACACATCGTTGATCGAGCACCCGAGGGTTTTACCAATCGTCTTTACCTCAGTCAACGTCAGCGGTGCGCTCCAGGCAACACATTTATGGTGCCTCGGATGACCCTTGAGCTGGCTTTTGGCATCTGGTGTCATCAGCGTGAACCGGCGCAGCGCCTCGGCCAGTTCCATGCCCCTCGCAGCAAATTCGCGCATATGCGGGGGGCCTAACTCAGGCCTATGCTCAGGCTCCTTCACGATTTCTAACCCTTGCTCGAGAATACCGCGCATCAATTTTGTCGCCGCATTCCAGATGTGGGTAGTCGGTTTGGAAACGCTGTGCCAAAAATCTCTGAAATTCCTGAAATTTATTACACTGCCGGCTTGCCCCTCCAGTTTTTTTGCGGGGGCCAGACTTTCCGTCGCCGTTTTTCCGGTCAGCGCCAGCAGTACACCAGCCAAGGCAGCACCATCAGCGTAGCACTGATGAATACGTACTACCAGCGCACAACCACCGCTGTAATTTTCAACGAGAAGGATTTGCCATAACGGCCGGGTAAAATCGAGGCTTTCACCAGCCAGCGCGCCAATAAACGTTTCCAGTTCCTTTTTACCACCTCGTCTGTCCAATTTGGCACGTTTCAGATGATGCGCCAGATCGAAATGCTTATCAGTTTCCCACCAGGTGCCGCTATGGTCCTGAATTGCTTTTTGTTTGAGGCGGGGAAAGGCCGGCAAACGCTCGGCAAGCACCATACAGAGTTTTTTGACATCCAGTTTTTTCTGGAAAGTCATCACACCGATAATAACCATGGGATTGGCAGGATGCGCCATACGCAGCCACGCAGCATCCATGCTGGACATCGGCTCGCGTGATAAAGGCGGTTTATTTACCATTAATGGAAAAGGATCACTGGTTTTTCTATGTTTTGCCAACTGCTGGGTTTGGCATGTTGGTGCTATAGAGCCCGATTCTGCCCTACTATGGCCCTCGTACGCAACTGTCAATTATTAATGGTAACCCGACTATTGGTGGGCATCAACAGACTCAGACAAAAGTGCGCGAAGAAGCGCGCTGATACCGGAGTTTTGTTTTCTTTACGGATGTTACGTAGAGGCAAAACAGCTTCCCAATGAAAATTGGCCTCCCCAGTGATACGTCGCCACAATCGTTCCCGCGAAGGCGGGAATCCAGTGACTTTGTTGGTCGATCGTCATCGCAAAAATTCAAAAATGCCACTAGGCCCTGCTTTCGCTAGGGCGACAAATTTTTAGGCACTTGTGCGGCTAAACAATGCGTTGGGCTGGCTCTCCTGTTACGCAGTTTGTGTGAATGTTTTAAAGACCGACTTTACGCTCAGGTACCGCAACTTCCCTGTGAAAAAATAGCTTTTCCGGTGAAAAGTTTTCCTCTCGGCAGGGCGTAACATTACTCGCTCATGCCAATCCCGCTAAAATAGCGGTATGCAGCTTTCCATTATCATTCCCGCATTTAACGAAGAAGCAAACATCGTCGCAACACTCGCCCCCTTGCAGCCGATGCGCGCGCGCAGGGTCGAAGTTATTGTTGTAGATGGTGGCAGCACGGATCGAACCCGGGAAGCAGCCCTGGCACTGTGCGACCATGTTCTTTCCGCTCCAACAGGCCGGGCTTTGCAAATGAATTCCGGGGCAACTATTGCAAAAGGAGAGGTGTTGTTATTTCTACATGCCGATTCGCAACTGCCTGCCGATGCGGACCGATTGATAACCGAAAGCATTACTGTTTTTGGTCGTATATGGGGCCGATTTGACGTATCGATTGCGGGCCAGCATTTTTTCCTGCCCGTGGTGGCCTGGTTCATGAACTGGCGTTCGTGGCTGACGTCCATTGCAACCGGCGATCAGGGGTTATTTATGCGCACCGATATTTTTAAACGGCTGGGCGGTTTTCCATCGATTCCCTTAATGGAAGATGTGGCAATGACTACACGCTTGAAACAGCTGGGGCCGCCCGTATGCCTTGGTGAACGCATTCTTACTTCCGGGCGGCGCTGGGAAACACATGGGGTGTGGCGCACCATTTTATTGATGTGGCGTTTACGGCTGGCGTATTTTTTCGGCGCTGATCCGCATGCATTGCATCGCGCCTACTATGGAAAACGCTGCTAGCACCTGTGTCATTGTATTTGCCAAGGCTCCGATCGAAGGGCAAGCAAAGACGCGCCTGATCCCGGCTATTGGGGCCACCGCAGCGACGCAGTTATATTGCGCTATGGTGCACAAAGCGCTAAAAACAGCCACCCAGGCGGGATTGGGGCAGGTGATATTATGCTGTGCTCCCGATGAGCATCATGATTTTTTCGCCACATGCGCCAGAAAATATAACGTTATGCTCATGTCACAATCCGGCGGCGATCTAGGCACGCGCATGTTTGATGCCTTACATCAAGGGCTGCAGAAATATGCGTGCGCGCTGATTATCGGCACCGATTGTCCGGCGTTGTCAATGAGCGATCTGTGTGATGCAGCAGCGGCGCTAACCAGTCATGAGGTAGTGGTGGTGCCTGCAGAAGACGGCGGTTATGTGCTAATCGGCGCGGCGCGTGCCGATGCGCGCTTGTTCAATGATATTGCGTGGAGCGGGCCCCATGTTATGCGCGATACGCGGCGCAACGTGGATCTGATGGGCTGGCGTGTGAAAGAACTTCATATGCTTTGGGATGTCGATGTTCCAGCCGATCTGCAACGCCTTGCAGAAGCGGGTATTTTTGTTCCCTTATGCAAATGATCCAACCCCCCTTTATTTTATTTTTTCTAGTTTTATGGGGATTGCCTGTCTACGCTGAAAACATACCTCCCGAAAACATACCTCCCTTTTCCACACTGAAACCGGGGCAGGCTTTGCCGACGTTATTTCGCGTTATTACCATTCCAAAGACGAAGCTGAATTTGTTTTCGCTGGTGGAGGGTAGCGAAGCGGCCGCGACAGTATTGCAAGTCGAGTCGAATCATTCTGCTGGTAGCCTGGGTTTGCCATTTGCCATCGATCCGCATACAACGCCGATGTTGAAATGGCGCTGGAAGGTTAACCGCGTACTTGAAAAAGCTGAGATGGATCGCCGTACAGGGGATGACTTTGCGGCCCGTGTGTACGTTTTTTTCGAAGTACCGCTGGAGTCGCTTTCTTTTACCCAACGTACCAAAATTCGCCTAGCTCGTATGGTCGCCGGGCCAGACGTTCCTACAGCCGCACTATGCTATGTGTGGGATAACCGGCACCCCGTAGGTTATACACGCTGGAGCCCCTATACTGAGCGGGTGCGTAAAATCGTGCTGCAAAGCGGCAGCGGACGTATTGGTCAATGGGTTTCGGAATCGCGCGATGTCGCGGCAGATTTCCGTTCCGCCTTTGGTGCCGAACCGCCGCGCATTAGCGGAGTCGCCATCGGCAACGACACGGATCAAACCAAAGAACGCGTCACTGCCTGGTTCAGCGAGGTCACGTTCACGGCCAAATGAGCAAAAATTTGCTATTGCTGGGTGGTGGGCACGCGCATGTGCATGTGCTGAAATCAATTGCCAGTAAACCCATCCCTGGTACGACAATCAGTTTGATTTCGCCATTTTCGCGCCAGGTCTATTCCGGCATGTTGCCGGGCTGGGTGGCGGGACACTATGATCTCATCGATTGTGTCATTCCTTTGATGCCGCTGGCTGAAGGGGCTGGCGCAGTCTTTCTGGAAACGGCTGCAACGAAAATTGATTTCGCCACGCAGAGGGTTATTTGTGCGAACGGGCACGCGGTTCCATTCGATATTCTCTCGATCGATACCGGTTCGGCTGCGGCGGAGCAAGGTATTCCCGGCGCAGCCGAACACGCGATTGCCATCCGCCCTATCGAGCAATTCATCGAGGCTTACATCGAACTTAAAACTAAGATTGAAGCGCGCACCTCGTTGCGCCAGCAAACGCATATCGTATTTGTCGGGGCAGGTCTGGGCGGCTGCGAACTGGCGCTGGCCATGCATCATGCATTCAGGCAACACGATGTGGGCATTACTCTTATTTCTGCTACCGATTTTCCTCCAGAAATCGGGCCGCGCCTTAAACGCATTCTGAGCAAGCGAGGTATCGGTATCATGGCCGGGCAAGCGGTAGCGCATATCGCGTCGCACCAGTTGCATCTGCAAAGCGGCGGAATCGTCGAGGCGGATTTTATCGTTGTAGCGACTGGCCCGGCAGCGGCTTCGTGGCCAGGCCAATCAGGCCTTCGCGTTAACGAATCGGGATTTATTCTCACCAATGCCTACCTGCAATCGGTTTCGCATCCCAATGTCTTTGCGGCTGGCGACTGTGCAAGCATCATCGATGCCGTTTACCCCAAATCGGGCGTTTACGCTGTACGAGCTGGGCCACCGCTGGAAACCAACCTGAGAAATTTTCTGGCCAGCCATGCATTGAAACCTTATCGTCCCCAATCGCGGGCGCTTTCTTTGGTCAGTACGGGGAACCGCTACGCGCTTGCTTCCTGGGGCAATTGCACCCGGGAAGGCGCATGGGCATGGTATTGGAAGAATAAAATCGACCGGGATTTTATGCGGAAATACCAAAATTTATAAGAGTTGATACAGAGAAACAAGATCTTAAAGGGCATGCTAGAGATCACCATCAGCAGCATCGCCAAGAAAAACCGGGGCGTCAACGCGCTCCAGGTCGGCCGGGTGCTGGTGTACATGGATGGTTGTCAAATCGATGAATAACTCTTTCAGATCGGCGCTTTCCTGGAGCGTCTTGGTACCTAGTCAATCATAGCGATTATTTATGCAAACCCATCTTTCCGGATTTATCCAAAACACCGCTGCCGGTCAGGAAGCGGAAAGTATCCTGCGTCAATGTGTACATTGTGGTTTTTGTTTAGCAACTTGTCCCACCTACAATTTGCTGGGCGACGAGCTCGATAGCCCGCGCGGGCGCATTTATCTGATCAAACAGATGCTCGAAGGTGCACCGGTTAGCGAAAAAACCCAGTTGCACCTGGATCGTTGTTTGAGCTGCCGGGCTTGTGAAACAAGCTGCCCTTCCGGGGTGCAATATGGGCGGCTGCTCGATATTGGCCGTGAGGTGGTTAAGCAGCGGGTGGGGCGCAAATCGGCCGCCGCATTGAAGCGCTGGATATTGCACAAGGTGTTGCTGCAACGCCGTTTATTTGCGTTACTATTGAGCAGCGCCCGACTGCTGAAAAATATACTGCCGGACACGCTGGCAAGAAAAATTCCCTCCCGGCGATTGGCCCGGCCCTGGCCCGCGGTGCGCCACCCGCGCCGCATGCTGATTCTCGATGGATGTGTGCAACCCGCGCTGGCACCAGACATCAATGTTTCGGCGGCTCATGTTCTGGATGCATTGGGCATCTCACTCATTCTCACTGCCCAGGCCAAATGTTGCGGCGCGATTTCGCATCACCTCGACTATCAGCAGAATGGCCTGGTTTTGGCGCGACAAAATATCGATGCCTGGTGGCCCTACATCGAACAGGGTATCGAGGCCATTGTCGTTACCGCAAGTGGTTGTGGAACCATGGTGGCCGATTATGCGCATTTGTTACGCCACGATGTTGTATATGCTGAAAAAGCGCGCGCTATATCAGCCTTGTTTCGGGATATTAGCCAGGTTATTGGCGCGGAGAAAGAAACGCTCGGCAAGCGATTGAAAGAGCAAAAAAATGTAATGCGGGACAAGATTGCATTTCACTCCCCGTGCAGCCTGCAACATGGCTTGAAAATTACTGGGGTAGTCGAAAAAATTCTGCTCGATGCAGGCTATGAACTGGTTTCGGTTTCCGACAGTCATCTCTGTTGCGGCTCGGCGGGTACGTATTCTCTATTGCAGCTCGAGCTTTCCCAGCGTTTGCTGGCCAATAAGGTAGAAGCGCTGACAGCCAATCGGCCCAGCCGGATCGTCACCGCCAATATCGGCTGCCTGACGCATATTGAAAGTGGGTTAAGTCAAAATGGCGGCCCGCCTATCCAGCACTGGATCGAATTGATCGCCAATGATTTGGCGGTTCACTAAAATCCTTTAATGTGTTGTTGAAAGATTGCGATATAGCCAGAATCGCTCTACATTATCGCCAGGCCGCGCGCCTTCCCAGAGCAAAGACCAGTTCGATGCGATTTCCGGCGCATTATCTTTCATGCCTTGAACCAGCAGCATATTGCAAGATACTTTTTGTGCACTTCTGGCGCGGCTGAACCGCAGATTGCCGAAGTAATCGAGCGAGATCTGTTGCGCATCGCCCAGCCCAATTTCGCCAATACATGTTGTATCCAGTGGCAGGGCAAGGCGTATGGCTGCGGCTACACTGCGATAGCTGCGCGCATGATCGATGGCAGGCAGCCAGAGCAGATTGGTCAACATCCAGACCAGCGTCATACCGGCGCTCCAGTTGACAATGGCGCGCCGGTTGGAGCGCCGCGTGCGCAACACTGCAAACAGCCAGATCAAAGTCAATACCAGTGCCAGTGCGAATATCCATCCAGCGAAGACCGGCTCATAGCCCGGTACCTGACGGCTGACCCAGCGCGCTGCGCCGCGCGGCAAGCTGGTTTGTGCAGCCGTCCAGCCTGTCCAAAGCATGAGCGCCAGCCAGCCAAAAAAAATCAATCCAAACCAGTCGAGAAAACTGGCCAGGCTGCGCGATACGCGATCCAGCCCTTGCGCTGCAGCCAGGCATAACGGCAGCAGCAAGATCATCGCCGACGCATCGCGAGACGGCTTTAAGCAGATGATCAGCACCAGCATGGCGAGGAATCCGGCGAAAGGCACCGCGGTTTCGATGCGCTCACGCAATGTGCGCCGCCCTTTCCACCACACCCACGCCGCAATGGGCCACGCCGGCAGTGCGTACCAGATCAGGATGCGCAAAAAATAAAACGGTTCGAAACCTTGCGTAGGATATGCGGCTGACCAGCCCAGTGCTGCATCGAGCCACATATCATTGGGCAGATTCCGCTGGCTCAGTAACAACAGCGGCCACAAGGCAGCGGCGGCAAGGGCAATACACGTGGCGATAACCATGCCACGCACAAAAATGCGATTGTTCCATTCGCGCATCCACACGCCCGCCCACGCCATGCTGGCGATAACGATGAAGGCAGAGGCCGCCCCAAGAGCGAGGGCGTTCAGCATGGCGCCCAGACCGATCAACATACCGCCGCGCCAGGCATCGGAACGAACCCGGGTCATGCCGAATAAGGCAATCGACATGCCAGCAAGTCCAGCCAGCTCCGGATTGATTTCATGTGCGCGCAATAATAGTCCGAGGCAACCGATCAGTAACAGCACACAGATGCGGCCTGCACGTTCGTCAATCAGCCTTCTGGCGGTCATGGCCGTGAATGCGAGAGTGATCGCCATATAAAAGCCGCTGGCGAGCCGTGCCCCGTCATGCAAGGGCAACGCCCAGGCGAACAGTTTGGCGAATAGTGCCGCACTCCAGTAATAGAGCGGAGGATAAGCGTGGCCTGCGAACACTGGAACCAGCCCATCGCCATCCCGCAGCATTGTGTATACGATACCGAAGGCAAGGGCTTCATCGGTTTTCCATGGGTCATGCCCAATCAAGCCCGGCACGATCCAGGCGATGCAAACAATGGCAAATAGCCATGTTTTGACCGGTGAGGCCGAGCCGTCAAAAGTGATTGTTTGCTTGATTGTTGTTAACCGGTCCATGTGGCAAAAAAAACCGTGTGTGTGGCGCCCTGTGGGAGATGGAGAAAATTTCAGTACTAGACTTCTTTCGAAACTTGCTGCGCTTGATCGAAAGAAGTCTACTGCATCATCAGGCTCGACAAACTTTTAAAAACAAAAAGGCAGCCGAAGCTGCCTTTTTGTTCATATATCAAATAACTTATTTACCCGCCGCTTTGGGAGCGGAGCGCGCATAACGCTGCTTGAATTTATCGATACGACCGGCGGTATCTACAACCTTGTGCTTACCGGTAAAGAAAGGGTGCGATTCGGAAGAAATCTCGATACGAATCAGCGGATATTCCTTGCCATCGGTCCATTTTACTTTTTCACGATTTTTGACATCAATGGTTGAACGGGTCAAAAATTTGAAGTCGCAGGACGAATCAAAAAACACGACGTCGTTATACTCGGGGTGAATGCCAGATTTCATCATCTTTCCTTAAACCAAACAATTTAAAATTATGCAATAAATAACAAAATGGAGCAAGGTGCAATTTATGGTGTCTCAACTTATGGCGCTGCTTCAGATGTGCCTTAATTTCCTTTTCTCATCGAATCGAAAAACTCGGCATTATTTTTGGTTTGTTTCAGTTTATCGACCAGGAATTCGGTCGCTTCCAGTTCATCCATGCCATAAAGCAGTTTGCGCAATAACCAGACTTTTTGCAGTAAGTCGGGCTTGATAAGCAGTTCCTCACGACGTGTGCCGGAGCGATTGACGTTGATGGCTGGATACACGCGCTTCTCAGCTGCACGGCGATCCAGATGAACTTCCATGTTGCCAGTACCCTTGAATTCTTCGTAAATTACGTCATCCATACGCGAACCCGTGTCGATCAGGGCGGTAGCGATAATGGTGAGCGAGCCGCCTTCTTCGATATTACGCGCGGCGCCGAAGAAGCGTTTCGGGCGTTGCAGCGCATTGGCATCGACACCGCCAGTCAGCACCTTGCCGGAGGCGGGCACTACCGTGTTGTAGGCGCGCGCGAGACGGGTGATCGAATCGAGCAGAATCACCACGTCCTTTTTGTGTTCGACCAGTCGCTTGGCTTTTTCAATCACCATTTCAGCCACTTGCACGTGACGTGTGGCCGGCTCATCGAAGGTGGAAGCGATGACTTCGCCTTTGACCGTGCGCTGCATTTCGGTCACCTCCTCGGGGCGCTCGTCGATCAGCAGCACGATCATGATCACATCGGGGTGATTAGCGGCAATGGCGTGCGCGATATGTTGCAGCATCACCGTTTTACCCGACTTGGGATTGGCCACCAGCAAGCCGCGTTGGCCCTTGCCGATAGGGGCGATGATGTCGATAACGCGGCCGGTGATATTTTCATCGGACTTGATGTCGCGTTCAAGCAGGAAAGGCTTGTCCGGGAACAGCGGCGTCAGGTTTTCAAAAAGTATTTTGTTCTTGGTGTTTTCCGGCGCTTCGCCATTGACCTTGTCAACTTTGACCAGCGCAAAATAACGTTCGCCTTCCTTGGGGGTGCGTATTTCCCCTTCGATGGTATCGCCCGTATGCAGATTAAAGCGGCGAATCTGCGAGGGGCTGACATAGATATCGTCCGGCCCCGCCAGGTAGGACGTATCGGGAGAGCGCAGAAAGCCGAAACCATCCTGCAAGACTTCCAGCGTGCCATCCCCGTAGATGCTTTCGCCTTTTTTGCCTTGATGTTTCAACAAAGCGAAAATCAATTCCTGTTTGCGTAAACGGTTAGCACCCTCCAATTCAAGCTGTGCAGCCATTTCCAACAATTCGGAAACATGTTTGAGTTTGAGTTCGGAAAGAAGCATAGGGAAAAATTATCCAGGGCAAAGAAAAGCGTGGTTATTGTGAACCGGAAAATACGGTCAGGACTGAAATCCAGAACTCCCGCATGACCAATATTGTTTTATTTTTTGCGTTGCGGGAGACCTGCAGAACGTATCCGGCCAAACGGATACAGGTGAACAATAAAGCGTTTAGATATTGCTGTCAATAAAGGCATTCAACTGCGATTTGGAAAGTGCACCGACTTTGGTGGCCTCCACGTTGCCATTCTTGAACAACATCAGAGTGGGAATGCCACGGATGCCAAACTTGGGCGGCGTTTCCTGATTTTCATCGATATTGAGTTTGGCGATTTTGAGCTTGCCCGAATATTCGCGCGCAACATCATCGAGAATGGGGGCGATCATCTTGCAGGGGCCGCACCATTCAGCCCAATAATCGACCAAAACAGGAACTTGCGAATGCAGGACTTCAGATTCAAAAGTAGCATCGGAAATATGGACAGTGTGTTCGCTCACGGTAACCTCGATTCTGGGAAAAGTGATATTAGTATTAACATGAAGAAACGAACGTTTCTAATAGGCATGGTAACGGAAAAAAAGACATTTGTGGAGAAACGTGTTGCTGCACCGCGGAAAATCAGACTGCGGTTAAATTCGTGTTCGCTATTAATGGCAGGCCGCGAAGAGAGATCGAGAAGATATAAATCAACATTACTGTAGAACAGTGTTGCCATATGTCCATTGTATTATGAGTCCAGTACATGTTTGCTTTCCGTGCACCTTACCATTTCTATCAATGCCAATAACGTGGAATAAAAATCCGAGAGATAAAATGAATATTAAAAAATTTACATTGAGGCCATGGCTTCTAGCCTTTTTCTTTTTCGCTTCTGCATTTATTGAGAATGGAATAATCACTCATGGTTGGTCTCAAACACAAGCCACTCCGAAAGTGCAATCGGTGCGCGAAAAATTCGAGCAGATTGCTGTGCAACTTGAGTTTTTTGAATCCATACCTTTTCTTAATAATTGCACGAATATCAGCGCGATAGCCTATGAAAATTATCCCTATTTTCAACTCTTGAATCAGGTGCTTGACCCTGAGATAGCAGTCACAGAAATCGCTGCTTTGCGCCACCATAAAAACCCTAAAGTTCGTACCCTGGCGTTGGCTGCGCTATTTCACCGTAATGATCTGCGCTTATTACCGTTGATCGTGGAATTATCAAAAGATACGGCTCCAACGTTTCCTCGCCATAAGGCACAACAAGAGGGAGAAGGGATGACTGAATGGCTACTAAAGTCACCTTTAGAAAAACAAAGCGTGGGTGATGTGGCTAAATTGATGGTGGAGTTTTATCGTAAACATACTGATCTTTATGATGATGTCGCTCGATCACCACAATCGTTACGAAAAAGAATCGAATATATAGCTAAAGAATTGAAAATATTTAATTTGCATTCTTTTCTTTATAATCGCGCAAATTATTCCTGCTTCCTAGACGATAAGAAACCTACCTATTTATATCTCTTAAATCGAATAATTGATCCCAAGATCGCCGTCGCAAAAATTGCTCCTCTGCGTCACCATGAAAATCCCAAAGTTCGTACCCTCGCGTTGGCCGCACTCTTTCATCGTAACGACCCTCATTTGTTACCGCTGATCGTGGAATTATCAGGGGATACAGCCCCAACGTTCCCGAAACATAGCTAGTACATAAATTCGAGCTGGTTTGAACCAGGGGCAACAGAAGAACAAAGCGTAGGCGATGTGGCCAAGGCGATGAAACCAGAGGCAACAGAAAAACAAAGCGTAGGTGATGTGGCCAAGGCGATGGTGGCCTTCTATCTTGACCACGCGGGACTTTACGGCGGTAATGATAGCTCAAAGGAAGTTCCAGGTTTCTCGAATTACTGGGCGCAACGGAAAGAGCGGAAATTTAGTGCAAGCTGGTTTGCAGTTGAACTGGCGCGCGCCGGACGAGGTGGTATGCCTACACCGCCTGAATACCATGCAGATATTATTCGCTTGAGAAAGCGAATTGATGCGCTTCCAGCGGCTGATCGTGATTGGACGTTGCTTTATTTGAATGGTCAGAATGGTAGCGAGATTCTGGTTACTGAAGCTGAGTTGATTGAAGCGGCCAAACGACGCGGTGCGGATGCATTGCTCTCTGTCTTGCGTGGGAAGATGCCCAGTGATGATCCCGATTTGCATGTTCGGAGTACTTCCAATTATTGGTCATATGAACGACTCATGAAATGGATTTTGTCCAAAGCACCCCAACTCTTGCGTCGGGAAATGGCTGACGAATTAATTGAACGTGGCCGTAATAAAAGCGCGTGGGTGGTAGCTGCCGCACGGTTGCAGCCTGAGCGCGGATCCTCAATATTGAAGGTTGCGTTGCCAGACGCTGGCGAGCCGGGTTCGGAGGAACGTACTACATTAATGGCTGCTTTGACCGAAATGGGAGATGATAACGACTTCGATTTGATATCAACCTGGTTTTTTAACATTGGCGCCAGGCAAGCTGGATTTTTCAATCAGTTGCCGCGCCAGAACGTCTCAAAGGCGACTCGCCAAATCGTCGCGCGTTTGATCAACGATAAACGCTTCGATACAGCAGGAGTTTGGCCTCTTTCCAATGCCGCTACGCTGATCAATTCGTGGTCATTGCCATTGCCAAAATTTGACAGTCAAAAATTACATAATTGATGTTACGCGCAGGCGAAGCGGCTTCCCTATGAAAATGGCTTTTCCGGTAAAAATGTTTCTCCTCTGCAGTGCGTAACATCAGTTACATAACGAAGCAGTGGGAGGCAACATGCGCAAATTAGCGGCTATGGCGGCCATGCTTGACGCATTGCGCCAGACCAGTGCCATATGGGGTCAATAAAAAGCAAATGATGATGCGATAAAGCGCGGAAAACAAGAATAACAATACACAGCGACAGAACTATATTGATGGGAGGGGCAGACTATTGCATCAAATAATCAGTAGTGGTAAGAAGATCAGGGTGCCTCTGCTAAAATGATATTTTATTTCCGTTGTTTACCGAGGCCGCTGTGACCTACGTCATTACCGAATCCTGCATCAAGTGCAAATACTCCGATTGTGTCGATGTTTGTCCGGTCGATTGTTTCCGCGAGGGGCCGAACATGCTGGTGATCGATCCCGACGAATGTATCGATTGCACGCTGTGCGTGGCCGAGTGCCCGGTCGAGGCCATTTTTGCCGAGGACGATGTGCCCGAGAACCAGCGCGCATTCATCGCCATCAACGCCGACCTGGCCAAAGTCTGGAAGCCGATCGTCGAAAGCAAAGCCGCTCCTGCCGATGCTGACGAGTGGGTCAAGGTCAAGGACAAAGCGCATCTTCTCGAGAAATAGAGTTTCTCGCCTGCACTCAAACCCGACTGCAGATGTTACGCAGAAGCAAAGTGGTTTCCCTGCCGAAGGGACCTTTTCGGTGAAATTTTTTTCCATCTGCCGAACATTCTGGATTTGCCCCCGCGCAGGCGGGGGGCCAAGCTGCACCATATTCAACTTAGGCCCCCGCCTGCGCGGGGGCAGGACTCAGGGAAGTAAAATAAGCAGCGTTCGCCTATGAGCGCTTCGATATCATCTGGCGCTTTGTTCCAGCAGGCGTGTTTTTCACCGGCCACCCTTATTGCTGAAGCCGCACGCCTGATCGTTGCGCAACAGGCCGCCCGCTTGCCGGATCTTTCCGCGTCCACCGTCATCATCACAACGCACGCCGCACCTGCCTTGAAGCGCGCACTGGTGCAGGAAGCCGCCTTGCAGGGGCATCCCACTATCATGCTGCCGCGCATCGGCACACTGGAAAACATGGCTGCCACGATTCAGATTGCCGACCCAGTCAAAGTAGTGAATGACAGCGAGCGTGTGCTGCAGGTATATCAAGCGCTAAAAAAACAGCGCTGGTTTTTACCGGCTGAGTGTTTGCGCGTGGCGCATGAACTGGTCAACCTCATCGATGGGCTCACCCATCACATGACCGCGTTGCCTGCTACGCTGCAGGAACACAGCCACACTCTGGCGCGCACTTATGCAATCGGTAAAACCAATAGCAATCTCAGTTTTGAAGCCACGTTGACTTACGATATCTGGCGCACGCTGGCGCAACCGGCCAATGGGGAGGCTGACCGGGCCACGCTCTACGCCTTGCAGCTGACGGCATGGGCCGCGCATCCCACCGGGCCTTTGTACATTATTGGCAGTGAAGCGCTGACGCGCCGCGAGCAGGCTTTTGTGCAGGCATATGCCAGCCAGGCCCCCGCTTTATTGATCGATGCGACCTTAACCGATGATTCGGCGCGCGGCAACTTTATCGCCCATGCCTTCGCCGCTGCGCCGGGCGGGGCCGATGCTACCAGCCACACAAGCCGTGACAGTACCTGGCTGCAATGCAGCGTGGCGCGCGATGTGGAAGAAGAGGCGCATGCTGCGCTCAGCGTGCTGAAGCAGTGGCTGATTGAGGGCAAGCGCAACATCGCCATTGTGGCGCTTGACCGCTTGACCGCGCGTCGCCTGCGCGCGCTGGCCGAGCGCGATGCGATTCTGATGCAGGATGAAATCGGCTGGCCGTACTCGACCACAGTGAGCGCCACGGCCATCATGCGCTGGCTGGAAGCAAGGCAGGATGGCTTCTATCACACGACCTTGTTCGACTTGCTGAAATCGCCCTTCATTTTTACCGATTGGCGAGAACAGTGGGGCCGCGCGCGCTTGCAGGCCGCCATCGACACGCTCGAACGGGTTGCACGACGGGCGGGCGTTGTAGCGGGCCTTACGCGTTTGCACGAGGCGCTGACCCGACATGCCGAGCGCGTAACAGGAGACGACGCTACCGCTGCATCCCTGCACGATGCCGATGCGATCATCGCGCGATTGGTCGAAGCCGACCGTGCTTTTTCCTCGCAGCGGCGCACCCCGTCTGGATGGCTGAAAACCCTGCGCACCAGTCTGGTTGCGTTGGGCATGGAGGCCGGCTTGACATGCGACCTGGCTGGTCACGGGTTACTCACCGTGCTGGATCAACTGGAAAACGATGTAGCCGCCACCAGCATGTTGTTATCCACCAGCGAGTGGCTGGACTGGTTACGCGCCGAACTGGAAGCCGCGCGTTTTCGCGATGTCACCATCGCCAGCCCCATTGTGCTGACTTCGCTGGAAGCCACCCGTTTGCGATCCTTCGAGGGCGTGCTGGTGATCGGCGCATCGGCGTCCAACCTGCCGGGCACACCAGTGGCGGGCAGCGTATTCAACCAATCGGTGCGGCATATTCTCGGCTTGCCTACCCATATCCAACAGATGCAATCCATCACCCATGATCTGGCCAGGCTGATGCAACGCACACCGGTTTGCTACATCAACTGGCAATCCGATGCCGCGGCTGAACCCATGCCGCCTGCGCCGTGGGTGCACGCGCTGATCGTGGAAGCGCGCCGGCAGGGTGCGGAAATCGTACAAAATATAAAACTACCAATATCGACGGGCGTTTTCAGCCAAAAATGGCTGGAAAATGGCGCCAATATTGGCGTTTCATTTAAAGATAATTCGCGTGCTCCTGCGCCTGCGGTGAAAAGCGCCCAGCTTCCCGCACGAATCAGCGCCAGCGGTTACCAAAGTCTGGTCGATTGTCCGTATCAATTTTTCGCCCGCGGCGTGCTGGGTTTACGCGAGCCCGATGCCATCGAAGAAACGATGGACAAGCGCGATTTCGGCGAACTGGTGCACGCTATTCTGCACCGCTTTCATGCACGCTTCCCGCTGGTTTCCGCAGTGGAAGAGGCGACATTGAAAGCCGCATTGGCCGAGGAGACAGCGGCCGTGTTCAAAGAGGCGATGCAGCAAAACTTCATTGCCCGCGCCTGGTTATTGCAATGGCAGTCGGCAATCGATGCCTACCTCGAGTGGCAACGGCAACGCGAGGCCGAGGGCTGGCGTTGGCAACAAGGCGAAACGCCAGGTGCGATTTCCATTCCGCTCGTCCTTCCGTTTGCCACCCCGCTTACCGAAGGCACAACGTTAACGCTAGAAGGCCGGCTCGACCGCATCGATTCGCGGCCCGCCCTGAATGAGTCTGCTGTTAAAGAGCAGGCCGTCATCGACTACAAAGCGCGTGACGCCGCCACGCTCAGAAAAAAACTGAAACAAGCAGGCGAAGATGTGCAATTGCCGGTATATGCCGCGCTACTTTCGGCTGTGCACATAAACGCGGACGGCGCTTCAAGCACAGCGACCCATGCCACCGCTTCGTCCGCGCCCGTCGTCGAGGCCGCCTATCTCAGCATCATGCGCGGCGAGGTAAAACCTGTCGTGCACGCCGGTGCCGCTGCCGCCGGGGAGCAGGCACAACAGCGGCTGGCGGTTATATTCGAGGCGCTGCATCGCGGTGCCGGGTTGCCCGCGCAAGGCGTGGAGGCCGTGTGTGCGCATTGCGAAGCACGTGGCTTGTGCCGCCGCGATCACTGGGACCGCGATGCCGATTGAGCCGGTCACCACACGCGAAGCCGTAACCCGGCTGGCGCTCGATCCGCGCCAGAGCATGGTGGTGGAAGCCTGCGCAGGCTCGGGCAAAACCTGGCTGCTGGTCTCGCGCATGTTACGCCTGTTGCTTGCAGGTGCGGCACCATCAAGCCTGCTGGCGATTACCTTCACCCGCAAGGCCGCGCAGGAAATGAAAACCCGGCTGATGAACCTGCTCGAACAATTGGCGGTTGCACCTGAAGAAGAAGCGCGCGCCTTGCTGCGCGCGCGCATGCTCAGTGAAGGCGAAAGCGAAATCGACGCGGCGCTGCCCCAAGCGCGCGCGTTATTTGCCGAAGTGGCATTTGCTTCGCCGGGCCTCACCATCTCGACCTTTCACGGCTGGTTTCAGCAACTGCTGGCAGCCGCACCGCTGGGCGAAGGCAGTGGCGACAGCAGCGTGACCGACAGCGAACACCGGTTGATCGAAGAAGCATGGCTCATATTTGCCGAGGCGCTGAACCGCGAACCTGAAACCGCCGCCGCTACCGCACTGCATAACCTGTTTGCCACCCAAGGCCTGTTCAACACCCGCAAACTGCTGCGCCACTTCATCGCCCGCCGTACCGAGTGGCGCATTTATGCGCGCGAAACGCTGGGCATTGCGGCCAATGCGCCCGACGACACCGCCATCGAAACCGCGCTGCAATATTGGCAACACGAATGGCAGATATGGCAGACATGGCAGATCGACCCCGATGCCGATCCCACTCAAGCGTGGATGGCAGACGCAGCTTTCCGGGCCGATGCGCACGCGTTGGTGAGTAGTCTTACTGCACAACCCAAACTGCCGAAAACCGCCCGACAAAGAATCGACATGCTGGAAGCCGGGCTACGGCTGACCGATGCCGAACCTTGCTATCGCACCCTATACCGCGCCTTGCTGACGTTGGAAGATACGCCGGTAAAAATCGTTGCGACGTGGGCGGAAAAAAGCGGAGTACCAGACGTGCACGCGCGCCTGTGCGAGGCGCTGGATCGTTTACGTACTGCGCGGCTGGATCAGATCAATTACCAACTGAATCGCGACGCGTTAACGGCGGGCCTGGCGTTGCTGGCCGTGTATGAAAAACTAAAACGCGATCAACGCCAGCTCGATTACGTCGATCTCGAATGGCGCGCCTTTGAATTGCTCAACGACAGCGCGCACGCCGAAACCCTGCAATACCGGCTCGATTGCCGTTATCGACATATTTTGCTCGACGAATTTCAGGATACCAACCCGATCCAGTGGCGCAGCCTCACCGCGTGGCTGGATGCCAGCGTGGCCGCGGACAACCCACCCACCGTATTCATGGTCGGTGACCCCAAGCAGGCCATCTACCGCTTCCGGCGTACCGATGCGCGGCTGTTTCACCAGGCGCGCGATTACTTTGTGACGCATTTCAATGCGCGCGTAGGGCGCCTCGACCAAACCCGGCGCAATGCTCCTGCGGTAACGCAATTCGTCAATCGTCTGTTTGAAAACTGGCCCGGCTTTGCAGGCTTTGCCCCGCATCACAGCGAACAGCCGGATTTGCCCGGTGGCGTGGCCCTGTTGCCGCCTTTTGTTACCCGAGCCAAACCCGTCAAACAGGAAACAGAAGAAAACGAAACAGCAGAGCAAGCTACAAATGCAACGGTTTGGCGCAACCCCTTGCTTACACCACTGGCGGACGACACCGAAGACCGCTTTGCCGCCGAGGCGCAGGCGCTGGCCGCGTCGATTCGCGCCGCAGTGGGGCAGGTGGATATCGCACAGACCGATACTGAAGGGCAGCTGCAGTACCGTCCCGCCCGCTACAGCGACTTTCTGGTGCTGTTCCGCCGCCGTCTGCCGCTGGAAACATTTGAACAGGCGTTAAAGGCAGCACATATTCCCTACATCAGCGCGCGCCCCGGGGGTTTAATGGCCGCATTGGAAATTCGCGATCTCGCAGCCTTGTTGACCTTTCTTGTCACGCCCAGCGACGACCTTGCTCTGGCACAAATACTGAAATCGCCGCTATTCGCAGCCACGGACGACAATCTGCTGACGTTGCATGCGGCTGAGGGTGGCGCATGGTGGCAGCGCTTGCAAACCCTGCACTTTGCCACTGCCGACTGCACGCCACTGGCGCGCGCGCAGCGCCACTTGCGCATATGGCGGGAATGGATGGAAACCTTGCCCGTGCACGATCTGCTCGATCGCATTTATCACCATGGCGACATCATTGCACGCTATGCGGCGGCAGTGCCCGAAGCGCTGCAAGCCGCGGTGGTAGCCAATCTGCACGTCTTCATGGCGCTGGCCTTGCAAGTCGATAGCGGACGTTACCCCAGTCTGCCGCGCTTTCTCGAAGAATTGAAAAGCTATGACACATTACCGGATCAGGATGCCCCCGATTCAGGCGTGGTGCGAAATCACGAAGAAAATACTGAACCAGGCCAGCACACCCCCGACGCTGTGCGCATGATGACCATTCACGCCGCAAAAGGACTGGAAGCGCCCATCGTGTGGCTAATCGATGCGGCCAATGCCCGCGAACCGCACGACGCGCATCGCCTGGTTATCGATTGGCCGCCGGAGCACACTGCGCCGCGCCATTTCTCCTTTGTCGCCGGGCAGGCAACGCATGGCGGGAAAACGCGCGTTGACAAGCGCCAATCGATCTTCGATGCAGAAGAACGCTACACCGCGCGCGAGCGCCTGAATCTGCTGTACGTGGCCGCCACCCGCGCCCGGCAGTATTTTGTAATGAGCGGCACTACTCTGACCAAAACAGCGGCACAGGAAGAAACCGATGAAAATGAAAACCGCAAGACCAGCTGGCTGGAGTGGGCCCGCCAGCGCGTAAGTAATACCCCCTCCTGCTGGCCGGAAACCGTAATGGCAAATGACGCGGCAACTCCTGTAATGGATGCTGAGCAGTCTACCCTGCACCAGGAAAAAACACCGATTTCCAGCACATGCGGCGCGCGAATGGAAACTGGGGACATGCCGTGGGCGATACCGATTGGCGCGCGCACCGCGATTGCGCCCCTAGATCAGCAGCGACAAACCGGCATCGCTATTCATGCCGCGCTGGAAAAATTGGCACCGCACCATGCGAGCAGGGTGGACAACGAAAAACACGGGGATAGGGCTACACAAGTAGCAACACCAGCTTTTGCTGCAGCGGCGCGCATTATCGAGACGCCCGCACTACGGCGCTTTTACGACGTCAGTGAATTTATCCGCGCCTTCAACGAAATCGAAATCGCAAACGAAAATGGCGTACTGCGGATTGATCGTCTGGTTGAATTTGACACCGAAGTCTGGGTGCTCGATTACAAAACCGGGCAAACGGACGCAGGGCAATATCGTGACCAGATTGCGGCTTATTGCCAAGCTATCGCGCAACTTTATCCGGGCAAATCGGTAAGAGGGGCACTGATTAGTACGGTAGGTGAATTAATCCCCATTCATTAATTCAATATTTCTTCCATTGAACCATTCAGGTCTCTCCGAATAAATCCGCCCAGGCCCGCATGACCGCATGCCGTTCTACGCTTAATTCGGTCGGCTCGATCCAGGTTTTTAATTCATTGTTGGTACGGGCGCGGTGCTGGCGTTCGCGATAGGCGAGGTAGGCCTTGGCAATCTGAGCAGCCAGATTTTCCTCCAAGATGCCGAGCGCGGCGGCACGGGTCAGCAAAGCGAAGTTGCCGAGATTACCAAGAAATTCCGGGTGCTCGTGCGAATAGGCGAGGATGAGATATTGCACGATGAATTCGACGTCAACAATTCCGCCACGGGTATGTTTAAGGTCGAGTTGCCCGGCGCGGTCCTTTTTTTCGGCGCGCATTTTATCCCGCATGGCGCTAATTTCCTGTCTCAAGACTGCACGCTCGCGCGGGCGCGAAAGAATTTCCCGGCGTATCGCTTCAAAAGGAGCGGCCAGCGCCGGGTCGCCCGCGCAAAAACGCGCGCGGGTCAGCGCCTGATGCTCCCAGGTCCAGGCGCGGTTGAGTTGATAGTCGCGAAAGGCGGAAAGTGTGGAAACTGGCAGTCCGGCCTCACCATCGGGACGCAGCCGGATGTCGGTTTCGTAAAGTACGCCGCCGGCGGTCATGGCATTCAGCCAATTGTTGAGCCGTTGCGCCAGTTTGGCGTAACGCACTGTATCGATACCACTCTGTTCATCGCAGAGAAAAACCAGGTCGAGATCGGATGCGTAGCCCAGTTCCTTGCTGCCCAATTTGCCGTAACCTATGATGGCAAAGCCTGCAGGCGGTTGCCAATCGACTCCACCCGGCTGGGGGCTGAGTGCGCGCCAGGCCAATACCAGCGCGGTATCCAGCAGCAGGTCGGCCAGCGCCGAGAGTTCGTCGGAGAGGGCCATCACACCGAGATGGCCTTCGATGTCGGCAATGTTGAGCCGGAGCGTCAATGCGTTTTTGGTATGGCGCAGAATTTCGTATTGACGCTCGATATCGCCTGCTGCGGCATCACAGATGGTGCGCAAGGTGTTACGTTCGGTATTCCAGTTAAGTGTATTGCCGAATTTTTTATCCCTGTGCGTTTCAATTAATTCATCCATCAGGATGGGGTGGCGGCACAAAAATTCTGCTGCCCAGGCGCTGCATGCGACGATATGCGCCACACGCGCCAGCACTTGCGGATATTCGATCAGCAGGGCGAGGTAGGTTTCGCGTTTGTCGACGGCTTCGATGAGGTTGAAGAGGCGAAAAAAGGTTTGCGGGGCGGTGTCTTCGGCCAACGCCGCGCTCAGAGCAAGGGGAATCAGCATTTCCATGCGCGCGCGTGATTTGGCGGGGAGTGTTTGCGTGCGGCTGGCGGTGAGCCAGGCCTGTACCCGGCTGACGATTTGCGTAGTTGGCTCTTCAGCCAGGCCGGCCTGGCGCGTTATCGTATGGCAGCGGGCCGGCAACCCGGCACTCGCGGCCGCAACAGAAGTGGCCTGTTCCTGCACCACAAACAGCGCTTCGAATTCGCGTGTCACATTGTGGCGATGCGCACTCAACGTGGCCAAAAAGGCAGCCCAGTCTGCCTCGTTCATTGCTGCGGCAATGCGCTGCCGGTCTGCATTGCTAGCCGGCAACATCTGCGTTTGTTGATCGTCCAGATATTGCAGACGATGTTCGAGATTGCGCAAAAAGGCATAGGCCGATTGCAGTGAAGCGATCCGTTCCATATCAAGAATTTTTAGCTTTTCGAGCTGGGTGAGCGCTTGACGGGTGGAGCGAATTTGCAGGTTGGTTTCGCGTCCGCCACGAATAAGCTGAAAAAGTTGTGCGATGAATTCGATTTCACGGATGCCGCCTATGCCAATCTTGATATCGTCGAGGCGGTCGCGTTTACCGGCTTCGGCGCGAATCTGGGCGTGCAGGTCGCGCATTTCGTCGATGGCAGCATAGTCGTGGTAACGGCGGTAGACGAAGGGCTTTACCAGTACCTCGAAGGCCTGGATGTTTTGCGCCTGACCCGTTATGGCGCGGGCCTTCAGCCAGGCGTAGCGTTCCCAGGGCCGGGCCTGGGTGATGAAATAATTTTCCAGCGCGGCGAAACTGCAAACCGGCGGGCCGCTGTCGCCGAATGGGCGCAAGCGCATGTCTACCCGGAATACGAAGCCGTCTTCAGTGAGTGTATCTAGAGCGGCGATCAGTTTACGGCCGAGGCGGGCAAAATACTCGTGGTTCGAAATGGTTTTGACGCCATCGGTTTGCCCCTCTTCGGCATAGAGAAAAACCAGGTCGATGTCCGAAGAAACATTCAATTCGCCGCCTCCCAGCTTGCCCATGCCTGCGACCAGCAGCGTTTGCGCCTGAGCGCTTTCTTCTCCGCGCGGAACACCATAAATGCCTTGCATCGCGGTGCTGTGCCAGGTCAGGGCTTGCTGTATGCTGATTTCCGCCAAGGCGGTGACCGTGGTGACGACTTCATCGAGCGTAGCGAAGTTATTGAGGTCACGAAATATCGTGCGTAGCAGAACGCGCTTACGCAGCAAGCGCAGCGTGCGATGCAGGGCAGCTTCGTCATGGTCGCCTGCGCAGGCGGCGTGCATGGCTGAGGTGGGGAAAGGTTCGTGGCCATGCGCCCTCAGTTCCTCCAGTAAGGTGGGGGTGGCGGCGCACAAACGCTCGGCGTAACGCGAAGCATGGAACATTTTGGTCAGCATGTTGCCAAACGAAGCGGGAGAGAAATTCATAAAAAGCCAGCAATGTAGTTGTAAGGAACCTCTGAATAAGTCTCACAGGGCTCATGGAGAACTTAATCAGAGGTTCTGTAAAGACCCATAACCATAAGCGGGTAAAGCTCCGTTAAAATGTAACATGCGCGGCGTTTCCCGTCGCACAGTGAATATGCAGGGATTTCATCATTAAAATTGCCGTTCGCACGTTTCTTTTCTTGAGGTCGCTGGCATTCTGGCTGGCTGTCATGGCGGCTGTCGGTTTTTCATTGCTCGTGCTTGCACTGCGTTTTGTGGTGATGCCGAACATCGAAAATTACCGCGAGCAAATTGTCGGTCAGGTGGCGCAGGCTTCGGGAATGGCCGTATCCGCTGCTGCTTTGCGCGGCGGCTGGAGCGGTTTCCGCCCCACCGTCATGCTGGCCGACGTGGCGTTTCGCGATCCGACTGCACGCGACCCGGCATTCCGCTTATCGCGCCTGGATGTGTCGTTCTCCTGGTGGACATTGTTTACCGGGCAGATTCACTTCCATGCGTTGCGCCTCAGCAATCCCGAGTTGACGCTTTCGCGAGCCAGCGATGGCCTGATTTATTTCGCCGGCAAGCCGCTCAATAAACCGGATGTAAATCAGGAAGAAGGAGCGCTCCTGCCCTGGCTGCTGGAACAGCCGGGGGTCGAAATTCGTGATGCAACGGTGGTCTGGTCTGATGCACTGAATCCTGGCCCGCCACTACGGTTTACCGATGTTCAATTACGGGTGGAAAAGCAGGGCAAATGGCATCGGATCGGCTTTTTTGCTAAACCGCCGGCGGCGTTGGCAACCTCGCTAGAAGGCAGCGGTGATTTGGTGCTGCAACGCATACAGCAACATTGGCAGGTGGCAGGCACAATTTATGCCGCCGCCGCTCAGGCCAACCTGACCGAGCTGCGCCGCCATCTGACGGTCCCCGATCTTCTCCGTGCCGGAACAGGAAACATCAGGGCCTGGGTGGATATCGACAGTCAGGTTACAGTCAATCCGGTGCGTACCATCACCGCCGATCTCAATGTGGTTCAGGCGACCGCGCAACTAGCAAATGATCTTGCCCCGCTACACATTGCGAAACTTGCCGGACGCATCGAATATCAGGCACGCGAGGGGGGATTTTCGATTGCCAGCAAGCAATTGGAATTTCGTACCCGCGATGGCGTGGCACAGGGGCCGGCGGATTTTTCCATAACCTTGCTTGATCAAGCCAGTCCCCGGCAGGCGCGGGGCGAAATGGCGGCGAATGGGATAGATCTCAAGGTGATGGCTGCATTGCTGGAATATTTTCCGGTCGGCAAGGAAGTGCGTCAGGTGGTGGCGCGTTTTTCGCCGCGTGGCATGGTGGTGCGCACCCAAGTGGCGTGGAATGGCGCTATCGACAAACCAACGGGGTATCGCATCGATGGCGAGGTTGATGGTTTTGGATTGAATGCAGACGGCAAAATGCCGGGGGTCAGCGGTTTTACCGGAGCAGTACATGGTGACGAAAAGGGTGGCAAGATTCACATCGACTCGCGCCAGTTTGCGCTCGATATGCCGCATCTGTTCCGGGCGCCGTTGACTTTCAATACCCTGGATGCCGATGCAATATGGAAGACTACGCCACAAGGCTTCGAAATCGAACTGTCCACAGTGAAATTTACTGAAGCCGATATGACGGGTGAGCTGGCCGGTCATTATCGCCGTGGGGGACCAGCTGAAAAGGGCCCGGGCAGTATCGATATCAAAGGAAAATTATTTAAAGTGGATGCCACCCAGGTCGCCCGTTATCTACCCAATGGTATAGCAGCCACCCGTGACTATATCGAATGGGCGGTACAGGGCGGCATGGTGGAAGAAGCGGATTTTCTGCTGAACGGCGAGTTGTACGAATTTCCTTTTCACATGGGTAATGGGGGGCACTTCCTAATCAAGGGAAAAATGAAAGATGTCGCATTCCGCCATACCGAAAAATGGCCAGGATATGAAAATATCAATGGTGATATTACTTTCGAAAATACCCGTTTTTCGGCGCAGATTAATGAGGCAAAAATTTTTGGCGCCACGATCCACCACACGGTGCTGGGCATCGAGGACATGGCGATTCCCAATCCGCTATTCAGAATCAAGGGTGAGGCCCGCGCCAGCGCACAGGATGTGGCGCGTTATTTACGTGAAAGTCCGCTAAGCGAAGGGATCGGCGCATTTACCCGCTTTGTACAGATCGAGGGCTCTGGCCAATTGGCGCTTGAACTCGATATTCCAATTACACAAAAAGAAGGGTTCAAGGTAAGCGGACGCTATCTCCTCAATCACGGCAGTGCCAAGCCCGCGATTGGGCCGCTTGTCACCAATATAAACGGTAGTGTGCAATTTACCGAAAGCCGTATAAAAAGCATGGGACTGAATGGCATAGCCTACGGCAACCCGCTGACAGTAGCAATTACGGGCGGGGGCGAAACAGGGGTGGTGACCACGCTGACAGGACGGGCCGAGCTTACGCAATTGCAGGACGTTATTCCGTTCCCGTTGCCGAAACAGATTAGCGGTGCCATGAATATTGGTGGACGAATTACCGCCAAGCCGAGCGGAACCGAGTTGTTGTTTGAATCCAATCTGGTTGGCGTTACGTCAACGCTACCGGTGCCATTGACCAAACAAGCTGAAACGGCGCAGAAACTTGCCGTTACCTTCACCCACCCCGGCCATTCTGACGAACGCATTCGCGTTACGCTGGGAGAACAAATCGATGTGCGCCTTCGCCGCCGGGCAGACCCCAGCGGGGCACTCAGCGGTCTGGCCGGCGGACTGGTCAGCCTGGAGTCTCCGTTAGCTGCCAATGCGGTCATTCCCGAGGGAATATGGTTGACGGGCAGCATGGAACAGCTTGATTTCGATGCCTGGCGCGCCGCTTTTGAAGCAGCCTATCCCCCGATTTCTGCAGCCTCAAAGGCGGAAGTAGCGAATCGTAGGAATGGCGGTCAGCCAGCGTTATCCTTTGCGGGCTTTGATTTGAAATTGGGCACCTTACAGGCTTACGGACGGCCTTTTTCAAATATCGCTATCAAGGGGCGCCAGACTGACAACGATTGGCGTTTGATGCTGGATGGGGCGGATGCAAGCGGCGATTTGTTTTGGCACCCGGGTGTCGATAACACAAGCGCGGCAATACGCGCCCGGCTTAGCCATTTGGTGCTGGCAGAGGCCACTGCTGTAAGCGGCGATACCGGTGCAAACGGTTTTGCCGATCTTCCAGTTATGGATATTATTGCCGAGCGCTTCAAGTTCAAGGGGCGCGAACTGGGCAAGCT
This sequence comes from uncultured Burkholderiales bacterium, assembly GCA_964598005.1. Taxonomy (GTDB): domain Bacteria; phylum Pseudomonadota; class Gammaproteobacteria; order Burkholderiales; family Usitatibacteraceae; genus CAZRAL01. Next base: position 48,554 of record CAZRAL010000009.1, read on the forward strand.
CGAGTTGCGTGCAGCCCCCCAGGGGCGGGACTGGAAAATCGAGAAAATGATCATTTCGAACGGGCATGCCGTGCTTGACTCGGATGGAATCTGGCAACGCGATGCTGACAATGGCCGCTCGCGGACAACCTTGAATGCAAAACTCGAAGTCAAAAATCTGGATGCATTAATGGCGCAATTTGGCTATGGCGATTATCTGCGCCGCGGAGCAGGTGGCCTGGAGGGTGTGTTGTCATGGCCAGGACACACCTATCAATTTTCAAGCGCCGTGCTATCGGGCCATTTCAAACTGCAGGCGCGCAACGGCCAGTTTGCAAAAATCGAACCGGGTGCAGGCAAGCTACTTGGTCTGATTAGCCTGCAATCGATTCCACGCCGTTTCACTCTCGATTTTCGCGATTTGTTCAGCGAGGGTTTTGCCTTTGACCGCATCGACGGCGATATAAAAATCGAGCGTGGCATCATGTTTACCGAAAACTTCACCATTAATGGTCCAGCTGCCGAAGTCAAAATGGCGGGCGACGTGTCTTTGCCTGCCGAGCGGCAGAATCTGACCTTGACTGTGATACCAGCGCTAGGGGGAGGGGTGGCCCTGGCGGCGGGTGTGGCAGCCGCTAATCCGTTGTTGGGCGCCGGCGTGTGGCTGATGCAAAAAATATTGCAGAATCCCATCGATAGAATTCTTTCCTATCAATACACCGTCACCGGAACATGGGATAATCCGCTCGTTGAAAAAGTAAACAAGAATAGTACTGCACAACCGGCCCTCCCCGATCCGCCCGTAGCAACTCTGCCTGTTCTACCGACATCGAGAAAAGAGTGATTATTACCAAAGCCAATACCGCCGATATGCTGGCCCGCGCCCAGCAGGGTACACAATCGTTTGTTCGTGTGGCGGCGATCCAGATGGCCTCAGGGCCTAATGTGGAAGCCAATCTTCAGGAAGCGGGGCGGTTGATCGAACTGGCGGCCAAAGCCGGCGCGCGGCTGATCGCGCTGCCCGAATACTTTGCCATCATGGGCATGAAAGATACCGACAAGGTCAAGGTTCGCGAGCGCGAAGGCGACGGGCCGATCCAGCGCTGGATGTCGTCCATTGCGGCGGCCCATGGCGTCTGGCTGATTGGCGGCTCGATTCCGCTGGAAACGGGCAGCCCCGACAAGGTGCGTAACACCTGCCTGGTTTATGACAAAAGTGGTAAACAGGTAGCTCGCTACGACAAAATTCATCTTTTCAACCTCTCGCTCGGCACGGAAAATTTTTCCGAAGAACGCACGATCGAACCGGGTAATCAGGTGGTGGTGGTTGATTCGCCTTATGGCCGTATCGGTTTGTCGCTGTGTTACGACCTACGCTTTCCCGAGCTTTACCGGGCGATGGGCGATGTGGATCTGATTGTCGTTCCCTCAGCCTTCACCGCGACCACCGGCAAGGCGCACTGGGAGCCGTTGATCCGCGCGCGCGCCATTGAAAATCTGGCTTATGTGCTGGCCCCGGCACAGGGAGGTTATCATGTCAGCGGCCGCGAAACGCATGGCGATTCGATGATCGTCGACCCGTGGGGGGTGGTGCTTGATCGCCTACCGCGCGGTTCCGGAGTAGTGGTGGCGGGCATCAATCCACAATATCAGAAAACCATTCGCAAAAGCCTGCCAGCATTGATGCATCGGACACTTCGGGCAATCTGAATTGGCAGTGGGCTACGCCGTCTTCAACGTGGCTGATTATATCTGGGCTACGTGCTTTAATCAGAGGTTCCTAAACTTGATTGGATTCAAGCAGCCAGTTTAATGGGAATGCGCCTCTCTTCGACGGCGTGGCACGCTACCTGCCCGCCAGCGCGATGATCGATCAGATTGGGCCGTTCGATTTTGCAGCGCTCATAGACGTGCGGGCAACGCGGATGAAAAGTGCAGCCCGTCGGTGGGTGTAGCGGATTGGGCACCTCACCCGCTACTGGTGTGCGCTGTTTGCCGGTCATCTTGAGATCGGGAATCGCCGATTGCAACATCTGCGTATAGGGATGCAGCGGCTGCGCAAAAATGCGTTTGGTATCGGCAATTTCCACCAGCCGTCCGAGATACATGACCCCAACCCGGTTGGAGATGTGCGAGACGACGGCAAGATTGTGCGAGATAAACAAATAGGTAAGACCAAATTCGCGTTGCAGATCTTTCATCAGATTGAGTATCTGCGCCTGAACGGAAACATCAAGTGCAGAGGTAGGTTCGTCGCAGACCAGAAACTCCGGGTTCGACGACAGGGCGCGAGCGATCGAGATACGCTGGCGCTGACCGCCGGAAAATTCGTGGGGAAATTTTTTGGCATCCAAGGGCGAAAGGCCTACCTGAGTCAGTAAGTGATCGACGCGCAATTTTAATTGCGGTCCGCTACGCATCAGGTTATGTAACAAGATGGGCTCAGCGATGATCTTGCCCACGCGCCAGCGCGGGTTAAGGCTGGCGTAAGGATCCTGAAAGATCATTTGGAAGCGTTTGCGCAATTGCTGCACCTCGCGCGCGCCAGAATGCGCCATATCGACGCCATCGAAAACAATCGAACCTCGCGAGGGCGTATATAGCCCACAAACCAGGCGTGCAACGGTCGATTTACCGCAACCCGATTCGCCTACCAATGCAAGCGTTTCACCGCGCCGGATGGTGAAGGAGACACCATCGACCGCTTTGAGGATCTGCCGGGGTTGCCCCTCAAATAGGCGATTGAGCCAGGGCCGCGAGACATCAAACTCCATGGCGATATCGCGTACTTCAAGCAAGTTGTCGTTTGCAGTCGTCATGCCGTCACCGTGTTCGTGGCTGTGGCATACAACCAGCAGGCCGCCTGCGTCTTGCCGGCGGGCATCAAGCCGGGGCGCTCACGAAGACAACGCTCTCCTGGCACGTCGGTCACCCGGGTACAACGTGGATTGAAGGCACATCCAGGCGGAATAGCGGTCAGCCGCGGCATTGAGCCATCGATCTGCGTGAGGCGTTCATGATTGTCTCCCACATCGGGGATCGCCCCCATCAGGCCGATGGTATAGGGATGTTGCGGATGATGAATGACCTCGGCAACCGGGCCGATTTCGGCAATTCGTCCGGCGTACATCACCGCGACACGATCCGCGGTTTCGGCGATCACCCCCATATCGTGCGTCACCAGCATGACTGCGGTGCCATGTTCGTGGCAGAGTTTTTTCAGCAACGTGATGATCTGCGCCTGGATCGAAACATCGAGCGCCGTGGTCGGCTCGTCGGCAATGATGAGTTTGGGGTTGGCGGCCAGCGCCAGTGCAATCACCACCCGCTGGCGCATACCGCCAGAAAATTGGTGCGGATAGTGGTCGATACGTTTTTCAGCTGCAGGGATGCCCACTTCTTTCAGCAACTCGATCGCACGTGCACGCGCTTGCGCGTGAGTGAGATCGAGGTGGGTCGCTATCGTTTCGATAAGCTGGCGGCCAATGGTGTAGAGCGGATTGAGCGAGGTGAGCGGATCCTGAAAAATCGCGCCGATTTCGCGGCCACGAATTTTGCGCAGCGCTTCAAACGGCAGATTGTCGATGCGCCGGCCATTCAACAAAATTTCACCGCGGGCGATTCGCCCCGGCGGCTCCAGCAAGCCGATGACCGCTGCTCCGGTCAGTGATTTTCCGGCGCCGGATTCACCCACCACGCCCAGCACTTCGCCGGGCGCGATATCAAAACTGATATCGTCCACGGCAACCAACGTGCCGCGCCGCGTGGGGAATTCGATACGCAGGTTTTTGATTTGCAATAGCGGCGGAACCATCGCGCTACCTCAATTTTGGATTGAGCGCATCGCGCAGCCAATCGCCAAACAGGTTAATCGACAACACCAGAATCACCAAAGCGCCACCGGGGAACACTGTGAGCCACCATTCGCCGGAGAACAAAAACTGATTACCATTTTGAATAAAGGTGCCCAGCGACGGTTGCGTTGGCGGCATACCAATGCCCAGAAAAGACAGTGTGGCTTCGGTGATAATGGCTTCGCCGATATGCAGGGTAGCCAACACCAACACCGGGCCCATGGCATTCGGTAAGACGTGACTGAACATGATGGCGAATGGTCTGCGACCGATCACCCGCGCAGCCTGTACGTACTCCTTGTTGCGCTCGACCAGCGCCGAACCACGCACCGTGCGCGCATAACGCACCCAGCCCGATGCGGCAATGGCAAAAATAAGCACGTGCACGGCAATCTGATCGTGATACTCAGCATTCAGCACTGCACGGGCTACGCCATTAATCAGAATTGCAATCAGAATGGCGGGAAAAGAAAGCTGGATATCCGCGACCCGCATGATGAAGGCGTCGAGTACGCCGCCAAAATAACCACTGATCAGCCCCAGCGTAATACCGATCAGCATCGATAGCAGCACCGCACAAATGCCCACCACGAGCGATATCCGCGAACCGTACATGATGGTGGACAGCACATCGCGTCCCTGATCGTCAGTCCCCAGGAGGAACTGCGGGTTTCCTCCCTCGGTCCAAGCCGGTGGTTTAGAGCCGTTTTCCAGATAGACCGTTTTAAGATTGAAGAGATCATGCGGTGCCAGCAAAGGTGAAAACAGCGCCCCCAATATATAAATAGTCACCATTACTGCGGCAATCATCGCAACTGGGCTACGCGTGAAGCTATACCAGATATCGGAATCGAAAAAACGCTTCAATGTGTTGTGCATCTTAATGTCCCCCCGATGCAGCGCGATCGATCCTCAAACGTGGATCTACCACGTAATAAAGCATATCAACAACCAGGTTGATAAAAACAAAAATGAGACCGATCAGGCACAGATAAGCCGCCATCACCGGGATATCCGCATACTGTACTGCTTGAATAAACAGCAGCCCCATTCCTGGCCAATGGAACACGGTTTCGGTGATGATGGCAAAGGCGATCAACCCGCCAAGCTGCAACCCGGTGATGGTGATAACCGGCACCAGCGTATTTTTAAGCGCGTGACCGAAGTGCACCACATTATTGGAAAGACCGCGCGCACGGGCAAATTTGATGTAATCGGTGCGTAGCACTTCCAGCATTTCAGCGCGCACCAGCCGCATGATCAGCGTGATCGGATAAAACCCCAAGGTGATTACCGGCAGCACCAAGGCTTTCAATCCCGATTGGGTGAGTAAGCCCGTTGACCAAAAACCGAGCATAACCACGTCGCCGCGGCTAAACGAAGGTAACAGCCCCAGCCACACAGCAAAAATCATAATCAGATAAATACCGATCAGGAAATTAGGCAAGGAAACACCGATGAGCGAAGTGGTGAGCAATAGCTGCGCCAGCCAGCTTTCGCGTTTCAGCGCGGTATAGACGCCAAGCGGAATGCCGACAACCAGGCCCAGCAACGCGGCCAGGCCCGCTAATTCCAGCGTGGCGGGCAGCCGCTCTGCTAGCAGCTGCGAAACCGGGCGCCCCAACCGCAATGAAATACCAAAATTGCCTTGTACGGCATTGCCGATAAATTTGGCAAACTGGATATAAAAGGGCTGATCGAGGCCTAACGATTTGCGCACTTCCATACGGTCTGCTGCCGTAGCCTCAGGTGGCAACATAAGAGATACCGGATCGCCAACAAAATTGAATAATGAGAAGGCAATAAAGCCGACCGCAAGCATCACAAGAATGCCTTGCAGCAGGCGGCGAATGATAAAAGCCAGCATGAAAGGTATGTCCTAATTCACGCTGAAGCGAAAAAAATACGGCACATTATTGGGCGAAAAAACCGCGCTGACATTCTTGCGCATCGCCCACGGCACCACGGGTTGATGCAGCGGGAGAACGGGCAATTCGCTACCCACAATCGACAGCGCCTCACGGATCAGCTGGTTGCGTTTGCTTAAATCGCCTTCCACCTTGATGCGGTCGATCAATTGATCGAGCCTCGCGTTGCTGTAGCGGCCATAATTGGCATCGCCGTCGCCCGACTGTGCACCATGATAGGTGTGTAACAGGCTTTGCAGCGTATAAAGCGCATCGAAACTGGGGGTACTCCAACTCAGCAGGTAAAAACTGGTGTCAAATTTTTCCAGCTTGGGAAATAAATTTTGCGTCTGAATAATGCGGGGCGTGACCTTGATGTCAATTTGCGCCAGCATCGGCGAAATGGCCTGACAAATATCGGCCGGGGGCTGGTTGTTGCCACAGTCTAGGGTAACCTCAAAGCCGCGGGGATAACCGGCCTCGGCCAGCAATGTTTTGGCGCGCTTGCGATCCAGCGGCAAACGTCGGTCGGTTTCCCTTGTATAGCCTTGCACCTCGGGGGCAATGATAGAACCGATCGGCACCGACAGCCCGCGCATCACCTTCGCCTTGATCGTCTGCACATCGATGGCGTGCGCGATAGCCTGCCGCACGCGGATATCTTTGAAAGGATTTTTCCCTTTCACATTCGAATACTGCAATTCGTCGCGATGGAGATCGAAAACTAGGTATTGCACCCGCTGCTCGAATCCTTCCTGCACCCTAATCTGTGGCGTGGCCTTGAGCTTGGCGATGTCCTGCGGCGGTGGATCGTTGACAAAATCCACTTCGCCAGATAGCAATGCCGCCACGCGGGTGGCGTTGGATTTGACCGGCAAAACGACCACCTCGGTGAGATTGCCCTTCTCGGGGCTGGCGTTGTTCCACCACCGTGGGTGCGCAACCAGTACGGTCTTCACATCGGGCTGGCGCAGCGTAACCATAAAGGGCCCGGTACCGTTCGTGTTGCGCGAGGCGTAAGTGTCTTCCTTGTCCTTGTAATTCTGCGGCAGCAGCGCGTTATTTTTAATCGCCCAGGCACGGTTCATCACGCGAAACTGAACCAGATGATTGAGTAAGACCGGGTTGGGCTCTTTCATCAACAGATCGACAGTGAGGTCGTCGATTTTTTTCGCGCTGGCCACGCCCTGCAAGGTCGATTTAAGCTGCGAAGTCGGCGAAAGCGCACGTTCGATCGAGAACACGATATCGTCCGCCGTCAAAGTGGCGCCGTCGTGAAATTTGACATGAGGGCGCAGTTTGAACCGCCAGGTTTTGGCGTCGGGCTGGGTCCACGATACGGCCAGCCAAGGGACAATCTTGAAATTTTTATCGCGCCCCACCAGGCTTTCATAAACGTTGCTCAATAGCCGGTTAGTCACTGCGAGATTGGCGGAATGTGGATCGAGCGTCTGTGGCTCATCCTGGGTCGCGTAGCGAAGCGTTACCGCGCTGCTCGCAGTAACTGCCATTGCCCCCAGCAAGGCCAGTATTAATGCCCGTACAAAGCGATGGAAAGAGAAATTTGTCACCATATATTTTATTTTAGTCACTCTTTAGGTGCCCTCCGCACCCGCATACGAAAACTGCCTGTCGGGTGAATCGGCAGGCAGCGAATGTATAGACTGTTTAATCGATCTGCGCCCACTTGGCGTGCATACGATTATCGGCACGGTGCACCACTTTTACGTTCTTGCGCATTGCCCACGGAATCACTTGATGGTGAAGAGGAATATGGCCGACGTCAGCCTGATCGATCAGCAAGGCCTGTTTGGTCAGATCGGCGCGCTTTTTAGAGTCGGTCTCGGTCTTGAGTTGATCGACAAGTGCATCCAGTTTGGCGTTCGAATAACCGGAAAAATTCCAGTTGCCGTCACCGCCCTTGCCTTTGGTATGCAGAATCGATTGCAAAGTATAGAGAGAATCAAAGGTTGGAACTCCCCAGCCCAACAGGTACATGCTGGTATCGCCGTTCTGGATTTTGGGGAAATAGGTTGCGCGTGGCATCGCATTGACCTTCAAGCGGATATCGATTTTTGCCAACATGCCAGCAATCGCAACGCAGATTTTTTCGTCGTTGATATAACGGTTGTTGGGGCAATCGAGGGTAACCTCGAAACCATTCGGATAGCCGGCTTCACTCATCAGCTTCTTGGCTTTGATCAGATCGACAGCAGGCCGTTTTTCAACTTCCTGAGTATAGCCGCGTACCTGGGGCGCGATCATCGACATGGTTGGCAGCGCCAGCCCGCGCATTACTTGTTTGTGAATGGCGTTTACATCAATAGCCAACAGCATTGCCTGGCGTACGCGCAAATCCTTGAAGGGATTTTTGCCTTTGGTGCCGTAAAGCAATTCGCCACGACCTTGATCATAGTTGAGAAATACGGTGCGATTCTCGTTGCCTTGAAGAATTTTCAGCGCGTTGTTCTGCTGCAATTTCGCTATATCTTGCACTGCAGGATCGAGCACCAAATCGATCTCACCAGTAAGAAGTGCAGAAATGCGCGTGGCGTCATTCTTAATCGGCCTATATACCACTTCGTTTACGTCGCCATCGCGTTTTCCCCACCAGTTGGAATAGGCTACCAGAACTGTCTTAACATCAGGTTCGCGAGCTTTGAGCATAAACGGCCCGGTGCCGTTGGCATTACGGGCGGCAAAGGTTTCTTCCTTGTTTTTGTAATCCTGCGGGCGCTGCACAGCGAATTTGACCGCCCACGCCTTGTTCATCATGCGCACTTCGGTCAACTGATCGAGCAGCGTGGGGTTCGGGCCATCGGTTACGATTTCGACTGTCAAATTATCGATCTTTTTCGCCTCTTTGATACCCTGCATATAAGCAGAGAAATCGGAAGTTTTTTCCAGTGCGCGCTGAATCGAGAATACAACATCGTCGGCGCCAAAGGGCGCACCGTCGTGGAAGCTGACCTTTTCACGCAACTTAAAGCGCATCGTGGTGGGATTGACTTGCGTCCACGATACCGCAAGGCAAGGCTCCAGCGCCATGGTCTTGCCACGTGTTACCAGCGGTTCATACACATGATCGGCCATGGTGTTGTTGAGGCCTTCATTCTGCGAGTGCGGATCCATCGTCAGCACATCGCCCTGGCTTGCCCAACGCAGTGTTTTGGCGTTTGTTATCGGTGCAACTGAAAGCGAGAAAATAAATATTGCTATCCAAAAAAACTTTGTTGTACGCATTTTTTTCATCGTCGTAATCCCTGGAAAGTAGTCATCAAGCGCGTAGGGCTATCGATAAATAACACTGAGGCCACAACGCACATATTTCTCAAGACCGTGCAGTGTGCCGAATTTGCGGATTTGCGTCAACGCGCAGCGCAACAACCGTAATCGACGTTTATAGCAGTCATCGATATACAACTTACCAATGAAAGCTGGAAATTCAAGTGATCGTATTGTTTGCGTTTGCAGTAGCGTGCCAACTGAGTACACGTTATTGATATCTTTTCACCACAAAATACGATGAATCGATTCCATCACTGCACGGGCCGGATGCAGCGCGGCAATTTCTATAGCAACTGAATCACCAATACCGGCGCGCTTTTCCACGGCATTATGGCCTGCAAGCCGCGCCAGTGCTTGTGTTTCTAAATTTCTGTTTAACCAGACTGTGGCGATGCCTGCCGCGTGCGCGCCCTCAATATCTGCGGCCCAGTTGTCGCCAATCATAACGGCTTGTGATGCGGAAACGCCCAAGCGCTCCAGCGCCAGCTCGAAAATGCGCCGGTCCGGTTTAGTAAAGCCCACGTCCTCCGAAATGACAATCGCTTCGAAGAAATGGGCAATGCCGAGATAACGCAATTTTTCCAATTGTTCCGCCACGGAGTTGTTGGTGATGATCGCCAGCTTCACCCGGCCGCGCAATGCTTCCAGCAATTCATATGCGCCCTTCACCAGCTGCCGGTTGGCCAAATGATGCTGACGATACAACGCGCCAATTTGCAATGATTGTTCCGGTGTCAACGCATAACCGAACGCTTCAAACAATTTGATCATTCGCGCGGCCCGCGCCTCGTCAAGCGTCAACTCGCCATGCAGGAAACGCCGGTGATAGGTTTCCAGAACATGCGCATGCTGTTGCGCAAAAGCGGTGAAATCGGTTTGTTGTGCATGTTGGGCGTGAATGGCCTGCAGCGCGGCATGGGATGCATGCCGGTGATCGAACAGGGTGTCGTCGAGATCAAAGAGGACGGCGGCGGGGAAGCGATTCATTAGCTGATTGCCAAATCTTCCCAGCTTGGATTCAAAACATGAATCAGCGTTACTTTCTTTTCACGCCGCCAGCCTTTTAATTGTTTTTCCCGTTCGATTGCGGCAGTAATATCATCGGTCGTTTCAAAATACACCAAGCGGTCAATGTTGTATTGACTGGTGAAACCGGGGGTGATTTTGTTTTTATGTTCGAACATGCGCCGTTCCAGATTATTGGTTACACCGATATAAAGTCGTCTCGATTTGCTGGCCAGGATATAAACGTAGTAGGTATGTGACATCGTTTATCTGTTTATTATTTCGAATGCATAAAGAATTTGTATTTTGGCAATGGGTACAGCAGATTCCTCGACTACGCTTCGCTACGCTCGGAATGACAGTGCCCATTTTTCAAGACCTGCAAATTAGTCCATCCCCATCAAAACTTGTCATTCCGAACAACGTGAGGAATCTGCTTTTTTGCACCACGCCACTCCTGCACAACAGATTCCTCGGCTGCGCTTCGCTACGCTCGGAATGACAGCGCCCATTCTTTAAGACCTGCAAATTAGTCCATCCCCATCAAAACTTGTCATCCCGAACAGCGTGAGGGATCTGCTTTTTACCTTGTTAACACTTGCACAGCATGTCTTGATTCCAATGCACTGCGCTGGAATGACAATACTTACACCCGCTCCACCAACATCGCCCCACCCTGCCCGCCACCGATGCATAACGCAGCAACCCCATAGCGGCCACCGCTGCGCGCCAACGTCTTCAAGGCATGCAACACCACGCGTGCGCCCGAAGCTCCAATGGGATGGCCAATTGCAATCGCGCCACCATCGATATTAAGTTTGCTGCGGTCGACTGTGCCAAACGCACCATCCAGCCCCAGTTTTTCCTTGCAGTAACTTTCCGATTCCCATGCGGCGAGGCAGCCCAGCACCTGTGCAGCAAAGGCTTCATTGATTTCCATTGCATCAAGGTCGTGCAAACCCAATCCGTTGCGGCGTAACAATGGCGTGATGGCATGCACTGGGCCCAGCCCCATTTCTGCGGGATCGAGCGCGCTCCATTGCGAATCGATAATCGCGCCGAGCGGCTTTAGATCGTATTTCGTCAGCGCAGTCTCGCTGGCCAGAATCAGCATCGCCGCCCCATCAGTCACCTGCGAGGAGTTGCCCGCCGTCACATTGCCGAAAGGCTTGTCGAACACGGGTTTCAGTTTCGCCAGCCGTTCTGGTGTGGAATCGGTGCGCACGCCGTCGTCCTCGCGGTAGACCTTGCCTTGCGCATCGATCAGTGGTTCGATTTCGTCAAAATGCCCCACGGTTTTTTCATCACCCCGTCCCGTCAATACACGGCGATGCGATTCTGCTGCAAATTCATCCATCATTTGCCGGGTAATACCAAAACGTTTGGCGACGATTTCCGCAGTCTGTCCCATGGTCAATTTGACAATGGGATCGGTCAAGCCTTTCAGGATAGCGATCACCGGCGCCAGATAGCCAATGCGGAATTTTGCCGCCACACCGATGCGTTGGCCCAGCGATTTTGCCGCATACCAATCGGCCAGCCAGTTGACCATGGCCGGGCCGAACATTAACGGTGCATGGCTCATGGCATCGGTGCCGCCTGCCAGCACCAGATTCGATTTGCCGACGAGTATGTTGATGTACGCTGAATCGAGCGCCTGCAGGCCCGAGGCACAATTGCGCATCACCGTCCAGCCTGGCACCTTGTCGCCACACCCTAGGCGTAGCGCCACGACACGGCCGATGTTGGCTTCGTCCGCGCTGGGCATAGCCGCGCCGACAATCACTTCGTCGAATGCATCGGGCGCAAATTTTTGCCGGAGCAGCAACGGCCGCCCGCAGCCCACCGCCAGGTCGCCTCCGGAGAATGGCCCCGGCTTGCCACGCGCCTTGAGAAACGGCGTACGCGCCCCATCGACGATATAGACTTTGCTTTTCATTCGGCAGCTTCTGCTTTTGGCCAGGCGACCGTTTCTGTCTGCCCCACCGCCAGGTTGGCGAAATGTTTGTCGAAATCATCGACCATGATAATGTCGTGCTGCAACGCCCGTGCGCGTTTCCACAACGCCAATTCGGTTTCGCTAATCACGGCCAGTGCCCGCGCTTCCTCGTACTGCGCCTCTACACCGTGCGCCGCGCCACGATCCGCCAGCCGCCCGGCTTTGAATGCCGCGCGGACTTTGGCCTCCACCGGCTCGGCCGCAATCACGGCGTGCAGGGCGGCTTCGAGCTTGCCGATCAGGTCATGCTCATCGTCAGGCAGATACATACCCGCAATCAGCCGGTTGCGCGCCGCGCTGGGCTGGATCAGCAAATCAGCCACGGCATGGCCCATTGCATCGCTCGGTTGAATGAGCGTCAGGCCACGGGGGAAGACCAGCAGGCGCAAGAAAAAAGCCACCGCACGATTCGGGAAATTCTGGATGATGCCATCCATCGCCACCTGTATTTTGAAGATTGAATCGTAAAGCGCCCAGTGCAGCAGCGGCAGTTCGTCGCGCTGGCGGCCACGCTGATCGTAAAATTTCAGTGCAGCCGAACAAAGATAAAGCAGCGAAAGCACATCGCCTAAACGCGCGGAAAGTTTTTCCTTGCGCTTTAGCGAACCGCCGATGACGAACATGCTGATATCGGCTAGCAAGGCGAAAGCAGTTGAAAAGCGGGTGATCTGCTGATAGTAGCGTTTGGTATCTTTACAAGCCGGGGCAGACAGGCCGCGGCCGCCGGTAAAGCCGATCCACAAGGCGCGCGCAGCGTTGGAAAGGGTAAATTTGATATGGCCCCAGAATGCGTTGTCGAATTTTTCGACCGAATTTTCCTGTGCGGCCTGCATTTCTTTTAATACCCACGGGTGGCAACGAATCGCGCCTTGGCCAAAAATAATCAGCGAGCGAGTCAGAATATTGGCGCCCTCGACGGTAATGGCGATGGGTACCGATTGATAGGCGCGCCCCAGATAGTTGTGGGGGCCTAAGCAAATGCCCTTGCCACCGTGCACGTCCATGGCATCGTTCAACACCAGTCGCATGCGCTCGGTCATATGGTATTTGGAAATCGCCGACAATACGGAGGGCTTTTCACCCATATCCAGCGCACCGGCCGTCACCGTACGACACGCATCCATCAGATAGGTGTGGCCGCCAATACGCGCCAGCGGTTCTTCGATGCCTTCAAATTTGCCAATGGGTAATTTGAATTGCTGGCGTATGCGCGCATAGGCGCCCGTTGCCATCGCGGTGAATTTTCCGGCGGCAATCGATTGCGCGGGCAGTGAAATCGAACGCCCTGCGGCCAAACATTCCATCAACATGCGCCAGCCCTGCCCGATCATGGGGCGACCGCCGATGACCCAATCTAAAGGAATAAAAACATCCTTGCCCCAGTTTGGCCCATTCATGAACACGGCGTTCAAGGGAAAATGGCGGCGACCAATGTGCACCCCGCGATGTGAAGTGGGAATCAAAGCGCAGGTGATCCCGCGATCCACTTCCTCCCCGATCAGTTTATCCGGGTCGTAACACTTGAAAGCCAGCCCCAGCAATGTCGCCACCGGCCCTAGGGTGATATAGCGTTTTTCCCAGGTCAGACGGATGCCCAAAGTTTCCTGCCCTTCCCACATTTGCCGGCAGATGATGCCTACATCCGGCATCGATGCCGCATCAGAACCTGCTTCCGGCGCAGTCAAGGCAAAACAGGGAATGTCCAGCCCTTTAGCCAGGCGCGGCAGGTAATGATTTTTTTGTTCGGGCGTACCGTAATGCATCAGCAGTTCGCCCGGCCCCAGTGAGTTGGGCACCATGACAGTTATCGCCGCGGTGCTGCTGCGGGTGGACAGTTTCATCACGACCTGCGAGTGCGCATACGCCGAAAACCCCATGCCGCCGTATTCCTTGGGGATAATCATGCCGAGAAAACCGTGATCCTTGATGAATTGCCAGACCTCGGGCGGCAAATCGTATTGTTCGTGGGTGATCTGCCACTCGTCGACCATGCCGCATAATTTTCCGGTCGGGCCATCGATAAAAGCCTGCTCTTCGGCTGTGAGCGTGGCCGCAGGATAATCCAGCCATTTATTCCAGTCCGGCTTGCCGCTGAAAAGATCGCCATCCCACCACACCGTGCCGGCATTCAGCGCCTCCTGCTCGGTTTGCGACATTTGCGGCAACAATTTCTTGTAAGTTTTGAAAATCGGCGCCGTCAATAAAGTTTGCCGAATGGTCGGCACCACCGCCACCGCAGCAAACACCAATAGCGCTGCCCATAGCAATGTAGCGACTGGGGCGACGACGACATGGCCAACCGACAGCGCTAGCACAATCACGGCAAACCCCAGCGACCAGACCATCGCCGAGACACTGTGATAAGCCAGCACCCAGATCAACGCCAGTGCGCCCAGCAGGACAAGAAGGGTCGTTAGCATAATATTGTTTCCTTCAAAATAAGTTGTGTGTTATTCCATTTCCAAATCAAAACTGACTTTGTCGGCTTCGCCTTGCCGTATTACTCAACCTGTCTGCGGCTCGCCTTCGTGTCATTTTTGATTTGAGAAATGGAATCAAAGCGATGTTTCATCGTTGCCTCAAAGGCCCAGTGGGCAGACTATGTGTAATCAACCGCTCCACGTTGCAATAATAAACCTTTCAAATAATCCCCTTCGGGAAAATTGAGCGCAACGGGATGATCGCGCCCCGGCCCCAAACGGCCCACAATGCGCAAATCGGTCCCGGCGTCCAGCGCTGCACCGGCCACGATCTTCTGAAACAGATCGGCGCTGATTCCGCCTGAGCAGGAAAAGGTCATGAGGTGCCCATGTGGTCGCAACAACTTGCACCCCAACAAATTGATATCTTTATACGCGCGTGCGGCCTTTTCGGCATGTTGGGCGGTGGGCGCAAACTTGGGCGGATCGAGAATAATCAGGTCGAAGCTGCGGCCTTTGTCGCGCAGCGTACGCAGGGCAGCGAATACATCGGCTTCCCATACTTCTGACTTCCCGGCATCCAATCCGTTCAAGGCCACATTGCGTTGTACCAGTTGGAGCGCCGGGCCAGAACTATCGATCGATAGCACATTTTTTGCACCACCTTGCAGCGCCGCGACGCTCATGCCGCCGCTATAACAAAAACAATTGAGCGCCTCGGCACCCTGCGCCAACTCCCGAACCAATAAGCGATTTTCCCGCTGGTCGAGGTAGTAACCGGTTTTATGCCCCCCAGCGATATCGACCTCGATTTTCAATCCCGATTCATCGATGATAATGGGGCCCGGTAATGGCTCTCCGGCAATCAAGCCGTTTTTAACGGGTAGCCCCTCCAGCGCACGCACATCGGCATCGGAACGTTCGTAAACCGTACGCATTTTCAGGACCTGCATCAGTATGCTCGTGATCGTATCTCGCCAGGGTTCGGCACCGGCTGTCAGCAATTGCAGCACCGCAATATCGCCATAGCGATCGACGATCACTCCCGGCAAGCCGTCAGACTCTGCGTGCACCAGCCGCCAGGCATGGGTACGCGCGCTTAACGGCGTACGCAAGACAGCAGCAGAGAGAAAACGCTTTTCAAAAAAAGCCGGCGTTATTGCTTCGCTTTCATTAAAGCTCCACACCCGGGCCGCAATTTGCGAAGCTGCACTGAATCCTGCGTGAGCTAAAAAACGTCCATCCTGAGCCACAACACGCACGACATCGCCCGATTGCGGCGCGCCCTCCAGCCGGTGTATTGCGCCGGAAAAAATCCACGGATGACGGCGTAGCAGGGACTTCTCGCGACCCGCTTTCAAAATCAGTTTTTTCATGTTGGCATTCTAACTGCTCGTAGCGGCAAATACCTTTGCGCCTATGGTAACTTTTCCTTACCCTCGTATAATTCGCTCATGTCCGATTCGCACGAATTCTCCATCTCGCCACGCCCTCATCGTTCCATTCGCAGCTTTGTGTTGCGGCAAGGTCGCCAATCCCCCGCACAAACGCGCGCCATTGAAACGCTGATGCCGCGTTTTGGCGTGCCTTTCGTTAGTGCTCTACTCGATTTTCGCAGCCTGTTCGGACGTGAAGCGCAAACCATTCTTGAAATCGGCTTTGGCATGGGTGAGGCCACAGCCCATATTGCCCGCCATAGGCCCGAAACGAATTTCCTGGCTTGCGAGGTGCATACACCGGGGGTGGGCAGCCTGCTGAAATTGATCGGTGAGAATACTTTGGAAAATATTCGCATCGTGCAGCATGATGCAGTAGACGTGTTAAAGACAATGATCGCCGACGATTCGCTGGATGGCGTGCATATTTTTTTCCCTGATCCCTGGCCGAAAAAACGCCACCACAAGCGCCGCCTCGTTCAACCGCCATTAGTCAATCTGATCGCCCACAAACTAAAGCCCGGCGGTTATATTCATCTGGCGACCGATTGGGAAGAATATGCACAGGAAATGCTGGTTGTACTGCGCGGCGAAACACGGCTTGAGAATACCGCTGATGACTTTTCACCGCGCCCCGATTACCGCCCGCTGACCAATTTTGAGCGCAAGGGGATCGATAAGGGTCATAAGGTGCACGATTTGCTTTTTCGCAAAGCAACGACCCGAAAGCCATAAAAAACCGCGGCATGGTTTCCCAGTCGCGGTTTTTGATAAAAATGTGGATCGTTTTTTATTCGTCTTTGTCTTGCGACGCAGTGTAGTTGAGTTTTTCCTTGATGCGTGCCGATTTGCCGGAACGGTCACGCAAGTAATACAGCTTGGCGCGGCGCACATCGCCTTTGCGCTTCACTTCGATGGAAGCAATGGTCGGCGCATAGGTCTGGAAAGTACGCTCCACCCCTTCGCCGGAAGAAATTTTCCGTACGATAAACGACGAATTCAGGCCACGATTGCGCTTGGCAATCACCACGCCTTCATAAGCCTGCACCCGTTTGCGCTCACCCTCGATCACGTTGACGTTAACCACGACGGTGTCCCCGGGAGCAAATTCGGGAATGGTTTTCCCCAGACGTTCGATTTCCTCTTTTTCCAGCTGTTGAATCAGATTCATGTTGCTTCCTTTCATGGTCGATGGCTATCGGTTTATTCCGTTTGCCGTTCATGCAGCGCAATCTGCGGAAAATTCCACGATTGATGCATGTTGTTTATTTTTAACTCTGCTGCTTTTGTTGCTGCTTCATTTACGCCGGTTTGAAATCGTACCTTCAAGCCGTTTTAAATCTTGTTGCAACGCTGTGCGCCCTTGCAGCAATTCCGGCCGCTTTTCCTGCGTTGCTTGCAGCGCCATTTTACGCCGCCATGCTGCAATTTCCGCATGGTTGCCACTCATCAACACCGCTGGCGCCGCCATCCCATTCCAGATTTCGGGTCGGGTATAGTGCGGATGATCCAGCAGGCCATCGCGTACCGGCGAAAACGAGTCTTCTTCCGCCGATTGGTTGTCGTTCAACGCACCGGGCAGTAAACGCACCATCGCATCGATCAGCACCATCGCAGCCAACTCGCCGCCGGACAGCACATAATCGCCAATCGATATTTCCCTATCGACCCGCGCCTCGATCAAACGCTGGTCGATTCCTTCATACCGGCCGCACAAAAAGACCAAGGCTGGCTCGGCAATCAATTCGCGAATACCGGCATCGGTAATCGGTTTGGCCTGTGGCGTCAGGTAGACCACCTTGGGCACAAATTCTGTGCAACCTTGCTGCGCCAACGACATTTTTGACTGCTCGAGCGCCGCGTCGATGGCGGCATTCAGCGGTTCAGCTTTCATCACCATTCCCGGCCCACCGCCAAAGGGTCGGTCATCGATGGTACGGTAATGATCACTGGCAAAATCGCGCGGGTTCCAGCACCTTAATTCCCAGCACTTTTCATCCAGCGCCCGTCGCGTCACCCCGCAATCGGCGATGGCATCGAACATCTCCGGAAACAGGGTAATGACATCGTACTGCCTAGTCATCCGTAATCCCGTTGCCAATCGACCGTAATCGTTTTCAATGCACGATCGATATTCAAGATAAATTCCGGGACGTAGGGAATCAAAATTTCCCTGCCTGCATCTGCTTTTACCACCAGCACATCGTTCGCACCGGTTTCCATCAATGAATCAACCTGACCCAGCACTTCACCGGTTTGATTGATCACCCGGCAGCCGATCAAATCAATCCAGAAAATCTCACCCTCGCCCACCGCCTCCAGATCAGCCCGAGGAATGCCGACCTGCCGCTTGGCCAGCAGCTGGGCTGCATTGCGATCATCACAACCTTTCAGTTTGGCAATTACACCTTTAGCGTTAACTGCAAAATCTTCCAGCTCGTATTTTTCCCAGACACCCGCGCGCTCCACCAGCCAGGTGGCATAACCATTCAGGCTATCCCGATACTGTGTAAAAGTCTGCAGCTTGACCCACCCCTTGATGCCAAATGGCGCGGCGATGCGCGCCATGATGACAATATCCTGTGCGGGATCAGCTCGCTGTGCGGGACTTGCCACGCTTGACCAGCCTCAGCACCGCATCCGATGCCTGCGCACCCTTGCTTTGCCAATAGGTAAGGCGGTCCAACGCGATGCGAAAACCTTCTTCTTTTTCTGCCGCAACCGGATTGTAGAAACCGATCCGCTCGATAAAACGGCCGTCGCGGGGATGTCGCGAATCCGCAACCACAATGTTATAAAAGGGGCGATTTCTGGCACCGCCACGCGCCATTCTGATCACAACCATCATGAACTCCTTATGTTGATCAATCCATTGAGAATGGATAACAAGCCTGTTGCAAACAGGCAACGAAAACTTTTTCATTGTAAGTAGATCAAGGCCTTACAGTCAAGAAAATATGTTTGGGTGAAAATATGTTTGGGTTAAGGAACCTCTGAATAAGTCCTCCATGAGCCGCGTTTTGACAAAAATAGCCCAGATTCAAGGCACCGTAGTTGCCAACATCGGCAGGTCGTATCCGTTGATACGAAGCCAAGGAGGCCCCGGCGTAGGCAGCACAGGTCGCGAAGCCGGGGCAACCGCCTTACCTTTCGGGTCGCATCCAAAGGCACTGAGTCCTCAGTGCCTTTGGAACCTGCTCCGCCTGCGGCAAGGCACGCCGAAGATGGATTATTCTTGTCAAAACCCGCATGGGGTACCGCAAGGGTTTCGCCAAGCCAACTGCTTGGCTTGGCGCTTGCGGGACCGGCAAGCCTCTGGCTTGCCGTGGGCCGAAGGCTGGCGCAGTTGTCAAATGCGCGGGCGGTCTGCTGTGTTGCGGTGCTTGCGAAGGGTACGCCGTAGCGAGGAGCAGGGGCCTCGTTTATGGGGATGCGACGCGGAGCAAGCCCGCCTTCACGGCTGGGCTTCGCCACGCTGTCGTGTCCGGCGAGCCATCCCGGAAAACCCAGCGCGCGGCCATGTGGGATTTAATCAGGGCGGAAAAATCGTGTCTGACCCCATATATTCGTATATCCGAGGTTTTTATAGAAAATTAACATTTTGTTAATGCTTTTATCAATTCAAAGTATTCTTGATGGAGAAAATTTTTTCTATAATTAACCATGCGTATTTGTTTCGCATATTCGGGGGTATCGCAAGATAAAAAAGTTCATATCTAAATTATCAACTATTAAGGACATCAAATGCTTGTACCAAAAACAAACTTACTATTAATTACTGACCTTACGCAGCGCAAGTGGTGTTAGGCTTGGCGGATGAAAAATTCTGACA
>CAZRAL010000010.1:0-65151 GCA_964598005.1 uncultured Burkholderiales bacterium
ATGTTTCGGTAAAAATACCAAATTCATGGTGTCCGTTTTAACGAGCCTCTTCCACATCTCATCAGGTGGCGCTAGCGGTATATTTGGAGAAGACGCTCAGGTGCACGATAAATTTGTTGGTCGCGCTAGTGCTAATGTATACAAGAAACTTTGCGAAGAACATCCAAGATACAAGTTTAGATTTAGGAAAGAAATCAGCAAGCAAGAAATAAATGACAAGCTGCAATCAATTGATGCGCGTTTGGGGGAAACTCTTTATGTGAAGGATTCAAAGATCAAACCCGATGGAGGAGTCATCGAGGTGTAGGATAAGGATGAAAAATGGAGGATCGTTTTAGTTGGTGAGGCAAAGTTTCAGGGGAAAGACGTTGAAAACATTAAGTCTGGCGTCCTTGTTGGGAAGAACAAAGATCAAGAGTTGATGGTGGCAGGAAATGCAATCGAGAGAGTTTATAAAAACATAAACGAAATAAGAAACTTCATGCTGGATGAGTACCATTTTCCGTATGCGGTTTTTTTGCAAGGATCAAACTTTGCAACTGAAACCGTTCAGGTATTCAGGCCAGATGGATCTTTCGTAGAGATTAGGCACGATTCAGGTGCAATGAACAGAGTCGACAGGGTAACGGCTGCAAATTATTGCATGAAGATTAACCAAAACTACTGTAAAAATATTTTTATAGGTCACAATAAATCATCCATCATGCTACAAGCAGCTTCCATATACGCGAGATGCGATCCTTGGAAGGAGGATGAAATGCAACAGATCATGATGGATATTGCCAATACGTCTTTAGGGATTTTAAATCAGTTGGGTTAGCGTGCAGAGTAGTGTTGATCGCCCAACAAATCGTTCCAGCGGACCGCCAAAAAGCGGCGCGCCGCTGAACTCAACGTTATGCGTAGTGAGGATGAAAGAATGATTAGGTATATATCGTTAGTTCTAATATTCTTTACCACCCCCATTTTTGCTGGAGATGATTTAGGTAAAGTATGTTTCGGTAAAAATCTTGCAAAAATAGCTAGCGAACAAACAGATAGGCTCTACTTGAGAATCAATGATTCTGAAAAGCTATTCTTTAATCGAAAACATGAAGGCCCAGTGATAAATAATCTAAATTTAGAAAAAGACCACATCGTAAAAGTCTATTTTGATGATGTTATAGGGATGTCGTGGAAATTAAATTTTAAGAACCTAAATACACAAAGCGTTATCATCTGGAGAGCAGCGGGTAGTTGGCGAATGGAGCAAACCGAGTCAGAAACATGCAAGTAACGCATAATAAAAAAATGTTATTCCGGCCCGCGCGGTGTGCGGGCGGAATCTGCTTTGGCGTGCTGCGTTAAAACTGCCAAACAAACCGCAGATTCCCCCTCACTTGCGCTGCGAACATGCCAAGGCTAAGTATTAAGCAGCAGGCTTGTACACCACAGGCGGCGTGGTGCGCAGGCCCCAACCTTCCATAGTGCCACCGCCTGTTACTTGCAGCATGTCACTGGCCGCCAGTACCGTGAGCGTTGCAGCGCGCTCGCCTGCTGAAGCGGAAGTGGAAACAAAAGATAATGTATTGTGCATGGATTTCATGATTTCTCCTTTTGAGTTTAATGAGAGTGAATAAAACATTCAGGGTGCGCGAATGCGCAACCCGCGTTCATTCTGCAATAAAAGCGTGGTGCAGGTTCCGTTGGCCAGTGCCGTGCACAACATTGTGTATGGCTTGCCGCCTGTATTGGCTGTAGTAGAGGCCAAAAACGGTGGAGAGGCGCGCTTTCCAGCTATAATCTCGGTCGCATTTCGCAGCATTGTTTCACCGCGCACCGTGTTGTAGGCATTGCCCAGTTTAATCGCTTGCAATGTCGTAACGGCTTGAATAGCAGCTTCTGATCGTGAGCGACAGGTTGATTATGCGTATTCTGATTTGGATTGTCCGGATAGTTCTAGTGACCCTGCTGGTGTGGTTCGCCGCAAAAAATTCGGATCAGGTCACTCTGCATGGTTTCCCCGGCCAATCGCTTACCGCGCCCCTGGTGCTGATCGCGCTGGCCTTCTTTGGCGGTGGCTTGTTGCTGGGCCTGCTGGCCTCGGTGCTAACTATCGTTGGCCTGAAACGCGAGGTTCGCAAATTGAATCGTTCATTGCAGCAAAAATCGCGCGAGCCAACGATTGCCAACCCTGTTGCTTCCGCGGCTATTACGCTGCCCCCTGCCCATGACGTTTGAGGGCTGGAACTGGCTGCCCTGGGCGTTGATTGCAGCATTGATTTTTTTTGGTCTGGGCTGGTTTGTGGCGCGGATTGATTTGCGCGAATTGCTTTCCGAGTCACGCGCGCTGCCGCAATCGTATTTCAAGGGGCTTAATTTCCTGCTCAATGAACAACAGGATAAGGCTATCGAAGCCTTTCTTGTCGTTACGCAGGCCAATACTGAAACAGTCGAATTGCAATTTGCATTGGGCAGCCTGTTTCGCCGTCGCGGCGAGATCGAGCGGGCGATTCGTTTGCATCAGAGCCTTTCCGAGCGGGGCGATTTGTCCGCCGACCAGCGTATACAAGCGCAACTTGGGCTGGCGCAGGATTACCAGAAGGCCGGCTTGCTGGATCGCGCCGAGCAGATTTTGGCGGATATCGCCCGCCTGGCAAAGGGAGGGGGGGTATCGCCCCCGGCGCATACTCAAGCCTTGCAGCTCTTGCTGGACGTCTACATTCAAGAGCGTAATTGGCCCAAAGCCATAGCCGCCGCTACGCAGCTCGAAACGGTGGGCAAGCGTGCATACCGCAAGGAAATAGCGCATTTTTTCTGCGAACAGGCTATCGATGAATACGACCAAGGTCAGCAATCCGCTGCGCAAGCCTTGCTTGATCAGGCGCTGGCAACCAATCCCCACTGCGTGCGGGCCAATATGATCCGCGGCGAATGGCTGGCGCTGGTGGGGGAGCATCGGCAGGCCATTGCTGCCTGGCGCGAGATAGAAACTCAAGACTCAGCCTATTTAGGATTAAGCGCCGATGCGATGCTTGCCAGTTACCAGGCCCTGGGCCAGGAAAGCGAGGGCTTGCAGGAATTGAGTGCATTGCAGCGGCAATACCCCACTCTGGATTTTTTGAACGCCATTTTTCAGACCACCCTGAAAAACGAGGGAGCGGATGCAGCTTACAACCTGGTGCGCGATGATCTGAAGCGTAATCCTACCCTGGTGGGTATTGACCGTTTGCTGGACGCGCGAATTTCGGGGAGTACTGTAGATCGCATTGAAGATTTGCAACTGGTCAAATCGGTTGTGCATGCGCACGCCAGCCGGCTGGCGGTTTATTTATGCAGTCATTGCGGCTTCAAGGCCAGGCAATTTTATTGGCATTGCCCCGCCTGCGGCGGCTGGGAAACCTTTCCGCCGCGGCGCACAGCGGAATACGATACGGCAGATCGTCATTTAGCGAGGTTACATATTGAAGGCTGAATCTATTTCCAGGCGCGTGATTGTGGGGCTTGACTATCCTTCCGCAGAAGGGGCCCTGAAGTTAGTTGAAAGACTCGATCCATCACTATGCCGGCTTAAAATAGGCAAGGAACTGTTTACCGCAGCAGGTCCCATACTGGTGGAAAGTCTCGTCAAGCGCGGATTCGATGTATTTCTCGATCTCAAGTTTCACGATATTCCCAACACCGTGGCAGGGGCGTGCCGCGCCGCTGCCCGGCTGGGTGTATGGATGGTGAATGTGCATGTCAGCGGCGGGCGCGTCATGCTGGCGGCTGCGCGAGAAGCGATTGATAGCGGTGGTGCACACAAACCGCTGCTGATCGGCGTCACCATATTGACAAGCCTGACTGATGACAGTATCCATGAAATCGGTTTTCACGGCAGTGTAGAGGAAAATGTGTCGCGCCTTGCTGCGCTGGCGCATGATTGCGGGCTGGATGGCGTGGTATGTTCCGCGCAGGAAGCGGCACAGCTGAAAGCCGCGCGGGGCGCGGCGTTCCAGTTGGTGACGCCCGGCATTCGATTGGCGGGTGATCAGGCAGGCGATCAGGTGCGGGTGGTGACGCCACGCGATGCGGTGAAAATGGGTGCAGATTATCTGGTGATCGGTCGTTCGATTACCCATGCGGCCGATCCCCTGGCCACCTTGCAGCGGATCAATAGTGAATTGCAACAAGCTGGAATATCGGCATGAAAATTACGGTAATAGGAACAGGATATGTCGGGCTGGTTAGCGGGGCCTGTCTGGCCGATGTGGGCAATCAGGTGTTATGTCTGGATGTGGATGCCGGCAAGATCGCGTTGCTTCAGCGTGGCGATATTCCGATTTACGAGCCGGGGCTGAAAGAAGTCGTGGCGCAAAATGTGGCGGCAGGTCGGCTGAGTTTTACCACCGATATCGAAGCCAGTGTGGCCTACGGGGCCATCCAGATCATTGCGGTAGGGACGCCGCCCAATGAAGATGGCTCGGCGGATTTGCAATATATGGTTGCTGCAGCGCGCAGTATTGGCAAATTCATGTCCACCTCGAAGATCGTGATCGATAAGTCAACCGTGCCCGTCGGTACGGCCGATAAGGTTAAAGCCGCGATTGCAGATGAATTGCAAAAACGGGGCGTAAGTCATACATATTCAGTGGTTTCGAACCCGGAGTTTTTGAAAGAAGGGGCCGCGATTGAGGATTTCATGCGGCCCGACCGTATCGTCATCGGCGCAGAGGATGAGGATGCCATTGAAACCATGCGCAAACTGTATGCGCCATTCCAGCGCAATCATGATCGCCTGATGGTCATGGATATTCGCAGCGCAGAATTAACCAAATACGCAGCTAATGCCATGCTGGCCACCCGTATTTCATTTATGAATGAGCTGGCTTTGTTAGCGGAAAAACTGGGTGCGGACATCGAACAGGTGCGCCGCGGGATAGGCTCCGACCCGCGTATTGGCTACCATTTTTTGTATCCGGGCATTGGCTACGGTGGATCGTGCTTTCCCAAGGACGTGCAGGCCTTGCAGCGCACGTCGCGCGATGCCGGGATGCAACTCAAGCTGCTGGCTGCGGTAGAAGCTGTCAATGAAGCGCAAAAGCACGTGCTTACGCAAAAAATTGTGAGCCGTTTTGGCGAGAATTTATCTGGGCGCACCTTTGCATTATGGGGGCTGGCTTTTAAACCCAATACCGACGATATGCGCGAAGCACCGAGTCTGGTGCTGATCGATGGCCTGCTGAAACATGGTGCGAAGATCGTGGCTTTTGACCCGGTCGCAATGCCGGAAGCGCGCAAATTGTTAGGTAAAAATTCTGCCGTGCAGTTTGCCGATACTCCCCACGCCGCGCTGAATCAAGCTGATGCACTGGTCATTGTGACCGAATGGAAAACCTTTCGCAGCCCAGACTTCGCGGCGATGAAACAATCGCTCAAAGCTCCCGTGGTCTTCGATGGGCGCAATTTGTACGAACCAGAGACGATGCACAAACTGGGCTTCGAGTATTATCCGATCGGCCGTCCACAAATCCGTTTATGAATACACTGAAAAAACTTCCCGACTGTAGTCATGCTCGCGTCCTTGTGGCGGGTGATGTCATGCTGGATCGATACTGGTTTGGTGATGTGTCGCGAATTTCGCCGGAAGCACCGGTGCCGGTTGTCCATGTACAGCGTAGCGAGGAACGCCCAGGCGGTGCGGCCAACGTGGCGCGCAACATCGCTTCCCTTGGTGGGGGGGCCACGTTGTTATCAGTCGTGGGGGATGACGACGCAGGACGTTTATTGACCGAACTGCTGGCTCAGGAACGTGTTACCACGTTATTTCACAAGGACACGACACTGCCGACCACCGTAAAATTGCGCGTCATTGGCCGGCAACAGCAACTGCTGCGTATCGACTTTGAAACCTTGCCTTCGCACGAAGTGCTGCAGGACAAGCTGAGTGATTTCGAAGCGCTGGTGGATTCGGCCGATGCTGTCATTCTTTCCGACTACGGCAAGGGCGGGTTGATGCATGTCGAAAGAATGATCGCACTGGGTCGCCAGCATGGCAAACCAGTACTGGTCGACCCCAAGGGCGACGATTACTCCAAATATCGCGGGGCCACCTTGCTGACTCCCAATCGCGGTGAGTTTCGCCAGGTGGTCGGCAGCTGGAAAAACGAGGCCGAGATGGCCGCGAAGGCGGAAGCACTCCGGCGTGAACTGGCGCTGGAGGCATTGCTGGTAACGCGCTCGGAAGAAGGCATGTCGCTATTCACCGCAACGGATAGCGTTCACGAACCGACGCAGGCGCGCGAGGTATACGACGTTTCCGGGGCAGGCGATACTGTTATTGCGACGTTGGGATTGATGCTGGCCGCAGGGCTATCGATGGTGGAGGCCATGCATATGGCCAACCGTGCAGCGGGAGTTGTCGTCGGCAAACTGGGTACCGCCACAGTGACTCGCGCTGAATTGAGCACGGCGCTGGAACACTCTTCTTAAACGCGGAAAAAAACATGACTTATATCGTGACCGGCGCAGCCGGATTTATCGGCAGTAATATCGTCAAAGCCTTGAATGATCGCGGGATTACCGACATCGTTGCGGTCGATAACCTGACTCAGGCCGATAAATTCCGTAATCTGGTCGATTGCAAAATCGCCGAATATATCGACAAGGATGATTTTCTTCAGGTGGTCGAAAGCGGTGAATTAGGCGGCAGCATCGATGCCGTGCTGCATCAAGGCGCGTGTTCGGACACCATGGAAACCGATGGCCGCTACATGATGAACAACAACTACCGCTATTCGCTTTCTTTGCTCGAATGGTGCTTGGAAGAAGGTGTGCCGTTTTTCTATGCCTCGTCGGCTTCGGTTTACGGCAGCGGTACGACATTCAAGGAAGCGCGCGAATTCGACGCCCCCCTTAATGTCTACGGTTACTCCAAATCTCTCTTTGATCAGGCGGTGCGTGCGCGTTTTATTGATGCCAATTCGCAAATTGTCGGCTTTCGTTACTTCAACGTTTATGGTCCGCGTGAAAGCCACAAGGGGCACATGGCTTCGGTTGCCTATCATTTTTTTAATCAGTATCGCCAGAGCGGCAAGGTCAAACTGTTTGAAGGGCAGGGCGGTTACGCTCATGGTGAGCAGCGCCGCGATTTTGTTTTCATAGAAGATGTGGTCAAGATCAATCTGTTTTTCCTTGACCATCCGGCCTTGTCGGGCATTTACAATCTGGGTACCGGGCACAGCCAGACCTTCAACGAAATGGCCGTTGCCAGCCTCAATGCCTGCCGCATGCTGGACAGCAAGCCTGCATTGAAACTGGATCTGCTGAAAGCAGAAGGGCTGATCGAATACATTCCATTCCCTGAAGCGCTCAAAGGCAAGTACCAGAGCTTTACCCAAGCCGATATATCGAGGTTACGCAACGCCGGGTATCACGACGCATTGCTGACGGTGGAAGAAGGGGTGGGGCGCTATATGCCCTGGCTCTCCAGTGAAATGTAAATCAAAGAAGATCCATGAATGATCGATCCTTTGTTCATTGATGAAATATCGTCGGACTACTGGTACGATGAAGGGCTCGATTACTCACGTGCTGTGCTGACAGCATTTACTGATTATGAATGGGCTGAGTTATCAGTCTTGTGGCCAACCCAGAGCCTGGAGTGGCAAGATCGTCTAGCTTATATTCTCGGCTTCAATCCACTTACGCGTGAAGCGGAATTATTAATAAAAATGTACAGGACTGCTGCCCGTACTGTAGCGCTGACAGCACTTGAGAATCTACGTTATATGGATTTTTTTATTGTGAAACAAGCCTGTATTTCTCTTGCACAGGAAATTTCAATATCTTCTCTTCTGATTGAAAAATGTAATTCAACCAATGAAATTATTGAGCTCTTATCATGACAATTATAAGGAAGGGAATAAATCCTGTTTTGCATGTAAGGATACCGATATTTTCTTGTGTTGCTTTAAATTTGCTGAGGCTATGATTTACGTTCCCTCCATTTTGGCAACAATTATGCTGCTGCCTCAGTCTCACCGCCCTTACTACAAATATCGAGTCCGAATGGGCGGTTTTGCATCCAATTTTCCGAACCCCGCTCAAAGGAAGCAGGCCTGTGCCATGGATTATGGGCCACCACTATCATTCCCGTTACCTGGCCTTCTGGAAAATTGCTTGTATAGACGAGAGCGCTGTTCCCAGCGGAGCGATATGTCATCTTCACGAAATCGTTTTCCTGCCCATGTTTGCTGATCGTAAAAACAGCAGTGAATTGGTGCTGGGGCGTTATGAATTTCTGGGTTGGGCACTAGGCCATTCGCATACCGTTTTGGTTGTGGATACAGGGACATGAAAAAAGTCCAGAAGGTTTCCCTATATCAGGAAGCATCACACGGGAACTAAGTAGCTGATGTAATCATGGTCGATTGAAAAAGAAGCAGCCAACTTTGGAAACGAACTTGGATTTTTACCGGAAAACTCCGTACAATCGGCAGCCGGTGCGAAGTTAAAAATCCATCTGTAAACAGAAGTATTTTTTTAACGCAATGACAAGGGGGAAATATGAAAAAGATTTTTGCACTATTTTTGGTGCTGTTGGCTTACGCAAGCGCGGCAATAGCCGCAGTGAACATCAATACCGCGAATGTGGAGCAGCTGCAATCGTTGCCGGGGATTGGCCCTGCAAAAGCGCAAGCCATTGTCCAATACCGCGCCAAGAATGGTCTTTTCAAAACGCTGGAGGATCTTAAAAAAGTCGACGGTATTGGCGATAAGACATTCGAAGGACTGAAAAATCAGGTGACGCTGACCGGAACGACCAAAACAGAAAAAGTGGAAGAAAAAAAACATGAAGGCAAAAAAACTGAAGAGTCTGCAGCAAAATCCAGCAGGGAAAAAGAGCCCTCATCCCGAACGAAAAGAAAAAAAGAAGTAACACAGGAAAAACCGGTTAAGGATAAAAAGCCGGCTGACAGTCCTAAAGACAGCAAGAAGGAAACCAAAGAAGTGAAAACAGGCCAGGACGATAAAACAAAAGATGCCGCCAAAAAATAGATAACAACACTGTTTTTGAAAAATGCAATTCGCAATACTCGACAAAAGCCCGCCATTCCAGCGGGCTTTTGTTTG
The DNA here is from genome assembly GCA_964598005.1 of uncultured Burkholderiales bacterium. Lineage (GTDB taxonomy): Bacteria > Pseudomonadota > Gammaproteobacteria > Burkholderiales > Usitatibacteraceae > CAZRAL01. The sequence continues at coordinate 9,094 of CAZRAL010000010.1, forward strand.
ATGTAATTTCATTTCCCACTCAAAATAGGCCTTGTCGGCTTCAGGTTCGTGTCAGGTTTGAGTGAAAAATGGAATAATGGGCTTTTTCTGAAACTGTCCTGAGTGAAGGCTAGGCGCATGGCGGCGAAAAACCGGAGTTTACAAGGGAGTAGGATGTTGAGCTGCCGTGCAACGCCGTTGTATCAAGCAGGAAGTTTCGAAAGCAGTCTAATCATCTCGTTATGCACACTCCACCACATGCCATGAAATCCCAGACGCTATGGGGACTTTCCAGCGGCGGGTTTCACCGCCTGCATCTCACTGAATGGGGAGATATCGCGAACCCCCGCGTACTGATTTGTGCGCACGGGCTCACCCGCTGCGGACGAGATTTCGATACGCTGGCGCGAAAACTGGCGGCAGATTACCGGATTTTTTGTCCCGACACAGTCGGGCGCGGTGAAAGTGATTGGCTTGCCAACAAGTCTGGCTATGATTACGCCCAGTACATGGCCGATGCAGCGGTGGTGCTGGCCCATACGGGGGCGCGGGAGGTGCACTGGATCGGCACCTCGATGGGGGGAATATTGGGGATGGTGCTGGCGGCCCTGCCGCGTTCACCGATTACCCGTCTGGTCGTCAACGATGTCGGCTTTCATATCCCCAAAGCCTCGCTCGAACGTATCGGCGCGTATCTTGGTCAATCCCCGGCATTTCAATCGCTGGATGAGGTGATTGCAGCGGTTCGCCAAGTCAGTCCATTCGGAAATTTGTCCGAGATGCAGTGGCGTGACTATACCGTGCCTCTGGTCAAGCAAGGCGAAGATGGCTTGTGGCGCTTTCGTTACGATCCGGGGATAGGCGAAACCTTTCGTCAAGCGGCGCAGACCGATATCGATTTATCCGCGTATTGGCAGGCGATTCGCTGCCCGGTATTGCTCACGCGCGGCGCGGAATCAGACTTGTTATTGCATTCCACCTTTGAATCCATGTGCGCCAAACCGGGTGTACGGGGAATCGAATTTTCCAATGTAGGGCATGCGCCGATGTTCCATAACGACGAACAAATCGACGCCGTGCGCGAGTTTTTGCTGGGCGAATAATGAGCGGCCGAACGTATGACGCCATTATTATCGGTGGCGGACACAACGGGCTGGTGTGCGCGTGTTACCTTGCTCAGGGTGGGTTGAAGGTCAAAATACTCGAACGCCGACCACTCGTTGGGGGGGCGGCAGTGACCGAAGAATTTCACCCCGGATTTCGCAACTCGACCGCCAGCTATACCGTGAGTTTGCTGAACCCGAAAGTCATTCGCGACCTGCGCTTGTACGAACACGGGCTGAAAATCGTCGAGCGGCCTTTTTCCAATTTTCTTCCCCTGAGCGATAGCCAGTACATCAAAATCGGTGGCGATTTGGCAACCACGCAGGCCGAGGTGGCGCGATTTTCCGCGCGCGATGCCGCCCGCTTGCCGGCCTACTACGCCATGCTGGATCGCGTGGCTGACGTGTTGCGCGATCTGTTGCTGGAAACCCCGCCCAACGTCGGCGGCGGCATCGCTGATTTGCTGCAAGCCTGGAAGGTGGCGCGGCGCTTCAAGGCGCTCGATATGGCCGGGCGGCGCGATGTGCTGGATCTGTTTACCAAGAGCGCGGGCGATGTACTGGATCACTGGTTTGAATCTGATCCCATCAAGGCCGCGTTTGGCTTTGACAGCATCGTCGGAAACTTCGCCTCGCCCTATACGCCCGGTAGCGCCTATGTACTGCTGCATCATGTATTTGGTGAAGTCAACGGCAAAAAAGGCATCTGGGGCCATGCGATTGGCGGCATGGGAGCGATTACGCAGGCGATGGCGAGCGAAGCTGAGCGCCGTGGTGTGGAAATTCAGTGCAATGCAACCGTGACAGCCCTGAAAACCAGCAACGGCAAGGCAACGGGCGTGGTTCTCGAGGGAGGGATGGAGATCGATGCCCCATGCGTTATTTCCAACCTCAACCCTAAATTGTTGTTTGAAAAAATAGTCGATGCGCGCGACATCCCGGAAGATTTTCAAAACCGCATCGCTGCCTATAAATGCGGCTCGGGTACCTTTCGCATGAATGTGGCCTTATCGGCGCTGCCTGATTTCACCTGCTTGCATGGCACCGGGCCACATCATTCATCGGGCATCATCATGGCGCCCACTCTGGCCTACATGGAGCGCGCTTATTTCGACGCAAGGCAGCACGGCTGGTCAAAACAACCCGTCGTCGAAATGCTTATCCCCAGTACCATTGATGACACGCTGGCGCCCGCAGGGCAACATGTGGCCAGCCTGTTTTGCCAGCACTTCAGCCCGCAACTGCCAGACGGAAAACAGTGGAGCGCTGTCCGTGAACAGGTGGCCGACCTGATTATTGATACCGTCGCTAGTTTTGCGCCCAACTTCAAAGCCAGTATCATTGCGCGGCAAATTCATTCGCCATTCGACCTGGAGCAAAAGTTTGGCCTCATAGGTGGCGACATCTTTCACGGCGCATTAACGCTGGATCAACTCTTTTCTGCCCGCCCAGTGCTGGGTCATGGCAATTACGGGACGCCAATTCGCGGCCTGTTTCAGTGTGGGTCGGGTACCCATCCCGGTGGCGGCGTCACCGGAATACCCGGGCATAACGCGGCGCGCGAAGTGCTAAAGGCGTGGAGAGGGTAAATTCAAAATTTGCGCCAGGATTTTTCGTTGACCAACAAAGTGAAAGTCGTTAGAATAAATGCCTGCTTTCAAGATCACTCCTGAAACCATTCCCTGATAGCTCAGTCGGTAGAGCGACGGACTGTTAATCCGCAGGTCCCTGGTTCGAGCCCAGGTCGGGGAGCCAGATAAAACAACGGCCTGACATTTTCAGGCCGTTTTCTTTTTGAATGGCATTGAATGGCAGTTTGATTATCAGCTACGCCGCCTTGCCAATAAGTTCGCGCAGGACGTAAGGCAATATTCCCCCGTGCAGGTAGTAATCCACTTCGATCGGCGTATCGATGCGCAGTAGAACCTTCACTTCCTGACGGCTGCCGTCCTTGCGTTTGATGACAAGGGTGACATCCATTTGCGGCTTGATGCCGTTTTCAAGGCCCACAATGTCGAATTCTTCGGTGCCGATGATGCCGAGCGAAGCGGCGGTATCGTTGCCTTTGAATTGACAGGGCAGCACACCCATACCGACTAAATTGGAACGGTGGATACGCTCAAAACTTTTGGCGATGACCGCCTTGACCCCCAGCAACTGCGTACCCTTGGCCGCCCAGTCGCGCGATGAACCGGTGCCGTATTCTTCGCCGCCGAAGACGACCGTTGGCGTGCCCGCAGCGATGTATTTCATCGCCGCATCGTAAATAGGCATCTGCTCGCCATTGAATGAAGTGATGCCGCCTTCGATACGCGTACCGTCTTCTTTGGGCGGAATCATCAAGTTTTTGATACGGACGTTGGCGAAGGTGCCGCGCATCATCACTTCATGGTTACCGCGCCGTGCGCCGTAGCTGTTGAAGTCTGGCTTCATGACGTGATGCGCGATCAGGTATTTACCGGCTGGCGAGGTATCCTTGATCGAACCGGCGGGCGAGATGTGATCGGTCGTCACCGAATCGCCAAAAATGCCCAGTGCTTTAGCACCTTTGATGTCATGCGCTTGCCCCGCACTCATGCCAAAGCCAGCGAAAAACGGTGGCTCGGCGATGTAGGTGGAAGAGGGCCAGTCGTAAACCTGGCCAGCTGTACCTTTGATGTTTTGCCACAAGGGGTTATCCGCACCCAGATTGCTGTAGCGCGTGTTGAAAACCTGCGGATCCATCGCAAAACCCATCAGGGCGGCGATCTCGTGACTGGAAGGCCAGATGTCTTTGAGATACACCGGCCCGGCAGTGCCCTGGCCGAGTGGCTCGGTTTGTAAATCCTTCAATACCGTTCCGGCAATGGCATAGGCGACAACCAGCGGTGGCGAGCCCAGGAAATTGGCGCGCAGATTAGGATGAATACGCGCTTCGAAATTACGGTTGCCCGATAACACGGCGGCGCAGACCAGATCGTTATTGACGATGGCCTGGTCAATCGGATCGGCCAATGGCCCCGCATTGCCGATACAGGTGGTGCAGCCATAACCGGCCAGATAGAAGCCGAGTTTTTCCAGATAAGGCATTAAACCCGATTGGGTCAGGTAATCGGTGACGACCCGCGATCCGGGTGCCAGCGAGGTTTTGATATGCGGTTTGACGGTCAAGCCTTTTTCCACGGCTTTTTTGGCCAGCAATCCCGCAGCGATCAATACGCTGGGGTTGGAGGTATTGGTACAGGAGGTAATGGCCGCGATCAATATGTCGCCAGAACCGAGATCGATACCGTCTGACGTTTTAAATCGTTTGGGGAGATCGTCCGCCGCTTTGGCAAAGCCGTTTTCCAGGGACGGTTTGGAAAACAGCGCGGTGAATTGCGATTTCATGTTGCCCAGTTCGATGCGGTCCTGCGGACGTTTCGGCCCGGCCAGCGAGGTGGTAATCGTGGAGAGGTCGAGCGTCAGCACCGTGGAGTAGTCGCAATCGCCTGCCATGGGTACGCCAAACATGTTTTGCGCCTTGAAATAGCTGGCGCATTTGTCGAGCTCTTCAGCGGTGCGGCCGGTGGCGCGAAAATATTCCATCGTGGCCTCATCCACCGGAAAAAAGCCCATGGTGGCGCCGTATTCCGGTGCCATGTTGGCGATGGTTGCCCGGTCTGGCACGCTCAAGGCGCGTGCGCCTTCGCCAAAAAACTCGACGAATTTGCCGACCACCTTGGCCTTGCGCAATAGCTCGGTTACGGTTAATACGAGATCGGTGGCCGTTGTGCCTTCCGGCAATTTGCCGGTGAGCTGCACGCCTACCACGTCAGGGGTCAGAAAATAAACTGGCTGGCCCAGCATGCCGGCTTCGGCTTCGATACCGCCTACGCCCCAGCCGACCACGCCCACGCCGTTGATCATGGTGGTGTGCGAATCGGTACCGACCAGCGTGTCGGGATATAACACGCCGTCTTTATCGTGTACGCCACGCGCCAGATACTCCAGGTTGACCTGATGCACGATGCCGATGCCGGGAGGTACGACCTTGAAGGTATCGAAGGCCTGCATGCCCCATTTCATGAACTGGTAGCGCTCTTCATTGCGCTGGAATTCCAGTTTCATGTTGATATCGAGCGAATCCTTGTTGCCATAACTGTCGATTTGCACCGAGTGATCGACGACCAGATCGACCGGCACCAGCGGCTCGATGACTTTGGGATTTTTGCCCATGCGTTTGGCGACGCCACGCATGGCCGCGAGGTCGGCCAGTAATGGCACACCGGTGAAATCCTGCAACACGATGCGCGCCACGACAAAGGGAATTTCCTGTGTACGCACGGCATTGGGCTGCCAGTTGGCCAGCTGCATGACGTGTTCCGCGGTTACTTTTTTGCCGTCGCAGTTACGCAGTACGCTTTCCAGTACGATGCGAATGGAAATCGGCAGGCGTTTGACGTTGGGAAATGTTTTGGCCAGTTCGGGCAAGGAATAAAATTTACGGGTTTTTCCTGTTGCGAGAGCAAGTTCCTGAGAGGTATTGTGAAGATTGTGAGACATTTTCGAGTACTCCCTGATTTGGTGTGCAACGTCAATTGATAAATGAGTGTAGGAAAGAAAGCGCGATTAGATCACCATCATATCGACGAATTCATTGACCGGTGTGGCATCCAGTTTTTTGGCATCCATACACAGTTCAAAAATAGCGTTTTGCTGTTTTTCCGGGAAGATGCGCGCCAGATTGGTCTTGAATTTGGCGACCAGCACGGGCATGCCTTCCTTGCGGCGGCGTTTGTGACCAATGGGGTATTCGACCACGATTTCCTTTAATTTCTTGCTATCGGTGAATTCCACGGTGAGGGCATTGGCAATCGAGCGCTTGTCTGGATCGTGGTAATCCTTGGTGAATTGCTTGTCTTCTACACACACAATTTTGTCGCGCAGCTTGTCAATGCGCGGGTCGGCGGCAATGTCGTCTTCGTAGTCCGCCGCAGTCAGGCGACCGAAAATGATCGGCACGGCCACCATGTATTGCACGCAATGGTCGCGGTCGGCAGGGTTATTCAATGGACCTTTTTTGTCGATGATGCGGATGCAGGCTTCGTGAGTACGGATAGTGATTTTCTTGATGTCCTTATCGGTTTTACCCAGTTTTTTCAGTTCGTGGTGAATACTCATGGCGGCTTCCACCGCAGTTTGCGAATGGAATTCGGCCGGGAAAGAGATTTTGAATAGCACGTTTTCCATCACATAACTGCCATAGGGCCGCTGGAACTTGAAGGCATTGCCCTTGAACAGCACGTCGTAGAAACCCCAGGTTTTGGCCGAGAGCACCGAGGGGTAGCCCATTTCACCCGTTTTGGCGATCAACGCCAGACGCACCGCACGCGAGGTAGCGTCGCCCGCCGCCCATGACTTGCGCGAGCCGGTGTTGGGCGAGTGCCGGTAGGTGCGTAGCGATTGGCCATCGACGAAGGCCAGCGAGACGGCGTTGAGGATTTCATCTTTCGTGAGGCCCATCATCTGCGCGACCACGGCGGTCGAAGCCAGTTTAACCAGCACCACATGATCCAGACCCACCTTGTTGAAGGAATTTTCCAGTGCGAAACAGCCCTGGATTTCATGCGCCTTGATCATGGCGGTGAGTACATCGCGCACGGTCAGTGGCTTCTTGCCCGCCGTTGCGTTACCTGCCACAGCGTTACGTGACAGCCAGTCGGCGGTGGCGAGAATCCCGCCCAGGTTGTCGGAAGGGTGGCCCCATTCGGCCGCCAACCAAGTGTCGTTGAAATCCAGCCAGCGGATCATGGCGCCGATGTCGAAGGCGGCCTTGACCGGATCCAGCTGGAATTGCGTGCCCGGCACCTTGGCGCCATTGGGAACGATAGTGCCTTGCACCACTGGCCCCAACATTTTGGTACAGGCGGGGTACTCGAGCGCTTCGAAGCCACAACCCAGCGTATCCATCAGGCAGTAGCGCGCGGTGTCGTACGCTTCCTTTGATTTAATCTGGTATTTGGTCACGTAGTCGACGATATCGACCAAAACTTTATCGGGCTTGGGGCGGACATTGGAGATGTGAGCGGACATGAAATTTCCTTACAGAGTGATGCCGAACAAAGCGGCGATTTTTTGGGTGAACAAATATAAAACGGCAGTGACGATAATGCCAATCGCCAACGAAATAAAAAACGAAAGGCCATTACGCAACAAAATCGGGATGAGCAGGAAAAGCGGCAAAGAAGGCAACACATACCAGAATGTGGCTTCGAGATGGTTGGCAATCTTGCTGTTATCCACGCCTTCCGCGTACATCCAGATGACGGCCAGAATCGAAAGCATCGGCAGTGACGCCACGAGCGCGGCAAACCCGGTGTTGCGTTTTGCAATCTCGGAAACGGCCGCGATGAGTAGTGCCGAAGCGACAATTTTTATGAGCAAAAAATTCATGGGTTACGGATATTACGTGCAATAAAAGAAGGCAGACCTTTTCCGCAAATTATGGGGTAGGGATAAAGTACCCCTGTATTATTTCGGCATATGAGCGATAAAAATTTGTCGCCCTCGCGAAAGCGGGGGCCCAGTGGCGTTTGTAGATTTTTGCCATAACAAGCGCCTCACAAAGTCGCTGGATTCCCGCTTTCGCGGGAATGACGGTGACGGTTTATTGTTAGGAAAGCCCTTTTCATAGGGTGGTTGCGTATCAATCTGTAATTTAACCGCGTTTTTCCAGCGGCACAAACTTCAAATTATCCGGCCCGGTGTAATTGGCCGAGGGCCGGATGATCTTGCCGTCGAGGCGTTGCTCGATCACATGCGCGGCCCAGCCCGAGGTGCGGCTGATGATAAACAGCGGGGTGAACATGGCGGTCGGTACGCCCATCATGTGATACGAGACGGCGCTGAACCAGTCGAGATTGGGGAACATTTTTTTCTCCCGCCACATCACGGTTTCGAGCCGATCAGCAATATCAAACAGCTTCATGTTGCCGGCTTCTTTCGACAAGCGGCGCGCCACTTCCTTGATAACCTTGTTGCGCGGGTCGGAGACGGTATAGACCGGGTGGCCAAAGCCGATCACGACTTGTTTCTCGGCCACACGCCGGACGATGTCGGCTTCGGCCTCGTCGGGGTTGGCATAACGCGACTGAATATCGAAGGCCACTTCATTGGCGCCGCCGTGTTTGGGCCCGCGCAGCGCACCGATCGCGCCAGTGATCGAGGAATACATATCCGAACCCGTACCGGCAATGACGCGGGCAGTGAAGGTCGAAGCATTGAATTCGTGTTCGGCATACAACACCAGCGAGGTGTGCATGGCGCGCACCCAGGATGCGGCGGGCGGTTTGCCGTGCAGCAGGTGAAGGAAATGACCGCCGATGGAATCGTCATCGGTTTCCACGTCGATGCGCTTGCCATTGACTGCGAAGTGGTACCAGTACAGCAGCATGGATCCGAACGAGGCCATCAACCGGTCGGCGATGTCACGCGCACCGGCGAGGTTGTGGTCATCTTTCTCGGGTAGGGTGCAGCCCAGCGCCGAGCAGCCGGTGCGCAGTACATCCATGGGGTGTGCGGAGGCGGGCAAGGATTCCAGCACGTCCTGCACCGCCATCGGGATGCCGCGCAGTGATTTCAGTTTGGTTTTGTAGTGCGCCAGTTCAGTGGCATTGGGCAGTTTGCCGTGCACCAGCAGATAGGCGATTTCCTCAAACTCGCAGGCATCGGCCACGTCGAGAATGTCGTAGCCGCGGTAGTGCAGGTCGTTACCGGTTAGGCCGACGGTACACAGGGCGGTATTGCCGGCTACGACGCCGGATAGGGCGACAGATTTTTTCGGTTTAGGGCCCGTAGTAGGTGCGGGGTCAGACATGTTTCCTCCTCATATTTTTTGTATCAATTCAATTCGATTACCAAAGGGATCAAAAACTGAGCCGCGTTGAAAATCAGCAGGCCCGCTATCCACGCGGGTTTTCAGGCCTTTTTGCCCGGCGATTCGCATCAATGCTTGAAAGTTGTCAACGCGAAAAGCCGGGTGTGCACGAGAAGCAGGCTTAAAGTTTTCCTCTTCGCTCAGATGCAAATTGGCTTGACCTTGTTTTAGCCACGCGCCGTCTTGCGGCAATTCAGCGGGTTTGGGAATACGCGCAAATCCAAGTACCTCCACATAAAACGCCAGCGCCTCATCCAGCCGCCCGGCGGGAATCAGGATTTGCACGTGGTCGAATTCGAGAATCATGGTGAGATTCTTCCTTTCCACGTTTCCCGCGACAACCGGTGCAGGATATGTTGTTTCAAAGGCCAATCCGGCGGCACCCGTGGATGATCGAAATCCGCGCTGGCGTCGCGTGCCATACCAATCTTGTGCATGACGTTGTGCGAGGGTGTGTTGGGCACCACCGATACTGCAACAATTTCGGGGAGTTGCAGTTGCTCGAAAGCAAATTTCACAGAAGCAACAGCGCCCTCGGTGGCAAAGCCTTGATGCCAGGCCTCGCGCTTTAAACGCCAGCCGATTTCCACAGCGGGCATCCACGGCGCTTCATAGCCCGGAACATTCAACCCCACAAATCCCGCAAAGGGGAAACGGCCCGGAATTTCCAGCGCCCACATGCCCCAGCCGCGTTGCGCAATTCCGCTGCGGATACGCTCGCCCTCCGCGCGCGCCTCGGCTTCGCTCAATAAGCCCGGGAAATATTGACGCACCTCGGGGTCGGCATTCATGGCGCTGTATTCGGGAAAATCGCTTTCTTTCCACTGGCGTAGCAATACTCGTGGGGTGCGTAATTCGAACGGCGCCGGGAAGGTGCGCAACAGCAGGGTGGGGACGTCGGGCATTATTTTTTGGCGGCAAACAATTGATCGAGATGCTGTTCGAACTGGTGATAGCCGATGCGCTCGTAAAGCTCTTCGCGGGTTTGCATGGTATCGAGCACATTCTTTTGATGCCCGTCTTTGCGGATGGCTTGATAAACAGTCTCGGCGGCCTTGTTCATGGCGCGGAAAGCCGAAAGTGGATAAAGCACCATGCCGACATTCACGCTCCGTAATTCTTCCACCGTAAACAGCGGCGTTTTGCCGAATTCGGTGATGTTTGCCAATACGGGCACTTTCACCGCTTCGACAAATTTTTTGTAGGTGGGCAAGTCGTAAGCCGCTTCGGCGAAAATGCCGTCGGCCCCGGCTTCAACGCAAGCAATGGCGCGCTCGATGGCTGAATCCAGCCCCTCCACAGCGATGGCATCGGTACGTGCGATCAAAAAAAAGTCCGCATCGGTCTTGGCATCGGCAGCGGCTTTCACCCGGTCGGCCATTTCCTGTTTGCTCACAATTTCCTTGCCGGGCCGGTGGCCGCAACGCTTGGCACCCACCTGATCTTCGATGTGGCACGCTGCCGCACCGAATTTGATCAGCGATTTCACCGTACGGGCAATGTTGAACGCCGAAGGACCGAAGCCGGTATCGATGTCGACCAGCAGCGGCAGGTCACAGACATCGGTGATGCGGCGGATATCGGTCAACACGTCGTCCAGATTATTGATACCGAGATCGGGCAGGCCCAATGATCCGGCTGCGACGCCGCCACCGGAGAGATAAATTGCCCGGTAACCCGCGCGCTGGGCGAGCAGGGCGTGGTTGGCGTTGATGGTGCCGATAATTTGCAGCGGTTTTTCATCCTGCAGGGCTTGGCGGAATTTTGCGCCGGGAGAGGGTGTCATTGCGTTCCTGTCTGTGTTGGAGTCGAGGAGAATAAAAAGCTCAAAGCAAAAGCAGATTTCTCGCTACGCTCGAAATGACAACGTTAATATAGTCACTCTGTATAAAAATGTCATTTCGAGCGTAGCGAGAAATCTGCTTTTCATACTGAAGAGCACACTTGTTGCAAAAAAACAGTTCATTTAAATTTTTCAGCCGTGCCAGTTTGAGTTATCTCAATATTTGGTTGAAGATGGCGCCATTTGTAAATACGCTTGAAGCAAGCAATCCCAAATAAAATCGCCGGAATTATCCAAAACGCACCGCCTTCGGTAAGGTTAGCACCGTCTACGGTTATACAGCTTGAATTAGCTTCTTCAATGCAGGTTTTATACGCCCAATAGCGAACGTAAAATAGCCAGGCAAAAAAGACCGACAGAATTAAGTGCACGAGGGCCGCAATTAAATGACAGTGTTTAGTCTTAATATTTAATTTTCCTTTTAAGCATGAAAAAAAGCCTGCATTGCGGCCTCAGGTATTTTTACACCTGTGTTTTTCGCCTTTTGCAGCAACTGCCAGTAATAGCGATAGGTGGCGCGGTCGTGCAACTCACCATCGTAGGAAATCGGCCCCCAGTCGGTGGCCTGCGCGGCAAGGAGGATTTTGGCTGCTGTTTCGGCCTCCGAATGGTCGGGCTTCATGGCGTCGACAATGGCAGTGATTTGCGAAGGATGAATCGACCACATGCGCAAAAAGCCGAATTCATTGCGTGCCCGCCAGGCGTCGCGAAAAACGTTATAGCCATTGCGCAAATCGAGGGAAACGTTGTGCGATGGGATCAGCCCATTGGCCAGTGCGGCGGCAACGATTTCCGTCTTGGCGCGGGCAATCAGGCGATGGTCGAACTGGCCCGGCGAGCGCATGGCCGAAGCGGGAATCGCGCCATGATGCGCCGAGACAAAATCCATCAATCCAAAGTCCAGCACTTGCAGTGAGGGCAGGGTGGCGATGCGCTGTACGTCCTGCAATGCGCCGTGCGTTTCGATGAGAATGTGTACGGGGATTTCCCGCTTTAGGTTATTCGCTTTGGCCGTTTGTTGAATCGCGGTAATCATTGTTTCAGCTTCGGCAAAGGAGGTGCACTTGGGTATCGTCAGATACGCCAGCACGTTGCCTGCGCCGCCAATAAGAATCTCGATATCGCGCTTCCAGTGCGGATGCGAAAAATCGTGGATACGCGCGCCGGCCATTTTGTAGCGATTGGCCGCGCTATTAAGGATGCGCACAATCATTTCGGCGTGCGCGGTTTCCTGACCCGCGGGTGCGCCGTCCTCGCAATCGCAGGTGAGGTCAAATACCGGCCCCAGCTTTTGTTGCAAATCCAAAGTCTTGAGTATCAACCTTTCGCTCCCGGCAAAATGTTCGCAGCCGGGCAAAACAGGGAAGGATTTTTCGCCACTGAACAGTGCCTGGGAAGGGTGGATTTTTGCGGGGGCCATGGCGCATACTCCGGTGGAAGTTGGTTTTTTCACTGACAACAAGCAGGATGCAAATCGCATCTTTTAGAAGCCACTTTTTGCTGGTAAAAACTTTTTGAAGTTTAGGTGCCTACAGGCTTCGTGTCAAGGTGACTTATATCTTATATAAGATATATAATAAGCCGTAATGCTGTCATTCCGAGGAGCGTGCGACGATGCGACGAGGAATCTGCTGTTGATGGAAATTTAGGCCAAAAGCAGATTCCTCACCGCAAATGACGCGGTTCGGAATGACAAGTATAGGGCTGCTTATAAAGAAGGCTAAGTTTCGGACTGAGTTTTAAAATCTCTACGAAATTTGATATGGAAAAAAACGCAGCAAAAACACTTGCTTCTCCCAGCTTCCGGCCGCTTTACGAACAAATCAAGATTTTGTTGACGCAGAGCCTGATCGCCGGAGAATGGAAGCCAGGTGAGGCGATTCCCAGCGAAATCGAGCTGGCGGCGCGTTTTCGCGTGAGTCAGGGCACTGTGCGCAAGGCCATCGATACGTTGGCGGCGGAAAGTATTCTGGTGCGGCGCCAGGGCAAAGGGACGTTTGTGACCACCCATACCGAGCCCACTTATCAATATCGCTTTTTGCGACTTATTTCCGACTCGGGCGAGGAACAATACCCCACCAGCAAATTTATCGACGTGCGGCGCGGCAAGGCCAGCCCGGAGGTCGCGCGGGCACTGGCCCTGAAATCAGGTGCGCCCGTTTCCACCATACGGCGCTTACTCAGCGCGGCAGGCCAACCGTTTATTCTGGATGAGATCGTGGTTTCTACCGCGTTGTTTCCCGGACTAACCCTGGCCAAAGTGCGTGAATCGAAAGGTTCGTTGTACAGTTTTTTTGAAACCGTTTTTGGCATCCGCATGATCCGCGCGGAGGAGCGGCTGCGTGCAGTGTCAGCAGATGATACGGCGGCGAAGCATTTGGCGGTGCCGTCTGCAACCCCCCTGTTGTGCGTGGACCGCATCGCCTTTACCTATGGCGACAAGCCGGTGGAGTGGCGCCGTGGTTTATGTGTAACCGATCAGTATTCGTATTACAACGAGTTAACCTGAAGGTTGAAGATGTGTTTCAGCATGAATGATGTGGTGTCAATAATTCGTTTTTTACAAAATGAGATTGTGCGTTTGCAGCAAAAAACACTAAAATTCTAAAATTAACCGCTTGCCTTTGCCTGTTTCGTACGCGCGCCGTTGTTTTTCAAAAAACGTTCATGTTCCCGGTGAACAGATAATCCAGAAGGGTTTCTCCATGCCTCCTGCAAAATCGACCCGCCCCAAATATTATGATCTGAATTTGCTGCACCTCCCGTCACCCGGTCTGGTGTCGATTTTTCATCGGATTAGCGGTGTTTTATTGTTTTTGTTGGCGATTCCGTTGGGGTTATTCCTGTTGCAATCGATGTTGCGTTCCGAATCGGGCTTCAATTTCTGGAAAAACGTGTTGAGTTTTCCACTGGTGAAATTGATTCTCCTTGGTTTCATCTGGGCCTATATGCATCATTTTTTTGCCGGTATCCGCTATCTGCTGTTTGATATCCATGTCTGGACGGCAAAAGCGCCCAGCCAACGTTCGGCATGGGTTGTGCTGGCGCTCGGGCTGATTGCCACGTTATTGATCGGGGTGCGTATATGGTGAATGTGGTGAAAGGAAAATCCGACCGCGAGCCGGTGGGTGCCCATTACGGCTGGAAGGACTGGCTGGCACAGCGGGTGACGGCCGTCATCATGGTGGTATTCAGCGTGGTGTTCGCCGGGCTGATCGTGTACAAAGGGTCGATGAATTACGAAGAGTGGAAGGAACTCTTCGCGTGCCAATGGCTGCGCATTTTGACCTTGCTGTTTTTGCTGTCGCTTTTCTATCACGCCTGGATCGGCATGCGCGACGTGTTGATGGATTACATCAAGTCAACCGGGCTGCGCCTTAGCTTGCAGGTAATGGTTTTACTGCTTTTACTGGTCTATTCGATCTGGTCCATTTCTATTTTGTGGGGAAATTGATGGGGCTTCCCGTACGTAAATTCGATGCCGTGGTGGTGGGGGCCGGGGGTTCCGGGCTACGCGCTGCACTGCAACTTTCCAATGCCGGACTGAAAGTGGCCGTCCTGTCCAAGGTGTTTCCTACCCGCTCGCATACGGTCGCGGCGCAAGGCGGGGTAGGGGCATCACTGGGCAATATGGACGAGGATAACTGGCACTGGCATATGTATGACACCATCAAGGGCTCGGATTGGCTGGGCGATCAGGATGCCATCGAGTTCATGTGTCGTACCGCGCCTGAAGCGGTGATCGAGCTGGAACATTTCGGCATGCCATTCGACCGCAATGAAAACGGCACCATTTACCAGCGTCCGTTTGGCGGGCATTCCTCGAATTTCGGCGAAAAGCCGGTGCAGCGCTCCTGCTGTGCCGCCGACCGCACCGGTCACGCCATGTTGCATACGCTTTACCAGCGCAATGTGATGGCCAATACGCAGTTCTTTGTCGAATGGATGGCGCTGGATTTGATCCGCGATGCGGCGGGTGATGTAGTCGGCGTGACGGCGCTGGAAATGGAAACCGGCGAAACCATGATTTTTCACGCCAAAGCCACTCTATTTGCCACGGGTGGGGCAGGGCGTATTTATGCTTCCAGCACCAATGCGTTTATCAATACCGGCGATGGGCTGGGCATGGCGGCGCGGGCCGGCATTCCGCTGGAGGATATGGAATTCTGGCAATTTCACCCTACCGGCGTAGCGGGGGCGGGGGTGTTGATTACCGAAGGTGTGCGCGGCGAAGGCGGCATTCTGCTGAATAAAGACGGCGAACGTTTCATGGAGCGTTATGCGCCGGTCATGAAAGATCTGGCCTCGCGCGATGTGGTGTCGCGCGCCATGGCGACCGAGATCAAGGATGGCCGCGGAGCGGGCCCCAATAACGATTACATTTTATTGAAACTGAGTCACCTGAAGCCGGAAATAATCCATAAGCGTCTGCCTGGTATCCGCGAAATCGCGCTCAAATTCGCCAATGTGGACTGTACCCGTGAACCGATCCCGGTAGTGCCGACCTGCCATTACCAGATGGGCGGTATTCCGACCAATTACAAAGGTGAGGTGGTGGTGCCGAAAGGCGGCAATCCCAACACCGTCGTGCCGGGCTTTTACGCGGCGGGTGAGTGCGGGTGTGCGTCGATCCATGGGGCCAATCGACTGGGCACCAATTCGTTGACTGATTTGCTGGTGATGGGCAAATCTTCAGGCGATTCGATGATCCGCTTTATCAAAGAAAACAATACGCACAAGGATCTGCCAAAAGATGCTGGTGATTATTCAATGGCGCGCCTCGCCCGGCTCGATAGCCAGAAAAACGGTGAAAGTGTGCACGAAGTGGGCCATGCCATGCGCCAAACGATGCAGGCGCATTGTGGCGTATTCCGCTTCCCCGACTTGCTGAAGCAGGGTGTAGAAAAAATCAGCCAGGTTGCGCAGCGCGCACAAACGCTGGAAATCGGCGATAAATCCAAGGTTTTCAATACCGCGCGCATCGAAGCGCTGGAACTGGAAAATCTGATCGAAGTCGCCGTTTCGACCATGGTATCCGCCGAGGCGCGCAAGGAAAGCCGCGGCGCGCATGACCGTGCCGATTGCCATGATCGCCCCGATTTTCCCAATGGCCGTGACGATGCGCAGTGGCTGAAACATACGCTGTGGTACAAGGAAAACAATCGGCTGGATTACAAGCCTGTTAATTTGCAACCGCTGACGGTGGAATCTTTTCCACCCAAGGCCCGTACTTATTGATGTTAGTCCTGTGATGTAGGAACACGATTGAGTTTGGTAGTACTGCAAAAAAGTATAACCATGTCATTCCGAGCGAAGCGAGGAATCTGCTTTTTAGTAAACGACCAACAGCAGATTTCTCGTAGTAAAGCCACTCGAAATGACAATTTTTTGCGATCGTGAGTTGTGGAATCGTTTGCACCCAAAGCGCGTACCTATTAACGCAAAACTAGCTGAAATTCATTACCATGTTTTTATTTGCACGCCAGTCAAATTGTCATTCCGAGCAACGCGAGGAATCTGCTTTTCGCGAATCACCAAACAGCAGATTTCTCGTAGTAAAGCCACTCGAAATGACAGCTTTTAAACATAGAGACCCGATATGAAATTCAAAATCCTGCGTTACGATCCCGACAAAGACACCAAGTCGTATTTCAAGGATTACGACATCCAGCTGGAACCGTCTGACCGCATGCTGCTCGATGCGCTGATCCGCATCAAATCCATCGACGATTCGCTGGCGCTGCGGCGTTCCTGCCGCGAGGGCATATGCGGTTCGGACGCGATGAATATCAACGGCAAGAATGGGTTGGCCTGCATTACCAAAATTTCAGAGTTGAAGGAACCAGTCGTCCTGAAGCCGTTGCCTGGGCTGCCCATCATCCGCGATCTGATCGTCGATATGACGCAATTTTTCAAGCAATACAATTCGGTCAAGCCCTATCTCGTCAACAACGATCCGCCACCGGAAAAAGAGCGTTTGCAGTCACCAGAAGATCGTCAGGAACTCGATGGACTTTACGAATGTATTTTGTGCGCCTGCTGTTCAACGGCGTGCCCCTCATTCTGGTGGAATCCGGATAAATTCGTTGGCCCGGCCGGTTTGCTGACCGCGTACCGGTTTATCGCCGATAGCCGCGATCAGGCGACCAACGAACGCCTCGATAATCTCGAAGATCCCTACCGGCTGTTTCGCTGCCACACCATCATGAATTGTGTGGATGTTTGCCCCAAAGGGCTGAATCCATCGGTGGCTATCGGCAACATCAAGGAAATGCTGGTCAAGCGAGCGGTATGAAGTTTTGTTTTTAATTAAGAGAGGACTTTCCATGAATGCAATGAATGTTTTAAAACGTCGTTTCATCGTTCTGCTTTTTATATTGGGTGGGGTAAATATGACTATGGCTTATGCAGCACCAGAAATTAATCGCACCATTAATGTTTCCGGTCAAGCGGAAATTAAAGTGGCGCCTGACGAGGTGGTAATTCAAGTGGGGGTGGAAAGCCGTAACAAGATACTTTCTGCGGCCAAACGGCAAAACGATGAAGCGGTCGCGCGCATTCTCTCCAGCGCACGGCGATTTGGCGTGGAAAGCAAACATGTGCAAACCGGTTATATCAGCATCGAGCCCATCTATGAATCGCGCTCGTCGAAAACAGCGTGGTCGGATGAGACGCGTATCGAGTACTACCGCGTTCGCAAGGATGTGGCCGTGGTGCTGCGCGACGTGAGCAAATTCGAAGCGCTGCTGAGTGCGCTCCTCGACGACGGCGCCAATCGAGTGAGCGGGGTGCAGTTTAAAACGACTGAGCTGCGCAAACACCGCGACCGTGCTCGCCAGTTGGCGGTGATCGCTGCCCGCGAAAAAGCGCAGGCGCTGGCGGGCGAACTGGGCCAGAAAATCGGCAAGGCGATTTCAATTAACGAAGACGGCGGCTGGGGCTATAAGAGCTTTAATATTTCTGCCAATAACGTACAGAATGCAGTTCAGGATAATGTGTCACTGGATAACGTCAGCGGGAGTACCGTCGCGCTGGGCCAGATCAGTGTCACGGCAACGGTGAATGTTCAATTCGAATTGCAATAGAAATGACCGGCCTGATGACGAACAGCATCGAAGCCAATCGCTTGCGCTGGCATGCCCGGCGCGGGCTGCTCGAGCTTGATATTATTCTGCAGCGGTTTCTGGATATGAAATTAGCGTCGCTGACACAGAACGAGATGGCGCTGGTCGAGGAAATGTTGCTGATAGCGGATAATGATTTGCTGGATTTGCTTATGGGACGCGCTTTTTCAGCCGATAAGCAGGTGCAGGCCATGATCGACAGAATACGTTTTGTAGATGAAAACTATCAGGCGCTTTTATCTGATTGCTCCCGTGCTCACTAAGGCATCTAATTTAACCGCTCTCATCGGAGAAGAATGATGGAACCGAAAAGCAAGGCTGTATTGACCATCGGCGGAGCCGCCCCGATTGAGCTGCCGGTCTATGGGGGCACCCTGGGACCGGATGTGATCGACATTCGCAAACTTTACGCCACGACCGGCATGTTTACCTACGATCCCGGTTTCATGTCCACGGCCTCGTGCAATTCGACCATTACCTTTATCGATGGCGACAAGGGCGAATTGCTGTATCGCGGTTATCCCATCGAGCAGCTGGCCACGCAATGCGATTTTCTTGAAGTATGTTACCTGCTGCTTTACGGTGAATTGCCGGATGCGACGCAAAAGGAAGATTTCGTCGAGCGCGTCACCATGCACACCATGGTCAACGAGCAGATGCAGTTTTTCATGCGCGGGTTCCGCCGCGATGCGCACCCCATGGCGGTGATGACAGGCTTGGTCGGCGCGCTGTCGGCCTTTTATCCCGATTCGATGAATCTGCACGATGCACATCAGCGTGAAATTTCCGCCATCCGCCTGATCGCCAAGATGCCCACGCTGGTGGCGATGGCCTACAAATATACCGTCGGCCAGCCGTATATTTACCCGCAAAACAAATTGTCGTATAGCGAAAATTTCATGCGCATGATGTTTGCCACGCCTTGCGACGATTACAAGGTCAACGATGTGTTGGTTCGTGCGCTGGATCGCATTTTCATCCTGCACGCCGATCACGAACAAAACGCTTCGACCTCGACCGTGCGCATGTGCGCCTCGTCCGGCACCAATCCGTTTGCGGCAATTGCAGCCGGAGTGGCCTGTCTATGGGGGCCGGCGCACGGCGGGGCCAACGAGGCGGCGCTGACCATGCTTTACGATATTCAGCGTCAGGGCGGAATTGAAAAAATCGGCGAATTCATCACTCGCGTCAAGGACAAGAATTCGAATGTGCGCCTGATGGGATTCGGGCACCGCGTGTACAAAAATTACGATCCACGCGCCAAGCTGATGCGCGAAACCTGCCACGAAGTATTGAATGAACTGGGGCTGCAGGACGATCCCTTGTTCAAAATTGCCATGGCGCTGGAAAAAATTGCGCTGGAAGACGATTATTTCGTGCAGCGCAAGTTGTATCCCAACGTCGATTTCTATTCCGGTATTGTGCAAAAAGCCATCGGCATTCCGGTGCCCTTGTTCACCGCCATTTTTGCTCTGGCGCGCACGGTCGGATGGATCGCGCAGTTGAATGAAATGATCGCCGATCCGGAATACAAAATCGGCCGCCCTCGCCAGCTTTATGCAGGATCGCCGCGGCGGTCGATCCAGAAGAAGTAGATTGAAAATTCGTTATGCAGAATACGTTGAAAATATTGCTGCAACTACACGCAGAAGGAATATTGGGATGTTTTGCGATTGGAGGGGCGATTGCAGCAAGCTTTTATACCGAAGCAGTCGCAACAGAAGATCTGGATGTGTTTGCGTTTTTGCAACCGGCCAATTCCGGTTTGTTAACGTTGACTCCGCTGTATGATCGACTCAAGCAATTAGGTGGTGTGGTTGAAAATGAGCACATTGTGCTGCACGGCTGGCCGGTGCAAATTTTGCCCGCTTATAACCCATTGATAGAAGAAGCAGTCATGGCAGCCGTTGAACAAGTTTTTCATGAAGTAAAAGTGCCAGTAATAACCGCCGAGTATCTCTGTGCGATTGCATTGCAAACTGGTCGCGCAAAGGATTACCAACGGGTCAATACGTTGCTCGAGGCAGGATGTGTCGAGGCTGAAAAGCTGGAAAAACTGGTGCATCGCTACAACCTCGGTGAAAGATGGGAGCAATATGTCCGACGATTCACTTAAATATACATTGGCTTTGCAGCAAGTCGTTAAAGCCAAGGCGGCTTGGCGTAAACATGCGCAATCGTTGACGTGGGAAGAAAAAGTGGCAGCGATTGAACGGATGCGGGAACGAGACGCGGAATTGAAAAAAATACGGGAGAAAAACAGGCTTTCCAGAAAGATGGAATCCCAATGAAAATTCAGAACGCAGATCGCCATTTGGCGCGCTTTTTCAGGCAAAAATGGCCAGAAAGCCTCGCCAATAAACGAGGTTTAGTTGTTACATCCCGCCATTGTTTCAACAATCCACAACCAGACTTCCCCCTTTCTAAAGGGGGATCGAGGGGGATTTTCGCTGTTTGTCGCGTGTTGAGCGACCGCAAATCTCCCCTCCGCCCCTCTTTTTCAAGAGGGGAACCAGAGCGGAAATCTTTTCACGAATTAGCCACTTCACAAACAGGCTGCTTGGCGTTTGTGTCACATTAACCACTATCTGCAACCAATGACGCAAGTGAAAGCAATAAAACTCAAGGTGCCTTTATGATGCGCGAATTTCAACAATCCTCCCTGTTCTTCGGGGCCAATGCGCCCTACATCGAAGAGCTATACGAACAATATTTAGCCGATCCCGCGTCGGTAGCCGATCACTGGCGGCAGCAATTCGATGCCTTGCCCAATGTGCCCGGACATAGCGGGCCAGACGTCGCGCATAGCGCCGTGGTCGACGCTTTGGCGCAACGCGCCAAAGCAGGGGTGGCCCGTGTTGCGCCTGCAACGGCAAGCCCCGCAACGGGTTTCGCAGGTGATTCCCGCAAAGCCTTCAAGGTGTTGCAATACATCCGCGCCCATCGGGTGCTGGGGGCGCGTCATTCCAATCTCGATCCGCTGAAGCGTATGGAGCGCATGCCAGTACCCGAGCTGGAGCTGGCCTATTACGGCTTGACTGAGGCAGACCTCGATAGCGAATTTCCCATCGGCTCCTGGCAGGGGCGCATCAATGGCAGTGCGGAAACAGCGAGACTGCGCGATATTGTGGCGGCCGTGAAACGCACCTACTGCGGTGACGTTGGCGTCGAGTACATGTACATCAGTGATACGGGACAAAAGCGCTGGATCCAGCAGCAGTTCGAGGCCACCCA
The DNA here is from genome assembly GCA_964598005.1 of uncultured Burkholderiales bacterium. Lineage (GTDB taxonomy): Bacteria > Pseudomonadota > Gammaproteobacteria > Burkholderiales > Usitatibacteraceae > CAZRAL01. The sequence continues at coordinate 30,274 of CAZRAL010000010.1, forward strand.
GTCGCAACCTGCGCTGAGTAAGGAAGAAAAACAATTCATTCTGGAGCGATTGACGGCGGCCGAAACGCTGGAGCGCTACCTGCATACGCGTTATGTCGGGCAAAAACGCTTTTCGCTCGAGGGTGGGGAAACGCTGATTCCCTTAATGGACGACCTGATTCAGGGGGCAGGGGCCAAAGGCGTCAAGGAAGTCGTATTGGGCATGGCGCATCGCGGCCGGCTTAATATTTTGGTGAACAGTCTGGGCAAGATTCCGGCCGATTTATTTTCGGAATTCGAAGGGAAACATGCTCACGACGTGGGGTCAGGCGACGTCAAATATCATCAGGGGTTTTCCTCCGATATTCAGACTGCGGGTGGGCCGGTGCATCTCACGCTGGCGTTCAATCCCTCGCATCTGGAAATCGTCAATTCCGTGGTGGAAGGCTCAGTGCGTGCACGCCAGCAGCGCCGCGGAGACCATCAGGGCGTACAGGTATTGCCAGTATTGATTCATGGCGATGCCGCCTTCGCCGGGCAGGGCGTGGTGATGGAAACGCTGGCGCTGTCGCAAACGCGCGGATTCAAGACCGGGGGGACGGTGCACATCATCGTCAACAATCAGGTGGGCTTTACCACCTCCGACATTCGCGATGCGCGCTCGTCGCTGTACTGCACTGATATCGTCAAGATGATCGAAGCCCCGGTGTTTCACGTCAATGGCGACGATCCCGAAGCAGTCATCATGGCTGGTCGCATTGCGCTCGAATACCGCATGAAGTTCGGCAAGGATGTGGTGATCGACATGGTGTGCTTCAGAAAGCTGGGCCACAACGAGCAGGACGAGCCTTTCGTTACTCAGCCGCTGATGTACAAAAAAATTGCCCAGCATCCCGGTACGCGCAAGTTATATGCGGACAAGCTGGCTGCCGAAGGCGTGGTCGACGCCGGGCACGGCGACGATCTGGTGACCAATATTCGCACCCGGCTCGATGCGGGCAAGAGCACCAATACCAAAATTCTCTATGGGTTGAAACCCGCGCTGGCGGTCGATTGGGCGCCATATATCGGGGTGGATTGGCGTGCGCCAGCCGATACCCGCGTTGCGCTCGACAAACTCAAACTTTACGCCGAGCGTTTGACCACGACGCCGACTGATTTTAAATGCCACGTCTCGGTGGAAAAACTGCTGGAGGCGCGCAAAAAAATGGGCAAGGGCGAACTGCCGCTGGACTGGGGCATGGCCGAGAATCTGGCCTATGCCTCACTGGTGGTGAGCGGTACACCCGTGCGCATGAGCGGGCAGGATTGCGGTCGCGGCACCTTTGCCCACCGGCACGCGGTATTGCACGACCAGAACCGTGAAAAGTGGGATTCGGGCACTTACGTTCCGCTGCAAAATATTGAAAAGGCTCAGGCGAAATTCGTCATTATCGATTCGCTCTTGTCTGAAGAGGCGGTGCTGGGTTTTGAGTACGGCTATGCCACGGCGCAACCCTTCGAACTGGTGATCTGGGAAGCGCAATTCGGCGATTTTGCCAATGGCGCCCAGGTGGTGATCGATCAATTCATCGCCAGCGGCGAAACCAAGTGGGCGCGGCTGTGTGGGTTGACGATGTTCCTGCCGCATGGTTACGAAGGACAGGGCCCCGAGCATTCTTCCGCGCGCCTGGAGCGCTTTTTGCAACTCTGCGCCGAGCATAATATTCAGGTGGTGGTGCCCTCGACTGCGGCGCAGCTGTTTCACATGATTCGCCGTCAGGCCATCCGCCAGATGCGCAAACCCCTGATTGTGATGATGCCGAAATCGCTGCTGCGCAAAAAAGAAGCCAGCTCTTCACTGGAAGAATTAGCCAACGGAAAATTTGAAGTCGTCATCGGCCACCTCGACCAGCCCGGCGAAAAACTGAATGCGAAGAAAGTAAAGCGCGTGCTGTTCTGCTCCGGCAAGGTGTATTACGACCTCATTGCCGAACGCAGCAAACGCGGCATCGACGATATCGCAGTGGTGCGCATCGAGCAGCTTTATCCTTTCCCGCACGAGGAAGTGGCGGCGCAGATTGCCCTGTATCCGGCCGCCAAATCGGTGGTGTGGGTGCAGGAAGAACCGGGCAATCAGGGCGCGTGGCACCGCGTGCAGCATTATTTGCTGCGCCATATGCGTTCCGATCAGACCTTGAGCTACTCGCTGCGGCCTTCGTCCGCCGCGCCAGCGGTCGGATATCTGTCAAAACATAACGAGCAGCAAAAAGAACTGGTCGAAGCTGCGCTGACTTGGGAAAGTGGTGTCTCCAGAAAATCCATGCAGGCGCAAATGGGTGTGCTGGCCAAGGCGGCGAAATAACCGCTTAATTCCATTTCCAAATCAAAACTGACTTTGTCGGCTTCGCCTTGCCGTATTACTTATACTGTCTGCGGCTTGCCTTCGTGTCATTTTTGATTTGGAAATGGAATAAAATGCGCATAGAAATATGAATGAAGGAACCAAAGGAAAATAATATGCAAATCGACGTGAAAGTGCCAACTCTCTCCGAATCCGTTTCTGAAGCGACCCTGGTTTCCTGGCGCAAAAAAGAAGGAGAAGCGGTCAAGCGCGATGAGAACCTGATCGACATCGAGACCGATAAAGTGGTCATGGAACTACCTGCCCCAGCAGATGGCGTGCTAGTGAAAATCGTCAAGGGCGATGGCACGACAGTGACCAGTGGCGAAGTGATCGCCACAATCGATACCGAGGCTAAAGGCGCCGTGGCTGCAGCGTCATCAACGCCAGCAAAAGCACCTGCATCTCCCGCAGCGGCCAAAGCACCAACGACAGCCCCAGCCATGAGCCCCGCTGCAGCCAAGATTGCCGCAGAAAATAACCTTGACCCCGCCAGCCTGAGCGGTAGTGGTCGGGGGGGAAGGGTGACCAAGGAAGATGTGGTTGGCAAGACTTCCGCACCATCAACGACACCCACAACCAAACCCGCAGTGGCATCCGCTGCCGCGCTGGCGCTACCCACAGGAGAACGTAGCGAGCAACGCGTACCCATGTCGCGGTTACGCGCGCGCATTGCCGAGCGTCTGGTGCAATCGCAATCGACCGCTGCCATATTGACCACGTTCAACGAAGTCAACATGGCGCCTATCATTGATTTACGCGGCAAATACAAAGAGAAATTTGAAAAGGAACATGGTGTAAAACTGGGCTTCATGTCGTTTTTTGTGAAGGCTGCCGTCCATGCCTTGCGTAAGTTTCCGATCCTTAATGCCTCGATCGATGCCAGCGATATTATTTATCACGGCTATTACGATATCGGCATTGCTGTCGGCTCTGAACGCGGGTTGGTGGTACCGATTTTGCGTAATGCCGATCAAATGTCGATTGCCGAAATAGAAAAGAAAATCGCTGAATTCGGCCAGAAAGCCAAGGATGGCAAATTGACCATTGAAGAATTGACCGGTGGCACCTTTTCGATTTCCAATGGCGGTGTATTCGGTTCGATGCTCTCTACGCCCATCATCAATCCACCGCAATCGGCCATTCTGGGTGTGCATGCCACCAAGGAGCGCCCGGTGGTAGAAAATGGCCAGATCGTGATTCGCCCCATCAATTATCTGGCAATGAGTTACGACCATCGCATCATTGACGGCCGCGAAGCGGTGTTGTCGCTGGTGGCGATGAAAGAGGCGCTGGAAGATCCGGCCCGGCTGTTGCTAGATATTTAGTCCATGTGATTCGTGATGCGAGTGAAAGCATGAAGCACTGTTCTTCCCCCGCGCAGGCGGGGGTAGGATTTTTCGGTATACCAATGAGTTTGAACTTGGCCCCCCGCCTGCGTGGGGGAAGAACCCAAGCATGCTTCATTTGTGCACGCTGGTTCGCTAAGGTAGTTTAGCGTTGGCCCGAAAAAAATGGTCTTCTGCCATCCTGTTCAGGAAAGTGTTGTTTTTCCTGCTTGCTGCGTTGCTCGCCGGTTTTCTCACGGTGTTTCTGGCCAAATTTTTGGGGCGCTACATTCGCCCGCATTTTGCGGTTTCGCTGGCCGTAGGGGTGGCCATTGCCACCACATTATGGCTCTCTCAATTAATAAAAAATCCTCCATTTTTAATAGGACACACTTCACCATTAATTGTTGGTTTTTGTGCAGCACTCGGAGTGCATATTTCACGCGTTTGGTTAAGTTGAATTTGATTAAGGAAAAAGGTTAAGTCATGTCCAAGCAATTCGATGTCGTAGTTATCGGTGCCGGTCCCGGCGGGTATATCGCCGCGATTCGCGCAGCACAGTTGGGCTTTAGTGTGGCCTGCATAGAAGGCTGGAAAAATAGCAAAGGCGAATTGGCATTAGGCGGCACCTGCTTGAATGTAGGTTGTATTCCTTCCAAGGCGCTGTTGCAGTCTTCGGAACATGTCGAACAGCTCGAACACAAGTTTGCCGACCATGGCATTACTGCGGGCGGCATCAAAGTGGACCTCGGCAAGATGCAGGCGCGCAAAGAGAGCATTGTGAGCAAGATGACCAAAGGCATCGAGTTTTTATTCCGTAAAAACAAAGTGACCTGGCTGAAAGGCTTCGGCAAGTTTGTCTCTGGCGGCGAGGTTTACACGATTGAAGTTGCCAGCGATGAAAAAGCAGGAGAAACAAAAGAAACCATCACCGGCAAACACATCATTATCGCGACGGGGTCCAAGGCGCGCCATTTGCCAGGCATTCCAGTCGACAATATCCATATTTGCGACAATGAAGGCGCGCTGGCCTTTACCGCCGTGCCGAAAAAATTGGGTGTCATTGGCGCAGGTGTGGTGGGGCTGGAATTGGGCAGCGTCTGGCGCCGTCTGGGTACCGATGTCACCATTCTGGAAGCATTGCCCGGTTTTTTGAGCGTTGCAGATGAAAGCATTCAAAAAGAGGCGTGGAAAGTCTTTACCAAGGAGCAGTCGCTCAATATCAAGCTGGGCGTGAAAATCGGCAAGGTGACGCAAAAGAAAACCGGTATTACTGTCGATTATACGGATGACAAAGGACTGGCCCAGAAACTGGATTGCGACAAACTGATCGTCTCGGTTGGCCGGATACCGAATACCGATGGATTGGGTGCAAACAACGTTGAGTTAAAGCTGAGCGAGCGCGGCTTTATCGAGGTCGATGAGCATTGCCGTACCAATTTACCTAACGTTTATGCCGTCGGGGATGTGGTGCGCGGCCCGATGCTGGCGCACAAGGCCGAAGATGAGGGCGTGGCTGTGGCCGAGACCATTGCCGGGCAAAAACCGCACGTCGATTTCAATACCATCCCGTGGATTATTTATACCTCGCCGGAAATCGCCTGGGTGGGCAAGACCGAACAACAATGTGTAGCAGAGGGGATTGCAGTCAAAACCGGGCAATTTCCTTTCATGGCCAATGGTCGCGCGCTGGGGCAGGGCGAAGTCGGCGGGTTTGTCAAAATCGTGGCCGATGCAAACACGGACCGCGTTCTGGGTGGTCATATCATCCATGCCCATGCTTCGGAACTGATTCAGGAGCTGGTCACCGCCATGGAATTCAAGGCGGCCTCGGAAGATATTGCGCGTATCGTGCATGGACATCCCACCTTGTCGGAAGCTGTGCGCGAAGCCGCGCTGGCGGTGGATAAACGTACGTTGAATATGTAAAACGCAACACTCAAGAATAAACCGTTGCGGAAATAAAGTGTAAAGGGGAAAGCGATAAAAATCTATGCTATTTTGTTGGGAATCATTGACCTCGCTTGCGCCCTGCATATCTACAAAACGGGGCGTCCCACTTGGTGGTTCGCGATTGTATTCGCGTTTCCCGGAGTAGGCGTGCTGGCGTATTTTTATTTTGAAGTTCTACCAACCATCGGCACGACCCGGATAGTACGTCGCGTCATCAAGGCGATTCAACCCGACGCTGACATGAAAAAACGCCTGGCCGATGTCGAAGAGTGCGGCAGTGTGGCCAATAAAATGGCCCTGGCCGACGAATGCATAAACGGCGCGTTGTTCGACGACGCCATTCGTTTGTATCAATCGTGCATGAACGGGCCTTACGCCAACGATCCCTCACTGCACTACGGAGTAGGCGAAGCAGCTTTTTATAAAGGCGATTATGCATTGGCTCGCCGTGAGTTGTGGAGCATTATTGAACAGCAACCTTTTTTCAAGACCGGTGATGCCAAGTTGCTTTACGCCCGGGCATTGGAAGCCTTGAATGAACTGGAGGCCGCCGATTTACAGTACCAGACGTTGGTGCTGCAATATACGGGTGAGGAAGCACGTTGCCGGCATGCGCTGTTGCTACAGCGCATGGGCCGCGAGCCCGCAGCCAAAGTGTTATTCGAGGAAATTTTGCGCAAAGCCGCCAAAGGCTCCATGCCGTGGCGGCGCTTGCAAAAAGAGTGGATTGATATTGCCAGGCAGCAGACGCAAGCGAAATCTTCTGCTTGATAGTGCAGGGTGTAGTGGACGCGTCAGAAATCGGCCCTGATCATCGCTCCGTTTCGACGGCAGAAATTGCCGCCACCAGTCCTCTGGAATGGTATTGGCATTTCACGCAACGTACCGATTTCGAAACCGATACGGCCCAGCTTGCCGTGCTCGAACATATCGAGCGTTTACATAACGAACTCGAACAATATCGCCAATACCGTCAGGGGCGGCTTAATCGTCTGGTAACCCATTGGGGCAGAGGCAAGCGGCCTCCCCGCGGGCTGTATATCTGGGGGCCGGTCGGGCGGGGTAAAACGTTGTTGATGGATGCTTTTTTCAGCGTCTCCCCATTACGCCGCAAGCGACGCGTGCATTTTCACGAATTTATGCGTGAGGTGCATCAGGCCATGCAGCACTATGCGGGCGAAGCCGATCCCTTGAAAAAAATTGCTGCGGACGTGGCAAAAAAACTACGTTTGCTTTGTCTGGATGAATTCCATGTGAGTGATATTGCCGATGCGATGATACTGGGGCGGTTACTGGAACAACTGATCGAACGTGGCGTGGTCCTGGTCTTGACTTCCAATTATCATCCCGACGATCTCTATCCCAATGGTTTACAGCGCGCGCGTTTTTTACCCACTATCGATATCCTGAAACAGCAACTCGACGTAGTGGAAATCGAAGGAAAAACAGATCATCGCCGTCGGTTGCTGGATACCATGCAGATTTACCATGTTCCTGCCGATGAAGCCGCCGAAAAAGCGCTGGCGCACATGTTCAGTGTTTTGGCGGGACCCGTTTATTCAGAAAACGGCCAGCTCCATATCGGTCGGCGCGATATACCTTACCGGCGACGGGCTGCCAACATCGTATGGTTTGATTTTGATGCCTTATGCGTCCAGCCGCGCTCGCAAACCGACTATCTGGAAATTGCCCAACACTATAAAACAGTCGTGATCTCGGCCATTCCGCAATTGCCCGCGCGAGGGCGTGCGGATGTGGTGCGGCGCTTCACCTGGCTGGTGGATGTGTTTTACGATCAGCGTGTCAAACTGATTTGTTCGGCAGCGACAGAACCCGAGCAATTGGTGCGCGATGATCGTGCAGATTATCTGGCTATGAACGAAATGAACAACGATAAAAACCAGAATGCAGATAGCGTACAAATGGTATCGGCTGAGTTTGCACGCACGGCATCGCGGCTACGTGAAATGCAGTCGCGGGAATATTTTTTAAGCTAATCGCCTGTCAGATTTATTCCGCTAGTCGATCAATATGGCGACAAACATTGGATGTTGCTTAATCATGATGATATTTCAAAGCCCTTTCTGTCTGCCTATATCGGCAACTGCTTTTTTTGCAACGTTCTCCAATTGCCGCCGCGTTTCAAAGAGACAAATCCCGCTAGCGACAGAAACGTTAAGGCTTTCTACTGCGCCAAATAGAGGAATACTCACAATGTCATCGCAGTGCTCGCGGGTCAAGCGACGCAAACCCTCGCCTTCAGCACCCAGCACCCAGGCCAGCGCACCCGTGAAAGTAGTGTCATATAAACTTGAATTTCCTTTTTCGTCGGCTCCAATAATCCGGATATCGCGCGCGCTCAATTCACGTAGGGTACGTGCCAAATTGGTCACCATAATATAGGGTACAGTTTGCGCTGCCCCACTGGCCACTTTGATGGCTGTTGCAGTCAAGCCGACGCTGCGATCCTTGGGTGCAATTACCGCATGAACTCCAGCTGCATCGGCGACCCGTAAACAGGCCCCCAGATTATGTGGATCGGTAATGCTATCTAGCACCAACAGTAGTGGAGGCACAGTCAGTACATCCAGTACATCATCGACGAATTGCGCCAACTGGATTGGCTCTACCGCCATGACGATACCCTGGTGCCGTGCTGCGCCTCCTGTCATACCGTCCAGCCGTTTGGCGTCAACAGCCATCACGCGTATATTCTTCGCTTTTGCCAGATCGGTAAATTCCCGCATGCGTGCATCCAGCCGTGCCGCATCGACATAAATTTCATGCACGCTCTCTGGTCGCATGCGCAAGTGCGAACGTGCGGCATGGAAGCCGAATACGTAGCGGGAGCGGCTCATTTTTTACGGGTCAGTAAGGCACCCGCAGAAGCACTTTTTTTGGTTTTTTTTGCGGTCGGTTTTTCAGTGATGGTTTTTGTTGCCAATCCTGCCATCGGGGTGACTGGTGGCGCAGCACTGGTCACCGTGGTAACAACAACTTCTGTTGGCGGCATTATGCGACCCCCTGGTGCTTTACTCTTCGTCAAAACGGGGGCAACCGGTTCTTTTGTTTTCTTCGCCGCTTTTGTTTTGGCAACGTCCGTTGCCTCACTTGCTGCCTTGTCTGGTTCCTTATAGCGCTCTCCTGCCAGCACAAAATCGATCTTGCTGGTTTCAATATCTACACGCGCCACTTTTACATTGACGCGATCCGCAAGCTGATAGCGTTTACGCGTACGCTCCCCTGTGATGACATGCTTGTCGGCATCGAACTGGAAATAATCCTGCCCCAATTCTGAAACATGAACTAGGCCTTCGACGTACACGTCGTCCAGAGAAACAAAGATACCAAATCCAGTCACACTTGAAATGGTTCCGGCAAATACTTCGCCCAGACGATCTTTCATGTAGTAGCACTTGAGCCATGCCACCACATCGCGCGTTGCCTCGTCTGCTCGGCGTTCCGTTTGCGAACAATGTATGCCCAGGTCTTTCCACGGTTGATCAGGTTTGTAGACCTCACCCGCCAGCACAGCTTTGATGGCACGATGCGTTAACAGATCGGGATAACGTCGGATGGGCGAGGTAAAATGTGCATAAACTTCGTAGGCTAGGCCAAAATGTCCCACATTATCAGGGCTATATACAGCCTGTTGGAGCGAGCGCAACATTGAAGTTTGTAGCAAAGCAACGTCCGGGCGTGGCTTTACTTTTTCCAACAGTGCCGCATAATCGCCCGCCTTGGGCGTGAGCCCGCCACTCAATTGCAGTCCAAAATCCTTGAGCATGCTGCGCAACGATTCCAGCTTCTCCGGGGTAGGCCCCTCGTGTACCCGATACAAATTGGGATGTTTGTGTTTAAGCAAAAAATCAGCCGTGCACACATTGGCGGCAAGCATGCATTCTTCAATCAGCTTATGGGCATCGTTCCGATAGACGGGAACAATGTTCTCAATCTTGCCTTGTTCATTGAAAATCATCTCGGTTTCAATCGATTCAAAATCGATCGCGCCCCGCTTATGTCGGGCTTCCAGCAAAATCTGGAAAGCCAGGTCGAGATTTTTCAGAGCCGGCAATAAATCGGCGGCAATGCCGTGGTCCTTTTCCTTGCTATAAAGCGCTTTTGCAACATTGGTATAGGTGAAACGCGCCGCCGAGTGAAAAACTGCGCTATAAAACGTATATTTTTTCACTTCCCCCGCTGGCGTAAGCGTCATATCGCAAACCAGAGCCAGTCGATCCACATTCGGCTTCAGGGAACACATTTCATTGGAAAGTGCCTCGGGCAACATAGGGATGACACGGCGCGGAAAATAAACCGAATTGCCGCGTAACCGTGCTTCACGGTCCAAGGCGCTGCCCGGCTTCACGTAATGGCTGACATCCGCAATGGCCACCAGCAGGCGCAGCCCTTTCGATAATTTCTCGCAATACACGGCATCGTCAAAATCTCGTGCGGTTTCGCCATCGATAGTAACGAACGGCAAGGCGCGAAGATCTTCACGGCCTTGTATTTCCTTAGTACTTACTTTTTTCGGTATTTTCTTTTCCAGCGCCACTACATCGGCCGACCATTCATAAGGCAAATCATGTTTACGCAAGGCAATTTCGATTTCCATGCCCGGATCGGCATAATTTCCGAGTATTTCAATAACGCGCGCGACGGGCTCGGAATGCTTGGATGGTTGCACGACAATTTGCGCAGTCACGACCTGCCCCGCTTTGGCTCCCCCGTCATAGCCCGGTTCGATCAAAATATCCTGACTGATACGCTTGTTTTCTGCGACGACAAAAAGCACGCCATGTTCGGAAAAAAGACGGCCCACCAGCTTTTCGTTGCGTCGTTCTAGTACCTCCACAATCGTGCCCTCGGGACGCCCTCGGCGATCCACACCGGTTTGGCGCACCATCGCACGATCCCCATCCAGTACTTTGTGCATCTGCTTGGGGCCGAGAAAAAGATCTGCCGAGCCATCGTCTGGAATCAGGAAGCCGAATCCATCCGGATGTCCCTGTACGCGCCCGGCAACAAGGTGCAGTTTGTCGACAAGGCAAATATCGCCTTTGCGGTTAAGGATTACTTGCCCCTCGCGTTCCATGGCGCCAATGCGGCGGCTGAATCCATCGAATTCGTTTTCAGCAATCTCGAGTTTATCGGCCAGAAATTCTCGGGTTACCGGAACTCCCAAATCCGTAAGCACTTGCAGGATCATTTCCCGGCTGGGCAAGGGGTTTTCATAACGTTCGCGCTCGCGTGCGAGAAAAGGATCGGACGCCCTTAAAGATGGGGTAATAGCTTTTTTCTTATTTGACAAAAGAGAGTTTTCCTATTAAATTTTACTGTTTACTTTTTCAGGTGCTGCATTTTGCCTGAGTTTCGGGCCCAGATGGCGGAATTGGTAGACGCACTAGGTTCAGGTCCTAGCGGTGGCAACACTGTGGAGGTTCGAGTCCTCTTCTGGGCACCAAATTATATTTCAGCAAACACTCGGGAAGTGTATTTGAGTATTTAATTTATTCGGTCTTTTAAACTTAAACCACTATCCACCCCTCTTTTTTAAGGAGTAAGTATGTTCAAGAAAGCCTACGTTTCACTGCTGCGCGCGGGCCTTATCGCGGTAGCGTTTTCCATTTCCAATGTGCATGCAGGCCTTGACTTCGGCAAGGCGCTAGGAGCAGCCGTTGACGCCACCAAAGCTGCCACCCTGAGTGATCAGGACGTTAAATCGATGGCTTTGCAATTTCGCAAACACTCGGACAAAAAAAACAAACTTGCCCCTTCAGGCAATCCCTATGCACAGCGGCTTGTAAAAATTACCTCGGGTTTGTCAAGTGAAGATGGTTTGAAATTGGACTTCAAGGTCTATCTCTCCAAAGCGGTTAACGCATTTGCACTGGCCGATGGAACCATTCGGGTATATAGCGGCTTGATGGATTTGATGACCGACGACGAAGTGCGCTTTGTCATTGGTCACGAAATCGCCCACGTAAAGTTGGGCCACAGCAAGGCCGCGATTAAAACGGCATACCTTGCCTCTGCCGCTCGCAAAGGCTTGGCTGCCAGTTCAAATAGCAAAGTAAGCACGATTGCCGAATCGGAAATTGGCGATTTGGTGGAAACCGTCGTCAACGCTCAGCATTCCCAATCGCAGGAATCCGAATCCGATGCTTATAGTGTTAAATTCATGAAAAAACACAAGTACGATACCAAAGCAGCAGCAAGCTCTTTGCGTAAGCTGGCAAAATTGTCCGGAAACGAAGCATCGATTCTTTCCAGTCACCCAGCCCCCGGTAATCGTGCCGAGGCTGTAGAAAAATTAGCGGCAGCAAAGTAATTCACATCGCACTTTGCGTGCCTGCTGTAAAAATTGGGGCCGCCCATAGGAGCGGCCCCAATTTTTTCAAAACCAGACACATCTTTATATTTTGCTACAACCATTCCGTCCAATAACCAGAATCTATAATTTGATAAGTTTATCGTGACGAGGAATAGCCATTTACCTCGCTATCCGATAAAAATATGTACTAGATGGATGGTTCCTATACCAAGAGCAATCAAGGCAATTTGTTGAGCAGTCGCTTTCAGCGACACCCGTTTGTGTAGGCCAGGAATCAGGTCGGCGACCGCGACATACAACATGTTCGATGCCGCCAGAGCAAGCAATGCAGGTACCCAGTTTTGCAATTGTTGCAGCGAAAAATAGGCCAGCAATGCACCAATAACCGTGGCCAGGCTAGAAATCACATTGAGTAGTAATGCCTGAGTACGTGAATAGCCGGAATGCAGCAAAATCAGAAAATCGCCAATTTCCTGGGGAATTTCATGGGCAATGATGGCGAAGGCTGTTACGGCGCCCAGTTTTACGTCTGCCATAAATGCTGCTGCAATGACCACACCGTCGGTAAAATTGTGAATGGTATCGCCCACAATGATCATCAAGCCGGCGCGCCCATGGTCTGCCCCGGATTCAGGTTCGGCCGGGTGGATATGCGGCACAGCATCAACTGTGCCATGATCGTGGGAATGCCGCCACATCACCAGTTTTTCCATCAGGAAAAACAGCAAAATTCCACCCAGAATATAGGCAGCCGATTCATGGTGGTTGGCAGAGGTCTCGAAAATATGAGGAATCAATTCCAGAAACACCGCCCCCAGCAACGTTCCTACTGCATAGCTGATAAACGTGGGAATCCAGCTCGGATGAACGCGCCAAGCTACTAATGCCGCCAGCAGCACGGAAAGCGCACCGCCAGCAAGGCAGGTAAGAAGGATCGAAACAAGAAGAGGCATAGGGTATTGAACCAATTACCGGACTAAACGCCTGCAGTTTTTAATCATGGGTTGATAATTTTGACCGCTGCGGACCTGCTATCAGCTGTACAGGCAAGGTAGATTAGACTTCTTTCGAAATTTGCTGTGCTTAACATAACGGCGTTGCACAGTGGCTCAAAATCCTCATTTACTCCCTTGTAAACTCCGGTTTTTCCCCGCCATGCGCTGGTCTTCGCTTGCGACAGTTTCGAAAAAAATCTATTTTAACACCCGCTGTGTGATCTTCCATTCCTGTGGTAGCGACAATCACGCTTTCAACCAAATCACCGCCGCCATGCGGCCGGTTACCCCGTCCCGCCGGTAGGAAAAAAATCGCGCCGAGTCGCTTACCGTACACATTTCTTCACCGTAAATATGCGTAACGCCCATTCGCATCAAACGGAGCTTTGCTAACGCGTAAAGATTGGCAAAATATTTACCCCCAACCGCTGCTGGGCGAAACGCACTATTCGCGCTGGCATCATCAGCTATAAAAACGTCACGCACTTCGCTGCCAACCTCAAATGCACGAGGGCCAATTGCCGGGCCCAAAAAAACCAGCAGTTGCTCAGGATCGGTATTCATCGCCTTTACAGTCTGCTCCAGTACGCCGGCGCTTAATCCACGCCACCCCGCATGCGCTGCCCCGATGCGGGAACCAGCCGTATTACAGAATAAAACCGGTAAACAGTCCGCTACCAGAATAGCGCACGGCAATTCCGTCCTTGAAGTCACTGTGCCATCGGCTCTGGCTGCGTTACTGGCAGCTTCGGCAGCCACGATATCTGTACCATGTACTTGACTCAACCAAACAGGCGGTCGCGGCAAACAGGATGTTAACCGGCGCCGATTCTCTGCAACGTGTACAGGATTGTCCCCGACATGGGCGCCTAGATTCAATGAATCGTAGGGCGATTGGCTGACTCCGCCGTGGCGGGTTGTTACCAGCGTCCCAACGCAGGGCGGGGCAGGCCAGGCGGGGACAATCCATCCTTGGGAAAAATTCACCACTGCCTCACGGTATCGATTAATTCGCGCATATCTTCGGGAAGCGGTGCGTCAAAACCTACAACGTCTCCCGATACGGGGTGGGCAAATGCAAGCCGATGCGCATGCAATGCCTGACGGCCGAAGCGCTTCACATACTGCCGTTGCAGCGGCTCGGCTTTTGCCAAAGCAGCCCCATAAGTCGTATCACCCTCCAGTGGAAAGCCGATTGATTGCATGTGTACACGAATTTGATGCGTGCGGCCGGTTTGCAACTTACATTCAAGCAAGGTATGAAAACGAAAACGCTCAAGCACCCGATAGTGTGTCAATGCCGGCTTGCCACCCGCATCAACCACGGCCATTTTGGTGCGATGGCGGGGGTGCCTGCCGAGCGCTTTTTCGATGTTGCCGTCGCCGGGTACTTGCCCTTGCACCAGCGCGTAGTAGTGGCGCTTCACCATCCGCGCCTGGAGTTGCCGCACCAGATTCAATTGCGCCGCCTCTGTCTTCGCCACCACCATCACCCCGGTCGTATCCTTATCCAGCCGATGCACAATGCCTGCGCGTGGCAGCGACAATGCGGCAGGCACATGATGCAGCAGACCATTCAACAGGGTGCCACTCCAGTTTCCCGCGGCTGGATGCACCACCAGGCCCGCAGGTTTGTTGATCACGATCACTGCGTCGTCTTCGTAAATGATATTCAGAGTAACGGGTTCGGGCAGAAAAGCATATTCTTCTTCGCGCGGTTGCAAAATAACCTGCAGGCGCTCGTTTCCCTTCAATCGTGCTTTAGGCGCAAGCACCTGCCCCTCCACCGTAACCATGCCAGTTTTGGCAAGGGCCGCCAGACGGCTGCGCGAATAATCGGGCAGCAACACTGCTAAAACCTGATCCAGCCTCGAACCAGCCTGCTCCAGAGGCACCCTAAACTCCTGCACCTGAACAGCGTGGGTTAGCACATCGCTTGGGCTATAATCTTCTTCTTCAAAATCAATTGGTGGCATCGGGAACAAGTATGACACGAACTTTTTCAATTATTACCCTAAGCGTACTTTGCCTGTTTCTGTCCGCCTGCGGTCTGTTCGGTGAAAAAACTGATGCGCAAAAAAACTGGACGGTCGAGCAATACTACCGCTCTGCGAAAGAGGATCTGGAGACAGGCAATTATGCAACTGCGGTCAAAGGCTACGAAGCATTGGAAGCCAAATATCCTTTCGGCAAATACGCCCAGCAGGCGCAACTGGATATTGCCTATGCCTATTACCTCGATGGCGAAACCGCCCAAGCCGCCTCGGCGTGCGACCGTTTCATGAAACTGCACCCCAACCACCCCAACGTCGATTACGCGCTTTATCTCAAGGGGTTGGCATTTTTCAAACCCGATCTGGGCTTGTTTGGTGCGCTGCTCAACCTCGACCAGTCGGAACGCGATCCCAAAGCCTTGCGTGATTCGTTTGAAATATTCAAGGATCTGGTCACCCGCTTCCCCGAAAGCATCTATGCGGAAGATGCACGCGTCCGCATGGCCTATCTGATCAATGCCCTGGCCCGGCACGATATCGCGGTGGCCCGTTATTACCTGAATCGCGGCGCTTACCTGGCAGCCGTCAATCGTGCCCAGAGCGTTATGCAACGCTACCCGCAGGCTCCACTTAATGAAGAAGCACTGGTCATCAGCATTGTTGCATACGAGAAAATGGGGATGGCCGATCTGGCTGCAGATAGCCGCCGGGTGCTACAGAAAAACTTCCCGAAAAATAGCAGCAATCTTGAGGGCAAGCCGTGGTGGAAATTATGGTGAACTGCTCTTCATAAACCGTCTATTCGTTTCTCATAAAAAATACGGCAAGGCAAGCCAGTACCGGTCATTTATAAAGATTAACAAAACGCTCATATTCTGCTACGCTAGCGCATCGTTAACAACCGTTGCGGTGCCTTCCATGCCTTCTTCCCTCAGCAACACTTTCACAGGTTTCACCCATGCGCAAAACATCTGATCACACTCTTGTCCCGGCATCGCCTGCGGAGTGGGTTGCCAGGCTGGAAGAAGCGCTGTTTGTAAAACAGCAGGCCGTTACCGCTACCCCGGTAAAAAAACTGCTCGCTTCGGCTGCACAGCAACTGCAAACGGCCCCCGATGCTGCCGTGGCCGCATTCGTCAGCGCTGCCATTCCGTTGTGCAAAAAATTGCATGCACAAGGCCGCAATGGTGATGCACTGCCGCTGGCCCGGCTTTGCGATAGTTTAGCGGCGCGGGTGCATAGTGCGCACTACCCGCGCCTGCATTGGCAAGCCCTCACCGCAACCGGCATTCTGCTGGCGCATCAAGGCGATTACCGGGCTGCCATCGCCGAACATACCCGCGCGTTACAACTGGCCGAGGCTGCCGCCCATGCGGGCGATCAAGCACTCACCTGGAATAATGTGGGCAGCGTATTTAAATTTACCTCCGCACACAGTTTGGCCATCGATTGCTTTATGCGTGCCTATCAGCAGTATTCATTGGGGCCGGTTTTTGCGCGCTACTGTGCCTTGATCAATATGGCGCATTGCCAGTTGCAATTAGGCCAATTGCGCCAGGGCCGGGCGGCCGCCATGCTGGCCTTGCGCTACGAAACCAAGGATTTTCGCCAGCAGGACCCTTATATCGCCGTCGTCTTGCGCAACAACCTGGTGCGCTTGCTGGTGGCTGCGGGTAAAAAAGAAACGGCACTGCCCATCGCCGAGGATGCCTATCGACTCGCTGCGGCTGCACCGTCATTGCTGATGAATAACCTGGTAAATGTACTGCGCGCCATGCTCGATGTTGCCTATGGGCGCGTCGACAGCGGCATCGCCCGGCTGGAGGCTGAATTGCAGCAGGTGCGCCACCTGCCCGAGCCGCGCAACGATACCCTCACCGCACTGATCGAGGCCGCGCAAGCTGCCGGGCGCACCCTGCAGGCCTTGATCTACTGGCGGGAGCTAAATGACCATACCAAACCCGATGCCCTTGCCGAACACAGCCCGGCAATCAATGGGATCCATGGGATCAGCGCGACTGGCGCGCCAGTTAAGTTGGAGCTGGAAGAATACCAGTTGCTGCAGTGGCTGGCCGAGGGCCACAGCAGCAAATCCATAGCGCGCCTGCGTGCAAATAGCGACCATAATATACGCAGCTATCTTTCCCGCGTGTACGCCAAAATCGGCGTGAGTAATGGCCGTGCAGCGGTGGCCTGGCTGCTGACCCAGCGGCCCGCTGCGGATCTGGCCGTGCCTGGCCTTCCGCAAGCGACATCCTCTTCCCGTAGCGCGGCGCACAAGACAGCTGAGCCCATCGGCGCGTCGTGCGACTGGTATTTGCGGTCCTTCCTTCAGGGTTCCTGCGATACTGCCATCCATCACTGGCAGGCAACGTTCGCCCCCGAGCGGCCTGCCGAGGCGCGTTATGCGGTGGCATTGATGCTGCTGTTGCAATCGCGTACTGGCGAAGCCATGACGGAAGCCCGGCTGCTGAAAGACACCGCCTTGCGCGGTGTGCAATGGACTGAACAATGGCTGGCAAATCGCAGTCAAGACAATCTGCGCCGCCTGCAAGAATTAGCGAAAGCACTACCGGCCGGGCACCCGGATAAATACGCCACCCTGCTGGTGATCTACCACGGCGCAATGCGCGCCAAGGCACAGGATAAAGACCTTGCAATCGATAGCCTGCGCGCATTACTCGAAGCAACGCCTGCCTTGTGGCAGGCGGCCATAGGCCATACATAAAAGCGATAAGCGTAAAACCGGTCATTCCGACCGCGTAGGGTGCGGGAGGAATCTGCCTTGGCGTACCGCTTTAAACCTGCCAAACAACCCGCAGACTCCCCGTCGCTTGCCCTCTGAAACTGCCTAAGGCTTAGTCAGCAGGCCGCTGTACCACAGGCGGTGTAGTGACCAGACCCCAGGTATCTGCATTACCGCTGCCCGCAACCTGCGTGAGGTCACTGGCCGCCAGCGCCGTGAGCGTTGCAGCGCGCTCGCCTGCTGAAGCGGAAGTGGAAACAAAAGATAATGCAATGTGCATGGATTTCATGATTTCTCCTTTGGAGTTTGAGTAGAGTGAATAAAACATTCAGGGTGCGCGAATGCGCAGCCCGCGTTCATTCTGCAATAAAAGCGTGGGGAGGCGCGCCACAGGGCGGCTATGGGGTGGTGGTGAAACAGGCGCGGTAACATAAAGCTGCAAAACATAAAAAAATGTCATTCCGACCGCGTAGGGTGCGGGAGGAATCTGCCTTGGCGTACCGCTTTAAACCTGCCAAACAACCCGCAGACTCCCCATCGCTTGCGCTGCGAAAATGCCTAAGGCTTAGTCAGCAGGCCGCAGTACCACAGGCGGCGTGGCAACCAGGCCCCAGCCATCTATAGAACCGCCGCCCGCAACCTGCGTGAGATCACGGGCCGCCAGCGCTGTGAGCGTTGCAGCGTGCTCGCCTGCTGAAGTGGAAGTGGAAACAAAAGATAATGCAATGTGCATGGATTTCATGATTTCTCCTTTGGAGTTTGAGTAGAGTGAATAAAACATTCAGGGTGCGCGAATGCGCAGCCCGCGTTCATTCTGCAATAAAAGCGTGGGGAGGCGCGCCACAGGGCGGCCTCTGACAGCATGCACGGCATGCCGTGCGCCTGCGGAACGGTCTGCGTGTGCAAACACAGACGCGCCCTGCTAGGGTCGCTACGCCGCGTTGCGTCCATGACGGAACCGGCAGCGCGTAAAAAAACAACTTCTGTAAAACTTGTCGCCGCTATTAAAATGCGGCCCATGCAAATGCAGAGCCACAGCGTAAAAACCGCGTCCGGGTAAAAATCTGCGTGCTGCGCATTCGCATCGAGAGAAAATCGGCCTGGAAGCCGCGCGGGTGCTAGGGTTTAGCGGAATTTGCTGCAAAAGCGTATTGGAATAAAGAGGGTATTTTTTGATCGCGCTGTTATGGTTTATCCAGCGTATTTGTAACGCTGGCCATCGTATTACTTACGATGATCACCTTCAGCGCTGAGATTGAACCGAAAAAATAGGATGAAATAATGCGTTGCCATCGTGCGAGGCTGTGGGTCAAAGGGCTAAATTCCTTTTTCAGCCAGCGCCGCCAACAGTGCATCCTGAACTGAAATCTTTGTAGCGGCGTGGCGTGGCGGTTTTTTGCGTGTGTAGTAACCTTCCATATCCATTTCCCATGCCTGTGTATTGTCCTTGAGGTAAGGCTTGAGCCCCTCCGCGATGACCCGTTTTTTCAGTTTAGGGTCAAGGACAGGAAAACAAAGTTCAATGCGGCGGAAAAAGTTGCGCTCCATCCAGTCCGCGCTCGAGAGATAAACATTGTCCTCGCCCGCATTTTTAAAATAATAGATGCGCGAATGCTCCAGAAAACGGCCCACCACTGATCGAACGCGAATGTTTTCCGAAAACCCCGCCACACCCGGGCGCAAGGTGCAGACACCACGCACGATCAAATCAATCTTGACACCTGCTTTCGAGGCCCGGTAAAGCGCCTCGATCACCTGCGGTTCGAGCAATGCATTCATCTTGGCGATAAGCGCGGCTGGCTTGCCGCTTTTGGCAATGCGTGTTTCGTTTTCAATTGCCGCCATCACCCGCTCGTGCAAGGTGAATGGCGCCTGCCAGACATGTTTCATTTTGCTGGCCTTGCCGAGACCGGTCAGCTGGACGAATAAATCGTTCACATCCGCGCAAATTCCTTCGTGGCAGGTCATCAAGCCGAAGTCGGTGTACAGCCGGGCCGTACGCGGATAATAGTTGCCGGTGGCAACATGGGCATAACGTTTCAGGCCTCCCCCTTCTCGGCGCACCACAAGAGCCATTTTGGTGTGCGTTTTGTGGCCCACCACGCCGTACACCACATGGGCGCCGACTTCCTCCAGTCGCGCCGCCCAGTTGAGGTTGGCTTCCTCGTCGAAACGCGCCATTAACTCGACAATGACGGTGACTTCCTTGCCGCGTTTGGCCGCATCGATCAATGCCTCCATGATGACGGAATCGGTACCTGTCCGGTAAACAGTCTGCTTGACTGCCACCACCTGCGGATCGTGCGCTGCCTGCTGGATAAAATTCACCACCGGCATGAATGACTGAAAAGGGTGATGCAGCAATACATCGCCTTTGCGCAGCGTGGCGAACAAATCGGCTGCCTTCGCCAGCGATTTCGGAATACCAGGGGAAAAAGGCGGGTATTTCAACTCCGGGCACGCGACCTGATCGGGCACGCTCATCAAACGCACCAGATTCACCGGGCCATTGACGCGATAAAAATCGTCTTCCGTCAAGCCAAATTGGGTCAACAGAAATTCCGCCATCCCCGCCGAGCAGTTATCGGCCACCTCCAGCCGCACCGCATCCCCCAAGTGTCGCTGCGGCAATTCGCCCTGCAACGCAGTACGCAGATTCTTGACTTCCTCCTCGTCCACAAACAGATCGCTATTGCGGGTGACGCGGAATTGGTAACAGCCATGTACCTCCATCCCTGCAAACAATTCGCCGACGTGCCGGTGAAGAATCGAGGTGAGAAAAATAAAATTGTTTTTGCCGGACGCAATGCCCGCGGGTAATTTGATGATGCGCGGCAGCACTCGTGGCGCCTGCACAATGGCGCGTTGCGAATCGCGGCCGAAAGCATCGCGCCCGGCCAGCTCGACGGCAAAATTGAGACTTTTGTTGAATACGCGTGGAAAGGGGTGTGCTGGATCCAGCCCGATCGGCGTCAATACCGGCATCATTTCATCAAAGAAATAATCGCGCACCCAGACTTCCAGCTGGGGATTCCAGTCGGCACGCCGCAAAAAACGTATGCCATGCTGTGACAGCGCGGGAAACAACGCGTCATTCAGCAAGGCATATTGGCGCGCCACAATGGCGTGCGCTTGCTGGGAGACCTGTTTAAAAGATTCCTTCGCGGTGTACCCATCCGGCCCCGGCGCCACTGCATTGAGCTTGATTTGCTCTTTCAGTCCGGCCACTCGGATCTCGAAAAATTCGTCCAGATTACTCGATACAATGGTGAGAAATTTCAGGCGTTCCAGCAAGGGTATCGACGCGTCTTCGGCCTGCGCCAGCACCCGCCGGTTAAAAGCCAGCCACTGCAATTCGCGATCGAGAAATAACGGAAAATCCACCGCCGATGACCTGCGCTTGGTAGGGTTGTGTTGTTTTTTGGGCGCCATAACCTTGAAATACTACCGATTTATGACGCTGTTGCGTAATTGGCAAATATTTTAGGAGCAAATACTGGGATGCCCAAAATTTATGACATACTCGCCGCGAATTTACGATAGCGAACATGCCAACATCCCTCTCCACTCTACTTGCTGCGGTCGATCTGGGCTCCAACAGCTTCCACTTGCAGCTTTCCCGGGTGGTCAACGATCAGCTTTATCCGGTGGATTCGCTGAAAGAGACCGTGCGCTTGGGGGCTGGCGTTACCGCAGAAAAAAAAATTGATGCAAAGACGGCACAGCGTGCGCTGAAAGTCCTGCGCCTGTTTGCCGAGCGCTTGCGCGGCATGCCAGCGGAAGCCGTGCGCGTGGTCGGTACCAACAGTTTCCGCGTTGCCAAAAATGCGCAGGATTTCATTACCGCCGCAGAAGCCGCGCTGGGTTATCCCATCGAAGTCATTGCCGGTCGCGAAGAAGCACGGCTTATTTACCTAGGGGTGGCGCATGGCCTGCCACTAGCTCCGCTTAACCGGCTGGTGGTTGACATAGGCGGTGGCTCCACCGAATTCATCATCGGTCAGGGGCTGAAGCCAAAACAGGTTGAAAGCCTGTACATGGGCTGCGTCACCTATTCCGAAAACTACTTTCCCAATGGCAAGCTCGACAAAAAAGCCCTTCGTCAGGCTGAGCTGGCCGCACGACGTGAACTCGAAGCGATCGCCGCCACTTATATGAGGGAGGGCTGGAGCGAAGTTATCGGCTCCAGTGGCACGGCAAAAGTACTGGCCGCCATCCTGGCTGAAAACGGCCTGACTGCCCAAGGTGCGGATCGCATCACTGCAAAAGGACTAGCGTGGCTGCGTGAACAGGTTATTCGTGCCGGGGAAATTAAAAAACTAGCGCTCGCAGGCGTGCGGGAAGATCGCATGCCTGTGCTGCCCGGGGGTCTTGCCATTATGGCGGCGGTATTCGACGAATTTGGCATCGATTCCATGCAGGTGGTGGATACGGCTTTACGTCAAGGCGTACTGTACGATTTGCTAGGCCGCTCGCAGCACGAAGACATTCGCGATGCCACGGTAAAGGAATTTGCGCGCCGTTATCACGTCGATGCCGCACAGGCTACCCGCGTGGAAACGCTGGCGCTGCGTTTCCTTGCTGAAGCATTCGATCGCTTTGACCCGAATAACGACGAAGCCGACTATCGCCGCCTGTGTTTATTGCGCTGGGCCTGCCATTTGCATGAAATCGGTATCGGCGTGGCGCAAGGGGCGTTTCACAAACACTCCTCCTATATCATCGCCAATGCCGATTTACCCGGCTTTTCACGTCGCGAACAGGCGCGCCTCGCGGCTTTGGTGCTGGGTTGCCGTGGCAAGCTGGAAAAACTCGGCACTGCGCTGGCTGACCGCGAAATGACCACGCTGGTTTTTTGCCTACGTCTCGCGGTATTGCTATCGCGTAGTCGTCGCGATATCGATGCACGCCTGTTGCATATCGACCGCACCCATCATGGATTTCGCCTTAATGTCGCAGCCGAGTGGTTGACCGAGCACAGCCTGACCGAGTACAGCCTGAAGGGCGAAGCACGCGACTGGGAGGCGCAGGGCCTTGCCTTCGACGTTTGCGGCCAGTGAGCAGTCTTAGACCTCAGTCGTAAGCCATGCTGGTGAAGGCTGGTATCACTACGCACGAGAAAATTAGAAGTCATCTCAAAAATAATATCGAAGCAGAATAACAATACAAGCGAGTAAAGCAAAGGCATGGAAATTATGAGGGTGATATTCCCAGCGCGTAACCAAACGGCGGAAGTTCTGAAGCCAAGCGAACAGACGTTCAATCTTCCAGCGCTTGCGATAGCGCCGCAAAACTCTGCCATCCTGCGTTTTGGCGCGCACGCGATTGGCTTTGTGAGGAGCAATCAGATCGATGCCAAGCGTGTTGAGTTGAATATCCAATGGATCACTATCATAGGCCTTGTCGCCAATCAATTTCTCGGGCAATGCTTCAACAAACCTTTGCTCCAGCGTTGCTGCAACCAGTTTCACTTCAGCCGGGGAGGCCGATTCAGTATGCAGCCCCAAGGGCAATCCGTTCGCATCGGCCAGCAGCATCAATTTTGTTCCTTTGCCTTTTTTGGTTTTGCCCACTTTAGCGCCCCTTTTTTGGCCGCTGCGAAGCTGCCATCAATAAAACATTCCCGCACATCAAGCTGCCCTCGCTTCTTGAGTTCGGCGGCCAACACCCGAACCACCTGGCTCAATACCCCGGTCTCGGACCATTTCTGGAAGCGTCGATGGCAGGTCTGGTACGCTGGATACCGCTCTGGCATTTCATGCCATGGCGATCCATTACGCAGTATCCACAGTACCCCATTCAGTACTGCTCTGGTATCTGCTACCGGACGCCCTCGGCCATCCGCTTTCGGTTGCAA
This sequence comes from uncultured Burkholderiales bacterium, assembly GCA_964598005.1. Taxonomy (GTDB): domain Bacteria; phylum Pseudomonadota; class Gammaproteobacteria; order Burkholderiales; family Usitatibacteraceae; genus CAZRAL01. The sequence continues at coordinate 53,846 of CAZRAL010000010.1, forward strand.
TTCCGGAAACAGTCCCTTGAGACGTTCCCACTCTTTGTCTTTGATGTCTTTGGTCTTATTCATGATCCAAAAACTAACACATCTCCTTGAAAGTTAATCAATTTATTTTGAGATGACTTCTAGTTATTTTGGCGCGATTGAAGCTTTTCTGGCGGCCAAAAGCCCAGATTGAGCAAATTGCGGATAGGTATAGTCTTTGCCAAGTGACTCTAGTCCACTGTTTCGTTTATTAATAAGGCAAAACTGCTTCCGGCTTGGCCGTCAGCAATACGCGACGAAAATCCTCCTGAATACGCGAGAGTGCGGCTTGGGTTTCCGCTTCAAAACGCAGCACGATGACCGGCGTAGTATTGGATGCGCGCGCCAGCCCAAAGCCATCCGCGTATTCGACCCGCAAACCGTCGATAGTAATAATTTCATTTGCACCCTCGAAGCGGGCAGTTTTTTGCAGCTGGGCAATCAGCTGGTGCGGTTCGCCCTCTGTTAGCTTAAGGTTGAGTTCCGGTGTGCTGATTGCATTAGGCAGCGCCTTGAGTGGTGCGCTGGCATCGGTGAAAGCCGAAACGATTTCGAGTAAACGTGCACCGGTATACAGGGCATCGTCAAATCCGTACCAACGTTCCTCGAAAAACACATGACCGCTCATTTCGCCCCCCAATGGCGCGCCCGATTCCTTCATTTTCAATTTAAGCAAAGAATGACCCGTTTTCCACAAAGTGGGTTTGCCCCCATGGTTGCGAATCCACGAGAACAAATTACGCGATGATTTCACGTCGAAAATAATTTCGCCGCCGGGCACGCGTTTCAGCACATCCGCCGCGAACAGCATCAACTGCCGATCAGGGTAAATAATTTCGCCATCTTTAGTTACCACACCGAGGCGATCGCCATCGCCATCGAACGCCAGCCCGATCTCGGCATCGGTCTCCTTCAAGGTCTGAATGACATCGCTTAAATTTTCCGGTTGCGAAGGATCAGGATGGTGATTGGGGAAATTGCCATCCACCTCGCAGAATAATTCCACCAATTCGCAGCCCAGGCGTCGGAACAATTCAGGCGCAATGGCGCCGGGCGAGCCGTTGCCGCAATCAATGACAACCTTCATGGGTCGAGCCAGTTTGATGTCGCCAGCAATACGCTCGATATAGGCGGCTTTGATGTCGCGGGCCTCATATTGCCCTGAGCCTATGGCAAATTCATTTTGTTCGATGCGCTGGCGGAGTCTCTGGATCGCTTCCAGCGCCAGCGTTTCGCCACCGATCACCATTTTGATGCCGTTGTAATCAGGGGGGTTATGCGAGCCTGTGACCATTACGCCGCACTGCGTTGCGTAGTGATAGGCGCCGAAGTAAACCATGGGTGTGGCGACCACGCCAATGTCGATCACATTAACGCCGGTCGACTGGATGCCGCGCGCCAGGGCTGCCGCCAGTTCCGGCCCAGAAAGTCGGCCATCGCGCCCGATTACGATGGTGTGGCATTGTCGCTGCAGGGCTTCGCTGCCGAGGGCCTTGCCGATCAGTTCGACGGTGGCGGCGGTAAGCGATTGGCCGACGATTCCACGAATGTCATAGGCTTTGAAAATTTCTGCTGCAATGTTATGGCTCATGTTAGTTACCCTGATCAAAAAAATGAAAAATGCGTTGCGGCAACCACTTCCCGTTACCGGGGAATGGCGCAGAAAGAAAACCGGCATGCCCGCCCTGCGTGGGGAAATCGAGTGTCACCTGCTTTGAAACCTGCGCTTCTTGCGGTAACGCGGCTGCCGGTAAAAAAGGATCATTGCGTGCGTTCAGCAGCAAGGTGGGGACGCGTATATCGACCAGCCCGGGCTTGCTCGAGGCGCGCGTCCAGTAATCGTCGGTATCCTTGTAGCCGTGCAGCGGCGCAGTCACCACATTATCGAATTCGCGCAATGTTCGGGCGAGGCGCACCCGTTTTCCATCATAAGCATCAGGAAAATGCGCCAGCTTGGCCAGTGATTTCTGCTTCATGCTGAGCAGAAATTTTTTTGTATAGAGTTTGCAAAAGCCTGCTTCCAGCGCCGCGCCCGAGGCCATTAAATCCAGCGGCGCGGAAATGGCCGCCACTGCAGCCACGATTTTGCCAGCCGCTTCGCCCTGCTCGCCCAGCCATTTGAGTACGGCATTGCCACCTAAAGAAACCGCGGCGACATAGAGCGGCTGTTCGGGCGCTTCAGCTTTGATGCGGCGAAGTATCCAGTCGATTTCCGCGCTGTCGCCAGAGTGATAGGCGCGTGGCAAACGGTTGGGCACGCCGCTACAGCCGCGAAAGTGCGGCACGATGCCCCGCCAGCCGCGCCGTGCGGCCTCCGCCATGACGTTGCGTGCGTACGGGCTTTGCGATGAGCCTTCCAGACCATGAAATTGCACCACTATCGGCTGGTTATGCGCACCGACTGTGGTTGCTACACGATCCACATCGATAAAGTCGCCGTCGGGTTTGCCATGTGGCGTCGTTGCCCAGCGCTCGCGGCCATAATCAATTTGAGCGGGTCGGCCAAACCAGGCGGGATAGATGGTTTGCACATGCGGCCCCACCAGCCACCGCGGTGCATGATATGCGGGCCTATGAGTTATCGAAGCCATTGATTATTTCTGTACGCCAGCGAATAGTGGCCATCAACGGGCTGCCCTAACAACGCCAGCCAGGCTTGTATTTCAGGAGGTGGATTGGGCGGTGGCGTGAGCTTGCCATCAAATCTCAACCCCATCGCGCGCGTCCATTCGCCACCGCCGGAAATGTGCAGTTTCTCGCCTTGCCCTGCCACAGGGCTGGCTTGCCTCAAAGAAAACACATGGGTAGGCACTTCCAAATCCACATCACATTCCATAAAACCGAGCAGAGAAAAATTGATCTGCGCCTGACCCTTTGCCAGCGGCCCGGGTAAAGTAAGCCGCCAACTTGCGCTTAATTTTAAAAGTTCGGCAGGCTGAAAATCCCATTTGACTGGAAAAGCGGTTGTACTTCCCAGCGGCCGAAGCTGGCTGACCCCGTGCCAGACCGTGCCTTCCACCGCTTGCAATGAGGCGATGGGCATCAGGTGGCGATTGGCGAATTCGGCAACCGTCCAGGCGGGCCAGAATATCAGGCTACCCAGCAGAAAAGCGCCCACAAAACACCCCACTACACGCCATGGTTTCATGTTTTAGTAGCCGTCAAAATAACCTCGGTGGAAACCTGTTGTGCCGTTCCGATTTTTTTCACGCTAAAGGAAAAAACGCTGGCTTGGGTTGCCGCCAATAAACTTTCCAGCTGATCCAGCCAAATTGCATAGGCGCGATCAGTGGTCACAATACGCATTGCGCCTCCCTCCAAAACCGTGATCGTCGCCGTTGCCCCGAACAAACTGCGCGCGGTCGCCGCATCAAGCACACGGCGGGTCGGGGCCGTGCTAGGAACAGGCTGTGCCGTGAGCCGTTTTACGTCGGCCGCGTCGCGCGCCAGCGCAGCCAGGCTGGCTTGCAGCTGCGGCAATTGTTCTTTCAAGCGGGCCTTGCTTTGCATTAACGGCAGCCATACATAGGCAGCAAAAATACCCACGAGCAGCACCACCACACTCGCTTGCAGGAGGCGGCGCTGCCGCGGCGTTAGCCGATGCCAGCGTTCAAGCGCAGTATAAAAAGCTGTTTTCATTTTGCTGGCCCGATAACGAGGCGCACGGCGGCGTCGGTTAGTGCCGCCAACGTCACATTTTGTTGCTGGGCGCGCTCCTGAATCATGGCTTGCGCATCACTTGAAGCGAGATTCGCATCCACTGTCAACGCGCCTTGCTCGAACTTTACTGCACTGACGGTTGCGTTGTCCTGAAGAATGCGCGCCGCTTGTGCAAGTTGCGCGCGCGCAGGGAATGCAGCGGTCAGGCCACGCTCCTGCCGCAGCGCATCCAGGTTGCGTTGCATCTGCAAGCGCGGATCGACCACCGCTTGCGCCTGCGGAAAGGTTTCACGAAAAATTCGCACCATGTCAGCCTGAATGTTTCGGGCCTGGCGCTGCAACCGCCAGCCCTCCCAGGCGGAAAAACCCATTTGGATAAACAGGATCAATGCGGCTGCCCACCATACCGGCCGCGCTTTTCTGACTCGCTGAGACCACACGCTTTGCGGCGCAAATTCACCGGTCAACAAATTGCAGGCAGGCGATATGTTCAGTGCGCGTTTGGCCCATTCCCGCCGGGTCAAGCTACCCCGATCGTACACGGGCAAGCCCAGTGCCGCCGACCAGGCTTCTGCAGGCAACGCTTCTTTCTGCGACGGCTCGGCATCGTAGGCAAATTGGTAGACATCGATTGCCGTGGGGATGGATTGTTCTGCGCTTTGTCGGCGTACCTCGTTTAATGCCAGCATCAGCCCAAATGGCGGCGTGTTGAGGTGAGCTTCGCAATCCAGATCAAAGCTGTAAACATAGCCATCCGCTCGCACAGCTGAACCGTGCTTCCCGTCAAGCAAGACCGTCCAGCCCCGCGTTGCAACAGGCAAGGCATGAGCTTGATCACATACCATGCTTACCGCCAACCCCTGTTGGGCCAGCGCTTTCATTACCCCTTCAAGCCAACTGCGATCGATAGCCGCCACCACATGGCGCAATGTTGCGTTGCGCTTTCTGGCGCTGCGATGATCCAGAACCACCGCGTGCACCGTGGCCGGATCGGTGGTGAGCTTGTCCTCAATGGCAAAACGTAACAATGCATCACGTTTGGCGGGGGAAACAGCCGGTAATGGGGTCTCGGTATACAGAATCCTCCCGGGGGGAAGGCAAACGATAGCCCGTTCGGCGCGCGGCACCTCGGCTAATAACGCTCTGCCCCTACTTTCCCGCAGCAGTGAACCGGCGCGGTCGAACAAGACCCACGAGCAGGACGAGGCCGCTATCAGCGCGGCATTATTAGCAGGAAGGAAGAGAACGAGGTTCAAACGTGTGCGATTTCATTCATTTTTCACCCAAATTATACTCGGCCACCCATCTGCTTTACTCTGCCGGCGGAATAATGCCTGTAATCTTACCTCCGCCTGATCGTTGCTAACACTCACCATGGCGGAAAAAAAATCGCTTTTTGCGTCGATATTTTCTTCAAGAAAGGCGGAAGGAGCCTTTTTAAGCCGCTCGCGAATATCCGCACGGTCGCGATAGGAAATCACCTGCCGCGATGCGATGATCTGAGTGATTTCCTCATTATCGAGCGTAGGGAAAAAGGCTACCAGCACTTCTTGCGGCGCGGTATTCAGATTGAGCCGTGTGCGCACTGGCAAGGCCGTCACAAAGGGCCGCAAACGAATATAAGCAGTCTGATCGATGCCGCGCACGCGCAGGATTTCCTCGACCTGCAGTAGTGGCCGGTTGGCAGCACGGTATGGATTTGAAAGCGAAAGATAAGTCTGATCTTCGGCGCCGCCGGGGTAACTAACCTCACTATCCTTGTCGATCCAATCAGCCAGTGCATTGGCCAGCTCCGGGCTGAGTTTCAGGCTGCTCAACAAGCGCCGGAAAATTTCTGCATCCGGCTCGCTTTTCACCCCATCTTCACGGATCAGATTGTTGAGGTTGAATAACCCCGCTTCGTCGTGCAAAGCACCCGATGCTACTGCCCCTTCAATGGGCACCGCAAACAGGCTTTGTGCCCACGCTTCGTTCAGGTGATCGTTGGTGGAACGGCGCTGATCCTCCAGCAAGGCCGCGCGCGCCCAATCGAGGGTGGCCGATGCGTACTGCTGGGCCTGCGCGTGCGCAGAAGTGCGCTCAATGCGGGTGAGCGCCTGCGATTGCTGCGCCAGCAAAAAGGCTACAGTCGTGGCAACCAGCGCCACCACCAGCAAGGCGGTAATGATGGCTGCACCATGCTGCCGATTTTTTAAAATCATTCGCTTTGGCATCAGTTAACAACACTGCAACTCAAAATGGAATTGTGCCGGATGTGCATTACAGCGAAACAAATAAACTAGGCCAGTGTCACCCCACATAATATTGGCTTCATCTTCTGAATCAATTTGAGCCAAGAAAGCCATATTTTGGTGACAAATAGCGCAACAAGGACTCATTAAGCCTTGTATATGATACGGATATCCCCCTATCAATGTGGCAGGGACCGTGAGGCACCCTAGATTTTCAAATGCATTTTTAAGTGGTTCCCATGGTGAATGGTTATCAATCGCTCGGCATTCGCTCTGTGCACCTTGAACATAATAATTGATGTTACGCGCAGGCGAAGCGGCTTCCCTATGAAAATGGCTTTTCCGGTAAAAATGTTTCTCCTCTGCAGTGCGTAACATCAGATAATAATCCAAGCCCTCCCAATCCGGCAAAGACTTCACCACGCTGCCCTGCAAGAGACAGGGCTTAATGCCGACACTGTCAAGTTGTTCGACAGCTATTGCTTGATAGCGGCCAAGCGATGCGGAAACATAACTCATGATTTCCCATTGCCCTCGTTCATTGGGGCCAATACCCCAAGGGAAACAGTCGAAACAATAATAAAACACATGAAGTTCATTGGTTTTGGGATCATGTAACTGCGCAACGAAAGTTAAATTTTGTTCGCATCCAGTACAGACTGGCCATTTATCTTTACCTTCCGTATAAGGTACCCCTCCCAGTTTGCTCGATACCATTGGCTGTAATGCTGCATTGCTTGCAACGGGGTCGAGTTTGGTAGCAATTTTGATGAACGGTTTAAGTAGTTTTTCAAGATTTTTTGTTGACATGTTTAGTCGTTTATTGATGTGCTGATATTACCCACTATAAAGGGGAAAAATTTTCTCTGAAAAACCATCTTATAGAAAAGCTGCTTTGCTTCGGCGTAAGATCAGCGAAGTTACTTTGTCGGCCTTAAGACCGACATTTCATACTACCGGAAATGGAATAAGGGAAGACACACTAATTTACTTGTTTCTATAGAAATATTAGTTTAATATTATTTTTATAGAAAAGGAGTAAACCATGGTGGCCATTGCAAATCGTGTTGCCAGCACACCCGATACATCCGTCGTATTAACCAAAGCGGTCAAACGTGCGGCCGAACGGCTGGATATCTCTCGCGCCCTGCTGGCCAGGATTCTTGGTGTCAGCCCTCCGACTGTGACGCGACTCTACAGCGGTGATTACAGGCTGGATGAACGGCGCAAGGAGTGGGAATTCGCGTTGTTGTTTGTGCGTGCATTCCGTTCCCTGGATTCGATCGTGGGGGATGAACACACGGCACGCAAGTGGCTATCGAGCGAGAACCGGGCTTTGAATGCCCGTCCGATCGACTTGCTGCGCCAGACGGAAGGATTGGTACGTGTCGTTCACTACCTGGACGCCTCACGCGGTCGCGTCTGAAGCGCGCCATTGGCAGGGAACGGTCTGGCGCATGGTAGAGGCGCAGCACATTGCCTCAACCATGAAAATCGTTGATACCCGCGACGAGCAGGATTTGCTCGAGGCCATGCTTGAATCCAGCAAACCGGCCTTGCCTGCCGAAGCACAACAGCTGGACTACTTGCTGGCTACGCCTTTTCGCTATAACCCCTGGCGGAGTGGATCGCGATTTCGCAGTGCTACGGATCCCGGTGTGTTCTACGGGGCGCAGACAGTGCGGACAGCAGCGGCTGAACTCGGATTCTGGCGCTGGAAGTTCCTCAAGGATGCGGCCGATCTTGATCGACTGGAGCCGGTGGCGCACACCGCTTTCAAGACAGATATTGCGACAATCACCGTTGACCTGCGCCAACCCCCTTTTGTCAGGGATGAAGCGGCCTGGAAACATCCCGGCGACTATACCGCCACGCAGGCCCTTGCACGAGTAGCGCGGGACACCGAGGTTGGCGCCATTCTCTACCAGTCGGTGCGTGATCCACAGGTAGCGTGGTGCCTGGCCCTGCTCACGCCGAATGGATTTGTCAAATCGAAACCGCATGCGCAAATACAGACGTGGTTTTTGGCGGTTTCACAGGATGGGGCATCGTGGCGGCGAGAAAACGAGGCATGGGAGTTTGCAGCGTCCTGGTAACCATTGAGTCTAAATTCAGGGCTTACGCGATGCAGGGCACAGGGAAAAATTCACCGGAAAGCTGTTTTTAGTGGAAAGCCACCTGGCTCCTACACCATCTCAATATTTCAGCAACCTGCGACCAGACCTCCCCCTTTTGTAAAGGGGGATCGAGGGGGATTTTCGCTACTTGTCGCGGGTTGAGCGACCGCAAATCTCCCCTCTGCCCCTCTTTTTCAAAGGGGAACAGTTGCGGCCTGAAACAGCCGCCACTGCATAACATCAGTTATGAAAATTGGGCATATTGGTTGATGACCAAAAGCGATACTGCCCGGTTATGAGAAAATCAAGTCTCCCAATTTCCGTAAAACGCTACCATGCCAAACGACACTGATACTCCTGCAAAAAATTCTGCCCCTGCAGAATCCGCTCACCTCACCAACTTTATCCGCAACATCATCGATGAAGACTTGGCGCAGGGCTGCTATGCAACCCGCAAATGGCGCGGCCGCCCCGGCGACGCCGCGGCACAGGCGCATGCGCCATCCGATCCGGCGCGCATTCGCACGCGCTTCCCGCCCGAGCCCAATGGCTATTTGCACTTTGGCCACGCCAAATCGATTTTGCTGAATTTTGGTCTGGCACAGGACTATGCAGGCGCATGTCACTTGCGCTTTGACGACACCAACCCGGAAAAGGAAGATCAGGAATACGTCGATTCGATTATCGATGCCGTGCACTGGCTAGGCGGAAACTACGACTGGAACGGTACCTCGCACCTTTACTACGCCAGCGATTATTTTGATGATCTGTACCGCTTTGCGGAAATTCTGATCGAGCACGGTTTTGCCTATATCGACTCACAGTCAGTTGAGGAAATGCGCCTCAATCGCGGCACCTTGACCGAAGCCGGTCGGGAATCCCCCTATCGCAAGCGCAGCATCGCGGAAAACCTCCAGCTGTTTCGCGACATGCGAGACGGCCGGCATGCCGAGGGCACACACGTGCTGCGCGCCAAAATCGACATGGCCTCACCCAATATCAACCTGCGCGACCCTACCCTCTACCGCATCAAACATGCGCACCACCATCGCGCCGGCGATCGCTGGCACATCTACCCGATGTACGCCTATGCACATCCGGTGGAAGACGCGCTGGAGAACATCACGCACTCCATCTGCACGCTCGAATTCGAGGATCAGCGGCCTTTTTATGACTGGGTATTGAACAAATTGGCCGAGTTCGGCGCGCTCAACACGCCTCTGCCCAAGCAGATCGAATTTTCGCGCCTCAATTTGACTTATATCGTCACCAGCAAACGCTATCTTCGGCAGCTCGTCGAACAACAGCACGTTACTGGGTGGGACGATCCGCGCATGCCCACCATCGTCGGTGCGCGGCGGCGCGGTTTTACGCCAGAGGGTTTTAAATTATTTGCGCAACGGATCGGCGTCTCGAAAGCTGATTCGTGGATCGACATGAGCATTCTCGAAGACTGCATGCGCGAGGTACTGAATGAATCCTGCCTGCGCCGCATTGCTGTGCTGGATCCGCTAAAACTTATTATCGACAACTATCCCGCCGGTCAAAACGAAACCTGCTTCGCACCCAATCATCCGCAAAAACCGGAACAGGGCAAACGCGAAGTGCCTTTTTCCCGCGAACTGTGGATCGAGCGCGAAGATTTTGCAGAGGCGCCGCCCAAAGGTTACTTCCGCCTCTTTCCCGGCAACATGGTGCGGCTGCGTTACGGCTTTGTAGTGAAATGCACCGGCTTCGACAAGGATGCAAACGGCAATATCACCGCCGTACACGCCGATTATTTTCCTGACTCCAAATCGGGAACACCTGGTTCCGATACCTATAAAGTCAAAGGCAACATTCATTGGCTGTGCGCCGGGGCGGCCCATCGTGCCGAAGTGTGCTTGTTTGACCGCCTGTTCAAGACCCCTCACCCGGGACGCGAAACAGGAAATTTTCTTGATGACATCAACAGTGAAGCCAAAAAAATAATCCATGCCTATCTGGAACCTTCGCTGAAAACAGTGCAAGCGGATGAACGCTTCCAGTTCGAGCGGCACGGCTATTTTGTCGCTGATCGTATCGATTCCCAACCCGGCGCACCGATTTTTAATCGGGCTGTTACGCTAAAGGAAGCGCTGATTAAGTCCCACGTAGCCCATATGGCCGTGCGCTAGTTTGCATAAACTCAGGGCCTCATTTCCCAATGATGAGGCCGCAATTAAGTTATTGTATCTGGGATTGTGTAACATCAATCAGCAATGGACGATGCCAATCCACAATTGGAAACATGCCATGAGTCAGCTTATGATTTGTTTTGAAATCCAGTTCAACCAAACTTTGCAATATCAATAAACCCAAAATCTAGGGCCCCCTCCTTGGCGGGCGGGTGATTTACTGCTACAAAATCTCACTACCTGCGTTATTATTAATCGTTAGGAATTTTTATCAACTTTCAGGAGAATCTTAAATGCACAAGCTCCCCCGCTTTTTTGCAGCTTTCTTTTTTATATCGGTAGTCGCTAGTTCCATTGGCGCAACCAGCGCAATTGCTGCCTCAGATACAGACCCTCTCCGCGCCTTACTATTGGAGAGCAAGGAAAAAAATCGTGGCGTCGCAATCCATGCCGCTGGCACAACCATCAACGGTATCGTAGTATCGGTTGATGATCGTTATGTTATTGCGCGTAGCCAACAAAGCAGTCGTATCGTTATCCGGCTTGATCGTGTCGATGGAGTTTCAGCCAGTTTTTAGCTGATGATGAAATGAAGCCCTTTGAATCCGCCATCTGTCTAGATGGGCAATGCCAAGTAGAAATGTCTGCCTGGATGATGTCGGTGGCCACAAACTCACGATTCACCAAGTCCGGTGCCGGGCGATGCCGGACATCTCGCTCAGTCACGCAGAAGCTGCGCCTGCGACTGACTCCACGCATCTGCTCGTGTCGCATCAAACGGGCAATGCGCTTGCGGCTGGCCACCATGCCTGCGTCTTGCAGTTCCGCACGGATGCGTGGCATGCCGTAGGTTTCATCACTGGCGACCAACGCTTCACGGATGTGTACCGTCAGCTTGACGTTGGCCTGCTGGCGTTGACACATCGGGCGCCCCAGCCAGCCGTAATAACCGCTGGCGGAAACCTTGAGGGTTTTGCACATGGTGCGTACCGATAGTTCGGTCTGATTGGCTGCAATCAGCGCGTAGACGAGGTGAACGTCTTGTCGCCGTTGTTGGCAAACCAGGCCATAGCCTTTGCAAGGATATCTTGTTCCATCTGGACTTGGCGCAACTGGGGACGCAG
>CAZRAL010000011.1:0-62359 GCA_964598005.1 uncultured Burkholderiales bacterium
AAAGCGGACAATTCAAAAACTACAGAACCGGACAAGTCTAAAAACCCGCGACACTTTACCGTATAAGCGGCGCCCGTGGTCAGTTGGCAGTTTTGCCACATTGTAACTGTCACGTATAATGCTGCTTTTGTCGGAGTCAAAAACGTGAAAGTCATTCAAAAGGCCCTGACGTTCGACGACGTTCTGCTTGTTCCCGCACACTCTCGCGTACATCCGCGGGATGTCACACTCACCACGCGGCTGACCAAAACCATTTCGCTTAATCTACCGCTTATTTCTGCTGCGATGGATACGGTGACCGAATCGCGCCTGGCCATTGCCTTGGCGCAGGAGGGCGGTATAGGCATATTGCACAAGAATCTTTCAATACGGGCGCAGGCTGCCGAGGTGGCCAAGGTGAAGCGCTTCGAAAGCGGCATGGTCAAAGAGCCGTTGGTGGTTCATCCCGCCATGCTGGTGCGCGAGGTAATGGTGCTAACCCGGCAACATAACATCTCCGGCTTGCCGGTACTCGATGGTAAAAAGGTAGTGGGGATCGTGACCAATCGCGATCTGCGCTTTGAAACCCAGCTCGATCAGCCAGTTAAAAATATTATGACGCCCAAGGAGCGACTGGTCACCATCAAGGAGGGCGCTTCGCTCGACAGTGCCCAGGCGCTATTGCATAAATACCGCCTTGAGCGTGTGCTGGTGGTCAACGATGCCTTCGAACTGGTGGGGTTGATTACGGTCAAGGATATTCAAAAGGCCAAGGATCACCCGCTTGCGTGCAAGGATATACACGGCCGGTTGCGCGTGGGGGCGGGCATTGGGGTAGGGGGAGATAACCTGGACCGCGCCGCAGCCTTGATCGAAGCGGGCGTGGATTGCCTGGTAGTCGATAGCTCCCACGGGCATGCGCAGGGCGTGCTGGACATGGTCAAAACAGTGAAAAGCCAATTTTCAAATGTGCAGGTGATCGGCGGCAACGTGGCCACAGCAGCGGGGGCCAAGGCGTTGGTGGATCACGGCGCGGATTGCGTCAAGGTCGGTGTGGGGCCTGGGTCGATTTGTACCACCCGGATCGTTACTGGCGTGGGCATGCCGCAAATTACCGCCGTGGCGGCGGTAGCTGCCGTGCTGGAACCGCACGGTATTCCGTGCATTGCTGATGGCGGCATTCGTTATTCTGGTGATGTAGCCAAGGCGCTGGCAGCGGGCGCGTCGGCAGTCATGATGGGCAGCATGTTTGCGGGTACCGATGAGGCCCCGGGTGAGATCGAGCTTTATCAGGGGCGTTCCTATAAAAGTTATCGCGGCATGGGCTCGCTGGGCGCGATGCAGAAGGGATCAAGCGATCGGTATTTTCAGGAAAATATCAACAATGCCGAGAAGCTGGTGCCAGAAGGAGTCGAGGGCAGAGTCCCTTACAAAGGTCCGGTCACGGCGATCATTACCCAATTGATGGGCGGTGTTCGGGCATCGATGGGGCTAGTCGGTTGCCCCACTATCGAGGACATGCGCACGCGGGCGGAATTTGTGGAGATTACCTCAGCAGGGATGCGCGAATCGCATGTTCACGATGTACAGATCACCAAGGAAGCGCCCAATTACCGCGCCGATTGAGGGAACAAGAATGAAACTTTATGGAAGTCCCGGCTGCGGCTCGGCAGTGGTTGAGGTCATGCTCAAACTGGCGAGACTCGATTACGACTACGTACAAGCGGTATCCTGGCAGCCCGACGAAAATTTTGCCGCCCTCAAAGAGCTCAACCCCCTGGGGCAAATCCCGGTATTGGTGCTGGACGATGGGACAGTGATGACCGAAAGTGCCGCAATGATTTTGTGGTTAGGCGAAAAAGTGCCTGGCCTTATTCCAACCGATGATGCAAAACGTGCTGCATTTTACCGTTGGCTTGTTTTCGTCTCCGCCAATATTTATGCGGTTTTCCCGTTCCGCGATTTTCCACCCCGTTGGGTAGAGGGTGAAGCAGCACAAAAGGTTTTCAAGGATAAAACCACCGACCGGCTCAAATTTTTCTGGGAGGTGCTGGAATCTTCATTGCATCCTGCGCCTTATGCCTTGGGAAAGGCGATGACAGCGATTGATCTCTACCTTGCCATGGTGAGCCGCTGGTCACCCGGGCGGGCGTGGTTCGATCAACATTGTCCGAAATTAGCGGGAGCGGTGGCGTTAACGGAAAAACACCCCATTGTTGCGGACATCTGGAGTAAAAATTTTGAGTGAATCGCCTTTGACCCGTAGTCAGGCGGAGCCTGTCAAACAACCTGCCGGGCTGCGTTTTATTCTGGTTTCCGTATTCATCGATATGTTGGGCATTGGTCTGGCTATTCCCGTCCTGCCGATCCTGGTGGGCGAATTCGTTAGCAGCAAGGATTTACAGGCGCACTGGTTCGGCATTTTATCTACCGTATTTGGGCTGCTGCAATTTATCTGCATGCCCATACTGGGCGCGATCAGCGACCGCGTGGGCCGCCGCCCCGTTCTGTTGTACTCGATGATCGGCATGTTTTTCAATTTTCTGGCAACGGCCTGGGCGCCAACGTTGTGGGCGCTGTTTATCGGCCGGGTTATCGGCGGCATGTCTTCAGCCAGCATGTCGGTGGCATCAGCCTATGCCTCTGACGTTTCCACCCCGGAAAATCGCGCCAAAAGTTTCGGCATGATCGGCGCGGCATTCGGCATGGGGTTTATCTGCGGGCCCATGTTGGGCGGGCTGTTGGGCAGCATCAATCTGCATCTGCCTTTTTATGTTGCGGCGGGATTGTGTGCGTTAAATTTTTGTTATGGATATTTCTTTGTGCCGGAATCGTTGCCGAAAGAAAAGCGCGCCGCCTTTTCGCTGGCCAAGGCCAATCCTTTTTCATCTATCGCCCGGCTGATAAAACGTCGCGACATCGGCGGGTTAATCATTGTTTTTGCACTCGTCACCTTTGCCCAGGTATTGCTGCAAACCACCTGGGTGCTTTACACACACTTTCGATTTGACTGGACGCCGCGCGACAACGGCATTGCCCTGTTTTTGGTTGGCTTGTTATCGGCGGTGGTACAGGCCGGGTTGCTGGGGTGGCTGATGAAGAAATTCGGCGAGGTCAAACTTTCCTTATTGGGTCTGGCATCGGGGGCCATCATCTATTTGCTGTATGGCCTGGCGACGCAAGGCTGGATGATGTACGTATTCATTCTCATGAATTTGCTGGCCTTTGCCGCCGGACCGGCGCTGCAAGGCATTGTCTCCAAAGCGACCGATCCACGCGAGCAAGGCGCACTGATGGGGTCGCTACAATCGCTAGGCAGTCTGGGCATTGTGTTGATGCCTGTGCTGGGAGCCGCGATTCTGGCTGAGGTTAGCCATTTTCCTGCAAATGACTGGCGCATCGGCGCCACCTTTTTTCTGTGTGCCGCTATGCAACTGATTGCCTTGCTGATCGCGTGGCGCTACTTCGCTATTCGCAAATCTGCTTTGGCCGAGGCCCAATGACTGACAAAATACTCATCCTCGATTTCGGATCGCAGTTTACCCAACTGATTGCCCGCCGTGTACGCGAAGCAGGCGTGTACTGCGAGCTGCATCCTTATGACATGGCGGAGGCCGACATTCGTGCCTTCCATCCCAAAGGCATCATCCTCTCCGGCAGCCATGCCTCGGTGACGGAGCACGACACCGCGCGCGCACCGCAAATCGTCTTTGAACTGGGCGTGCCGGTACTGGGCATCTGCTATGGCATGCAAACCATGGCTACCCAACTGGGCGGCAAAGTAGAAATGGGCCACATACGCGAATTTGGCTATGCCGAAATCCGCGCCCGCGGGCACTCGAAACTGTTTCAAGGCATCGAAGACCGGCGTAATGACCAAGGCCATGGCCTGCTTGACGTGTGGATGTCGCACGGCGATAAGGTCAATGAGTTGCCGCCCGGATTCAAAGTCATCGCCTTGAGCGCTACCTGCCCGCTGGCGGGCATGGCTGACGAAGCCCGTGGCTTTTATGCCGTGCAATTTCACCCTGAAGTCACGCATACCAAGCAGGGCCGCGCCATCCTTGATCGTTTTGTGCATGCCATTTGTGGCTGTGATCGTTTGTGGAACATGCCGGATTACATCCCGCAGGCGGTGGCGCACATCCGCGAACAGGTGGGGCGCGAAGAAGTCATACTGGGTCTAAGTGGCGGCGTCGATTCCAGCGTGGCCGCGGCGCTGATCCACAAAGCCATTGGCGATCAACTCACCTGTGTATTTGTCGATACCGGTCTGCTACGGCTGAACGAAGCCGAACAGGTCATGCAAACCTTTGCCGGGCTGATGCACCTGAAAGTCATCCACATCGATGCCAGCGCGGAATTTCTGGGGCAATTAAAAGGCATCACCGACCCCGAACAGAAACGCAAAATCATCGGCAAAGTTTTTGTCGACGTATTCCAGCGCGAAGCGCAGAAACTGCCCAAAGCCAAATGGCTGGCACAAGGCACCATCTACCCCGATGTCATCGAAAGCGCCTCGGCCAAAACCAAAAAAGCCAACACGATCAAATCGCACCACAACGTCGGCGGATTGCCGGAAACACTGCACCTTAAATTGCTCGAACCCTTGCGCGAACTGTTCAAGGACGAAGTGCGCAACCTCGGCGTGGCGCTGGGCCTGCCGCCCGACATGGTGTATCGCCATCCCTTCCCCGGCCCGGGATTAGGCGTACGCATACTGGGCGAAGTCACGCGCGAAGCGGCGGATTTATTACGCCGCGCTGATGCTATCTTCATCGATGAACTGCGCGCCACCAAGGATGAGGACGGCACCAGTTGGTACGACAACGTGGCGCAGGCTTTCGCCGTCTACCTGCCGGTAAAAAGCGTGGGCGTCATGGGCGATGGGCGCACTTATGAGAATGTAGTGGCACTGCGCGCGGTGCAAACGACCGACTTCATGACCGCGCACTGGGCCGAATTACCATACTCGTTGCTGGCGCGCGTCTCGAACCGCATCATCAACGAGGTGCACGGTTTTAATCGCGTGGTTTACGATGTCAGCGGCAAACCACCAGCCACCATTGAATGGGAGTAATGGCAATGAATGAACGCGAGCATTTCAGAAAGCTGGCTATCAAACGTGGTCTTACGCCCGGGGCATTGATCGATGCAGATCCTCTTGGATTCGACCTATTACTCATTGCGGCACAAAGACAGTTTGCCGAGGGTCGGAACTATAGCGAACGGGAAGTAAATGAAGTATTAAAACACTGGCTGCAAACCTCGGGCGGCATGCTCGCGGTGGATCATGTGGAGATGCGCCGCTGGCTAGTCGATATGGGTATATTGACGCGCGATGTCTATGGCCAGGCTTATTCGCGGGCACCGCTTCCGGTACGCTTAAAAGAAATGGATAGCGCGCTAGCTACGCTGGATTTCAATGCCGAATTCAATGCCGTGAATGAGGCGGAGGCTAAAAAGCGCGCGGCTAGAAAGGCAGCCTGGCAACGTGAGCAGAAGCAGGCTATCCCGTGATCGAGCGCTACCAAAACTGATTCAGTAAAGCCTGGGAGTCATTGCCGCCCCCAATTTGATTTGGAAAACATGTTGAGCACAACGCAAGACGAAAAATATATGTACGAGGCGCTTGCACTGGCCAAATGTGCACGGGAGGTCAGGGAAGTTCCGGTCGGCGCTGTCGTCGTTAAAAATGGCACGATCATCGGATGGGGTTTCAATCAGCCCATCTCGTCGCACGACCCCACTTCCCACGCGGAGATCGTTGCATTACGCGAGGCTGCTAAACATCTTGCCAATTATCGCCTTGTCGATTGCGAACTTTATGTGACGCTGGAGCCTTGCCTAATGTGTGTCGGCGCGATGCTACATGCGCGCCTCAAGCGCGTGGTATTTGGTGCTGCTGACCCCAAGACTGGAGCCTGTGGCAGCGTGATCAACCTACCAGCCTACAGCAGGCTCAATCATCATACGGAATTCATTGGTGGTGTATTGGCTGCGGAGTGCGGAGCCTTATTGAAAGGCTTTTTTACCGAGCGGCGCAAACAAACAGATAGTCAGTTTTGATGGTTTTGCGGCGACTGTAACGCATTATCGATTTCTTCTTGCACTGCGCGTTCAATGCTGCTTTTCATCGCGCTCAGCAGGAAGCCCAGTGTTATTTCCAACATCATTTCTGTGGCTGTTACGGTCAGCCGTCCTTTTACACCAGGACGATTGACGTGCAGTGTGTCGCCTTCCCATTTCCCTGAAAGACCGAATTGCGATTGAAGGCGCACAACCATTTTTTCGGCAGCAGTGCGTGCCCCTTGCAGGCCCAGGCTATGAGTACGGGTGAGTGAAATATCGGACACAGTTTTCTTTCGGGCGCAAAAATGAAAGCTCGTTTTTATAGGGCGAAATAGACAAATTCTTCATTTATTTCAACCGCAAGATCGTTAATCAATGTTACGCAAAGACTTCAATATTTTAAAAATAGTGGCATTACTAAGTGAGGTTTTTCATAACTTTTAAAATTTACCTCATGCAAAATTTACGCATGATCGTATTCAATCTTTCTTGCTCACAGCACCACCTCTTTGATGGGTGGTTCCGTTCCGCCGACGATTTTGAGCGGCAACTTCGTCATGGTCTGGTCGAATGCCCTGTATGCAATGACCGGCAAATCACCAAGCAATTATGTGCGCCACGCCTGAATATTAGCGCGGTTCCACAAAAAGGCTCTCAGGTAAGCTCTCCAGAGTTTCGAGCAGATTCATTCGATGTGCAGGAAGTGATTGCCATTACGATGATCCCTGGGCTGCAGCGACACATGTTGCAGCAATTTAAAGCATTTGTTCTGGCGCATACGGAAAATGTGGGGCACGCGTTTTCCGAAACAGCGCGCCGGATGCATTACAGTGAAGAAAACCAACGTAATATTCGTGGCCGTATTTCAAGCGAAGAAGCATTGGCATTACGCGAAGAGGGTATTGAAACAATCCTGCTCCCGCCAGGGATACTGCTCGATGAAGGTCTGCAGTAAGCGCAAAGTAGCGTTTATTCAGCCAGACCGTGTTTTTTGAACCAGGCCTGAAGCCTCTTCCAGCCGTCTTCGGCTTGCTCCTTACGATAACTCGGGCGATAGTCTGCATGAAAAGCATGTGGCGTATCGGGATACAAAACAATTTCCGAAGAACTGTTTGCAGCCTTGAGCGCCGCCTTCATTTTTTCAACACTGTCGTTGGGAATGCCCGTATCGGCGCCGCCATATAACCCCAAAACGGGTACTTTTAATGAAGCAGCAATATCAATTGGATGTGTTGGCGTCATCGGATTGACAGGCCGTATCAATCCGCCATACCAGGCAACCGCTGCTTTTAGTTTTGGATTATGTGCGGCATACATCCAGGTAATGCGCCCACCCCAGCAAAAGCCGGTGATGGCAACCTTGGCTGAATGACCACCATTTTTGGCAGCCCACGCCACTGTTGCATCCAAATCGGACATAACCTGAGTATCGGGCACTTTGGCGACGATGGCCTGAATGGCGCTGATGTCGGTTAATTTGGAAACGTCGCCTTGACGGGCATAGAGCTCAGGCGCTATGGCGAGATAGCCAAGTTTTGCCAGGCGCCGACAGATATCCTTGATGTGTTCATGAACGCCAAAAATTTCTTGTACCACTAAAACAGTGGGTAGATTGGTGCCCATTTCAGGCATGGCCCGATAAGCAGGCATATCACCGTCGCTGGCCGGAATTTTGACTTCTCCGGCAGTAAGTCCTTTAGCATCCGTAGTAATGGTTTCTGAGCCTACGGGTAAAACGGCGGCAGAAAATCCACTGGCCAACACAGTCATTACAAATTCACGACGTGAATAGGCTGTTTTCGGCGTGAAAGCCACAATTTCCGGGTGCATAAAATACCTTTCAGTAGGGTGCAGGAAGATTATAAAATAAAGCATGGCATGGATATTTCATTCCATTTCTCAATTAAACCCGGGCTTGTCGCCGTTGCCTGGCCGTCTTGCTGATACTGGTTGCAGCTTGCCTTTTTATCGTTTTTGATTTGCAAATCGAATAACCTTTGATAATGCCAGCGCAAAAATTTTCCCCGCTGAAGTCCATTGCCTGCTTTGCGATTACCCTGTTATTAACGGGGGTTCCGCTTGCAGAGGTCAAGGCACAGGAAAGCATCATTGAAAAAAATACCGGCTTGCAGCCTACAATCACACCGGTAGAAAGCAAAATAAATGACATTGTTTTGCATGCGATGAGTTTGATTGATACCAAATATCAATATGGTGGAAAGTCAAGGGAGACTGGCTTTGATTGCTCCGGGTTTGTGGGATATGTTTATCGGCATGCAGTGGACATGGTTTTGCCGCATAACGCCTACCAAATTAGTCGTGTTGGCAGGAAAGTCAATCAGGCCGAACTCCAGCCTGGCGATCTGGTTTTTTACAATACGTTAAACCGTGCTTTTTCACACGTTGGTATTTATGTAGGGGAAGATCGCTTTGTGCATGCGCCACGTCGCGGTCGAGCAGTCGAAATTGTGCAAATGACCGACCGGTACTGGCGTCATCGCTATAACGGGGCCCGCCGCCTGTTAAATTAAATAGTAGTCTGGTTTTAAGCCATCAAGCTGGAAATAGCACAAATACGAACGACATAAAGCTGCTACTCGCCGTACATTTTTTGCTTCAATTCACGGCGTTCCTGAGCCTCGATGGTTAACGTGGCGGTAGGACGTGCCAGCAAGCGCTGTATACCGATTGGATCTCCGGTTTCTTCGCAATAGCCATAGCTACCATCTTCAATCCGCTGTAGTGCAGCCTCGACCTTTTTCAGCAGCTTGCGCTCGCGGTCACGGGTGCGTAACTCAAGTGCATGCTCTTCTTCCTGGGTCGCGCGATCAGCGGGGTCAGGAGCGACCGTGAACTCACGCAGGTGTTCGGTGGTAGTTCCGGCGTTATCGCGAAGCTCCTGCTGCAATTCAAGCAAGCGGTGCTTGAAAAATTCAAGTTGCTCGGCGCTCATATAGTTACTTTTGGCTTGCTTGATAAGCTCGGCCTCGGTTAACAGCTTGACCGATTTTGTAACTGATTTCGGCTTCGTTTTGGATGCTGGTTTTACTGCTTTTGGTGTTGCCAACGTATACCTCCCTACTACAATGTGCCACAGGTGTGGCTTGTTTTTTCAAGGCACAACCCCTGAAAAGAATCGCATTAGTCTACTGAAAGAGCTGCGCTAATTCAACGGAATTATTTTTTGTGGGAATTTGAACCCAAGGCTAGGAGTAACAGCCGTTTTTTTGAAGGCAAGGAAACAAGGCAAGGGAGCCAAAATGATTCTTGTTACAATCTGCCTCTCGCGTAGAAATTTTTACCTTCTTTCCTGGCTGTATGCGCCTCCATACTAATACGTCGATCGCTTTTTCCACCTTTGGATTGTTTATCGCATCGATTTTATTGATACCGCTTGGTGCAATAGCGATCAACCTTTTTGTTCCGAGCGGTGGCGCATGGGAGCATTTACTGGCAACCGTAATGCCGGAATATGTCGCTAATTCGCTTGCCTTGCTGATATGGGTAGCATTGGGCGTCATTATTTTTGGCACCGGCTGCGCCTGGCTTACTGCCCATTGCGAATTTCCTGGACGTTCCCTTTGTGAGTGGCTACTGGTGTTGCCATTGGCCATGCCGGCATATGTGATGGCCTATGCCTATACAGATTTATTGCAATACACGGGGCCAGTACAGGAAATGTTGCGCGCGCTGATGGGCTGGAGAGATCGTAGCGATTACTGGTTTCCCGAAGTTCGCTCTTTGACCGGCGCAGCACTCATGTTCATTTTTGTACTGTATCCCTACGTCTATATGCTGGCGCGGGTTGCTTTTCTTGAACAATCCAGTGCATATCAGGAAGTAGGGCGTACCTTTGGTTATTCTTTGTGGAAGATGTTCTGGCGTGTATCCCTGCCTTTAGCAAGGCCCGCCATCGTCGCAGGGACGTCACTGGCGCTCATGGAGGTGCTGGCGGATTTTGGCACGGTGTCTTATTTTGGCGTTCAAACCTTTGCCACCGGCATCTATCGGGCCTGGTTTTCCATGGGGGACGCAGTAACCTCGGCGAAGCTGGCCATGATGCTACTGGGGTTCGTGGTCGTGCTGTTGGTGGGGGAACGTTTTTTACGCCGCCGTGCGCGCTATTTTCATGGCGGAAAATCAGCGCCACCTCGCCTGCACTTATATGGAGCAAGGGCCATAGTGGCTTTTTTGTTTTGTTTGCTACCACTTAGTGTGGGCTTTTTTATTCCTTTAATCATCCTGATCAAAATGACATTTTTACAGGGAGATCCACAATGGGCAAGCCACTTTTCCAGGTTGATCTGGAATAGCGTCACGCTTGCCGTGCTGGCTTCGTTATTGATAACCGCCATCGCAGCTATATTGACCTATGCGGTGCGCTTGCAACCCTCGAAACTATTGCGATCAGTCAATCGCTTGGCCGGGTTGGGTTACGCTGTTCCGGGGGTAGTCATTGCTATTGGCGTATTGATACCCGTGACCCAGCTCGATCATCGCCTTGCCCATGTGTTGCAAAACCACTTTGGTTTAAATGTTGGCTTGATATTTACCGGGAGCATTGCTGCGCTGATCTATGCCTACCTGATTCGTTTCCTGGCGCTGGCGCAGGGTACCGTGGAGACGGGGTTGGCCAGAATTACCCCTTCGATGGATGATGCAGCGCGCTCGCTGGGGCTGACACCGCTACAAACCTTCTTTCGCGTCCATATTCCCTTGCTCTGGGGAAGTTTGGGCACAGCGAGTTTGCTGGTGTTCGTCGATGTCATGAAAGAATTGCCTGCCACACTGGTTATGCGGCCGTTTAATTTCGATACCCTTGCGGTACAGGCCTACAATCTGGCCAGCGACGAGCGGCTCTCCGAGGCTTCAACAGCGTCACTTGCCATTGTCATGGCGGGATTGATCCCCGTCATCATTGCCTCGCGGCAAATTGCCAAGTCTGCAAGACAAAAGCGGGGCAATCTAGCCACAGCAACAGATAATTTGGGTTAATGCACGAAATTCATGCACGCAGGGGATAACAATTTTTTGACGTGACTATAGAGCAGCCGACAGATTATCTGGTGCCCGATTTGCTGGACTACCAGTTGAAACTCGTATTTTGTGGCACCGCGCCATCGCGTGCATCAGCGGCTGCCCAAGCCTATTACGCCAAGCCAGGCAATAAATTCTGGCCCACGTTATATGCTGTGGGCATGACGCCTCGTCGTTTCGCTCCCGTTGAATATGCACAATTATTGTTGCTAAAAATCGGCTTGACGGATCTCTGCAAAGTACACGCCGGAAATGATGACGAATTACCCGATGGTGCATTTGATATCGCCGCTTTCCAGAAAAAAATCCGCCAATACCAGCCACAATGGGTGGCCTTTACCAGCAAAAACGCCGCGCAGGCAGCATTACAGCATCCTGTAAGCTATGGCTCTCAAGCTGAAAGGATAGGGCATACACAATGCTTTGTACTGCCTTCCCCCTCCGGGCTGGCAACGAAATTTTTTCGCATCGAGCCGTGGGCTGAGCTTGCTGATTATTATCGCCAGTTGAAGTAAATGATGTTACGCAGAGAAAAAATGGCTTGTCTGTGAAATGGCTATTTCGCGAAAAGATTTCCGCTTGGGTTCCCCTCTTTGAAAAAGAGGGGCGGAGGGGAGATTTGCGGTCGCTCAGCCCGCGACAAGCAGCGAAAATCCCCCTCGATCCCCCTTTAAAAAGGGGGAAGTCTGGTTGTGGATTGTTGAAACAATGAAGCGAGGCAGAAGCAAAACGACTTTTCTGTAGCATGGGCTTTTCCAACAAAAAATTCCTTGGCAGTGCGTAACATCAGGAAGTAAATGAGTGCTGATTTGAAAAAACAAAAAATCGAAGTACGCCAACGTATTTTAGCTTTACGTGACGCGTTGTTGCCGGAATATCGGGCCGTTTCGACGAAGGCGATCATGTTTGCGTTGCAACAACTTTCGGCCTATTGCCAGGCAAAGGTGGTATTGGCTTATATGAGCATAGGTTCAGAAATCGATACCCGCACTTTCGTGACGCAGATATTGGCAGACGGTAAAATGCTGGTGCTGCCACGAGTCGATTTGCTTGAACATCGTCTTGTATTGCATCAAGTCACGGACCTTGATCAATGCGTGGCCGGTAAATGGAAAATACCCGAGCCACGCCAAGATTTGCCTGTGCAAACCCTGGATAAGATCGATTTTTCCCTCTTGCCCGGAGTGGCGTTTGATCGCCAGCTGAACCGGCTGGGTTATGGGGGAGGGTACTATGACCGGTTGTTTGGGCGGGCAGTACGTTCTTGCCGTGTTGCGGCGGCATTTTCATGCCAGCTGATTGATCGCGTACCGGTTTCAGCGAACGATGTACCCGTCGATATTCTGGTAACTGAATCTGAAATTATTGAAAGAAAAACATGACCGCCAAACATATTGATGGCAAAGCCATTTCTGATCACTTGCGTCGTGAATACCGCTTGCGGGTTGATCGTTTGCGCGCTCAGGGAATACAACCGGGTCTGGCGGTGGTTATTGTCGGCGATGATCCGGCTTCACAGGTTTATGTGCGTAACAAGGCCAAGGCATGCGAATCGATTGGTATGTACTCCGAGGTGCATGCCCTTGCAGCAGATACGAGTCAAGCGAAATTGCTCGATTTTATCCAGCAGCTTAATGAAAACAGGGCGATACACGGCATTCTGGTGCAGCTGCCACTTCCGCCACACATCAATAGCCATGCGGTGTTGGAGGCTATTTCACCGGACAAGGATGTTGATGGCTTTCATTTCATCAATATCGGCGCGCTCATGGTGGGTGACCCGGTGTTTCCCCCCTGTACTCCGGCGGGGGTAATGAACATGCTCGACTACGAAAATATCCCCGTGGCAGGAAAACATGCCGTTATTCTGGGGCGCTCGAACATCGTGGGTAAACCATTGGCGATGATGTTGATCAACGCTAGCGCTACGGTCACGGTTTGCCACTCAAAAACGGCCAATCTGAATAAATTTACCCGTGATGCCGATATTTTGATTGCCGCAGTGGGCAAGCCAAATATGGTCAGTGGCGACATGATTAAACCGGGTGCCGTGGTCATCGATGTCGGCATCAACCGTTTACCGGATGGCAAGTTATGTGGTGATGTGAATTTTGCACAGGTTGAAAAAGTGGCTTCTGCTATCAGCCCTGTTCCGGGCGGCGTAGGGCCGATGACGATTACCATGTTGCTGGGCAACACGCTCAAATCAGCAGAACAGTTTGCCTTTTCATCCTCAAGCGCTGTTTCCGTACCCTACGAAACACGCCTTGCTTGAAACGCTTAAAGACCAAAATTATTTTGCAGTAACAACCGGCTGAGTATTGAGTACACTGTTTTCTTTCAGGAAAATTTCTGCCGCTTCCAGTACTCGATCGCGATTCAACACATAGTCTTCACGGGTTAAGGTGATTCCCCGATCCGGCTGCAAGCCTTGACCTTCGATCTTTTCTCCCTTTGCGCCTACAAAGCCAATTTCGCTATAGGCCAGCTGGCCGCCACCGGGCAAGTCGGCATAACCCAGAAAACCGAGCAGGCATCCGCAACTATGCTGGCCAATAATCGTGGCGCGTTTCAGGGTTTGCAATGCCCCGGAAAAAATTTCAGCCGCAGAGGCGGTGCCTTCATTGGTCAGAATAACCAATGGTTTGTCGTAGGCCTTTTCCTTATCGCCTTTAAATTCGGGTTCCATTTCGAACAGATCGACAAAAAATAGCGAAACGGGTTTTCCTGTGCGAGTGAGCAGGCGTCCCAGTTTTTGTTTTTCGTTCAAAAATTTTGCTGCAAGTTGTTGTGCCATGGCGCTGGAGCCGCCGCCATTACCGCGCAGATCAACGATCATTCCCGGAGCATCCTTCATTTTATCGATGGCATTCATGATGCCCTGTTGCAGCGGCAAGGTGAAATTGGAAAAGCGCACATAGCCAAAACCGGAGGGCAGTATGCGGTGCACCAACTCGGGCGGGGTGTGAAAAATGCGCCGCTTGATGGGGGCTGAAATTTCTGTGCCGTCCTTGCGGCTAAAAATCATGGAAACTTGTGTACCCACATCCCCTGAAACAATTTTGCGCACAGCTCCGCGCCGCCGTGCCCAGGCCGTGGAGGTATGGCGCGAGGCCTCGAGCGTGCGATGGTAAACAGCCAACGCGGGTTCACTGTCGATGCTTTTGATGGTCATACCGTTGCGAACGCCAGCCCACCATGCATCGGAGTCGGGATGCACGCTGGTTACAACCAGTACGCCTTGCATTTCGGTAAAGCCGATTCCCAGCGAGTGCACCTGATTAGCCCGCAGTTGGGCGACCTGTTTGGGCGAGTGAACGCGGGTATGGCTATCACGCAACTCGCCGGTCATGTGGTCGAGCTGTTCCCAGTATTCATCGTCGGTTTTTGCCGCCAGAATTTGCGGCGTATACAAGGTGCGGACGGCGTTCCAGTCGACGCCATTGAGCCGGGGATCGTAGTATTTTTCGTTGATGGTATTCCAGACCAGCGCTAGCGTTTCCTGTTTCCACGTCTCGTCAGGTGATGGAACGGGCACGGTTTCCATCGGTAGGGGCACGCGAACGCGGCCGATAATATTGTGAGAATCAAGTACGGCGCAACTGGAAAGCGTAGCGCAGACTACCGCGATAAAAAGAAGAGAATGGAAATAAAACTTGAACGGCAATTTTTTCATTATCGAGGCTTCAATAGATTTCTTTCGAAACTGTCGCGAGCAAAGACAAGCGCATGGCGGCGAAAAACCGGAGTTTACAAGGGAATAAATGAGGGTTTTGAGCCGCCGTGCAACGCCGTTATGTTAAGCGTAGCAAGTTTCGAAAGTCTAATCACGAAATACAATACAGATCAATGATGCTTTCGTGGCAGCGTTGACAGAGGCAGTGCCAGATTGAGCGCCCAGAAACTGGTTGGGAGGGAATACGTCGCCGCTTGTTGGCATGGGCTGGGAATGAAACCGGCAGACTTTTGCCTGCCGGTTTCAAGAGTGATACAAAGATGCTTCGATGTATTCGGAAATACCGTTTCCTAACCCGTTGCCATGTTCTCACGCCGCAGCATGAAATAAGCCCCGCTGCCTACCACCAGCAGACCGAGCACAATCAGCATCCATTCTGACAGGGTGGGTATTGGCCCTGCCGCTACTGGAAGCGCCGCATTAAATTCGAATGCGCCGATGTCAAACCCGCCATTTTGCGGGCGGGCGATGCCGCGCTGATCGGTCGCAGGGGCGCCATTGGGAGCCATAAAGGTCACGCCGTTAATAGCCGGGCTGCCGGGCAATAAGGCATGGGTTTGCGTGACTCCGGGAGCATTGAGCGTAAGCGGGCCAAGCAAGGGGTTGGTATTGCTCATCGAGCCGTTCATGTTGCCCCAGCCGCAAGTCGCACCACTGTCAATGTTATTGCCGCCGTTGATAATCGTTCCGCCGCATTGGGTAGCCGTATTGCCAGCAACAATGGTATTGCGTAGTGTGTCCATTAGAATACCACTAAAAATACCTCTACTAGCATTATTACTGATAGTGGAATTGGTGACATCGAGCACGCCTGAATCATTATTGCCAATCATAAAAATACCATCTCCGCCATTATTACCACTGATGGTCGAGTTGACGATACTGACGGTGGAATTATTGCCTACAGCATGGATGCCAGCACCACTAAACATCACCGTGGTTGTGTTGCCGCTGATGGTCGATCGGATAACGGTAAGATTGCTGACATTAACATTACCGTTGCTAGACATGAAAATACCCCCCCCTACTTGCCCCGCCATTGTGACGGTATTGCCACTGACGGTGGAATCGACAAGTTCCAAACTGGCATCCAAAACTACTAAAATACCCCCCCCCCCCGCCGTGGAGGTGTTGTTACTGATGATCGAGTTGGTAAGGGTAAGGATATGAGGACCTCTTACGAGTAAACCGCCCCCATTTCCCGTAACGTTACCGTTGCGGATGGTGACACCAGACATGGAAACATTCCCAATAACGGCCACATGGAATACCCGATCCATCACCATGCCCCCATCAATGAATGTGGCTGCCGCGCCCGCACCCACGATAGCGACGCTCCGCAGGATGTCCAAATCGCCATTGGCGTTAAAGTCTTCGTTAGTGCTGGCAATGGTGTTTGTATACGTCCCCGCCGGCAGGTTGATGGTGTCGCCCATTCCGAAGGCCGCGCCCATATTCGGGCAGTCGGCAAAGGTGGCCATACCGTTATTGATGTTGGTGATGGCCTCGCGCAACGCGCAACTGTTATCGGCTCCGTTCAGCACATCCGCTGCGTTGGCGGTGACGTTGATGGTCGCCGCCTGCGCGAGGTTTAAGCTGCTCGCAATCAGAATGAGTGATATGAACAAACGAAAAGCCAATCTGAAATTTTTCATGGGTCCCCCTGTAAATTGTAAAAATGCTGATTCGATTCAGTTAACATTATAAAACTTTTATAGGTCTTTAAGGATTGCTTTGCGCTTATCCTGATATTCCTGCTCGCTGAGCAGGCCATCTGCTTTCAGCTTATCCAGCGCCTTGAGTCTTTCCCGGATCGCCAGATAAAGCTCGTCGCTTTTCGACGCAGCAGGAGCCACATTTACCACGGCGCCAGGCGGCGTACTGGCAATGGCCGCCCCACCTTCGACCGACAAAGTGACCCAATCGTTACGCACATTGGTTTCGCCCAGTATTTTATCGGCGATACCGATTGCCGCTTTTTCTGTTCCGCTGGCGCGGCTTCCAGGGGTAAAAGGACGCAAAAATCCGCTGGCCTGGAATTGTTGCTCGAAATCGGCATGAACCAGCCCAAAAATCAGATTCAGTTGTTTCTGGCGCATAAAGACCCGCGCCGTCGTCACGGTGCGTCCAGAAAACAAACCCAGATAGCCGTGTTTACCGCTCACGGCAAAGGTAACGTCCTGATTCGGTTTGGCTTGTGCCAAGGCGGCAACAAGATGCGGGGTGATTTCTGCCAGATCTTCGGCAGAAAATACGGCATTTTTCCCGGAATCCAGTGTTACCTTCGCCAAGCGGTCACGAATGCGCGCGGCGTCCAGTGCGGCGGGATGTTCGTTGGCTTCGGCACCCGGCTCCTGCTGCTCGATACGTACGTAGCTGAAGTTGCCGCGGTAAATATAAGCCACGGCCCGCGCCGCAGCGGGGTCTCGGCCAAATATAATAGCCCGGCCCCCGCCCGCTTGACCGGTCAATACCGGTGGCAATGTCGCCGCGTTTTGTTCAGCGGCCTCGACGAAGTGGGGCGCACCACTGTATAACACCAGCAATATCAAACTACTGATCGAGATCAGCCCCAATCCAGCGTATGCAGCGCCTAAAAGGGATATCAGGCGGCGAATATTCATGTCGATTCCTTCAGGAAAAGTCAAAGATAGAGATAGTAACCGATGTTACGTAATGCTGAGGGGAAAACTTTTCACCGGGAAAGTCATTCTCATAGGGAGGTTGCTTTGCTTCTGCGTAACATCAGTGAGTCATAACAATTCATTAGATTTCTTTCGAAACTGTCGCGAGCGAAGACAAAACAAGGCGCTTGGAGGGCTTAATCAGGGGTTCTTTATACATAAAGATTTTGAGCCTGTTTTTAATGCCGCCTCACCAAGCGCAGCAGAATTTAAATTAAGGTCGGGGCATATCGGCGGGATAAGCAGGCATGGACGGCAGCAGATCAGCTTTAGCCCGGCCGCCCAGCGCACAAAGCGCCGCCAATCGTAATGCTGCATCTTGTTGCACATCGTCCCATGCAAAACGCCATTCCCAACAACCTATTTTCCCCGGGGTATTCATACGGTGTGCACCATCCAGCCCCAGTACATCCTGAAATTGGTAAATCGATAAGCCCGCAACAGACAAAACAGCCGCACGGATCAATGCCCAGTGCGGTTCATTTTTACTCATATCGAGATATTGCCGGGCGAAAGCGCGCTCGTGCTCGCTACAGCTGGCCCACCATCCCCGAATGGTATCGTTGTCGTGCGTACCGGTATAAACCACAGTATTGGCGACGTAATTGTGCGGCAGGAAATGATGCTGAGCGTCGGCCGCAAACGCAAATTGCAGAATACGCATGCCCGGGTAGGCAAAGTGCTCACGCAATGCCGTGACATCCGGGGTAATGACGCCTAAATCTTCGGCGATAACCGGCAGTGTGCCCAGTGCCGCCTCGAGTTTTTCGAACAAATCAGCGCCTGGCCCGGGGACCCAGTGACCTTGCTGGGCGCTGGATGCACTGGCGGGGATTTCCCAGTAGCCCGCAAAGCCGCGGAAATGATCGATGCGCAGAATATCCGACAACACCAGTTGCCGCTTCATGCGCTCGACCCACCACATGTAACTATCGGCCTTCATCGCCGCCCAGTTATAAAGCGGATTTCCCCAATACTGGCCAGTAGGTGAAAAATAATCAGGGGGAACTCCCGCAACAACCGTCGGGTAATTGTTTGCGTCTAAAAGATACAAATCCGGACGTACCCAGCAATCCACCGATTGATGGGCGATGAAAATAGGCACATCGCCAATAATCCGGATGCCGCGTTGATTGGCATAGGTTTTGAGCGCCTGCCACTGTGTGCTGAAACACCATTGGATAAATTTCCAGGCACGAATTGCATCGGCCTGCTGGTTATACACGACAGCCAACGCCGCTGGTTCACGGTGACTAATGGCCTTTTCCCATTCTGGCCAAGGTTTGTTGGCGTAATGTTCGTCGAGCACCATGAATAAAGCGTAGTCATCGAGCCAGGTTTTTTCGCATTCGCAAAAACTCTCGAACGCGCTGCGATCAAGCGCCGAGGCGTGCGAAAAAAAGCGCTTCGCTGCAGACTGCAATTTACCCATTCTGAAAGCAACGACTTTGTCGTAGTCGACATGTTGCGACGAAAAATCGCCAAATTCGGTTTCGGAAAATGCATTCAGCCAGCCGCGATCCACCAGATCGGCAAGGTCGATCAACAGGGGATTCCCGGCAAACGCCGAAATCCCTGCATAAGGCGAATTGCCAGGGCCGATTGGACTGACAGGCAACATTTGCCATAACGATTGGCCGGCGGTGGCTAGCCAGTCGACAAAATGATAGGCCGCAGGGCCCAGATCGCCAGAACCGTGCGGCCCAGGCAGTGAAGTAGGGTGCAGAATGACTCCGCTCATCCGTTTATCAAATAACATATTCATGGTTTGATGGTTAAAAATTGGTTGAAAAATTAGCTACCCATTGTTACCGGTATTGTGGGTTGGCGGTCAACAATAATAATCCATGGGCAGTCACGGCCTGCTGAGTCATGCTGTTTTGGGTTACAAAAGGCTCGGCGAGTGTTGTGTCCAACTCCAATTGCCAAACCCCATCCGGCAAACTGAAAATAACCTCGGTATTCTCGCCATTGATCAATAGCAGAATTTGAGTCACTTGATCGTGTTGGCCTGGTTTCAATAGGCACGCAAAAGCATGCCGGGCAGTATCGTGCCAATCGTCGTGTGTCATGGGAACAGCCAATGGAGTAAGCCACTCTCGGATGAAGTGTTCTCCGCTAAAGCCTGGCGCGGTACCCCACATAGGAGAAGCGAGAATAGGTAGGCGGCGGCGTAATGCGAGCAGCCCGCTGACGAAATTTATAAGGTCTTTATCCGCCTTTTGCCAATCCAGCCAGGAGATAACGTTATCCTGACAGTAGGCATTGTTATTTCCGTGCTGCGTTTTGCCTAACTCATCGCCGGCACTTAGCATTGGTGTTCCCTGCGCCAGCAACAGGGTAGCCAGCATCGCACGCGTAACGCGATTGCGTAGCGCCAGAATATGGGCATCGCTGGTCGGGCCCTCGTGACCAAAATTGGCGTTCCAATTATGTTGATGCCCATCCCGATTGTCTTCGCCGTTGGCGTGATTATGCCGTTTAGCATAGCTGACCACGTCCGCGAGGGTGAATCCATCGTGTGCGGCAAGGTAATTTACCGAGGCGCACGGCAAGCGGTGGGGCTGCTGGAAAACATCTGCCGAAGCGGTAAGTCGGCGTGCCAATTCGCCGCGTCCCCGGGCACGGTGTATCCAAAACGCGCGGGCGCTATCGCGAAATTTATCGTTCCACTCCATCCAGGTGAAAGGAAACTGCCCCAGCCGATAGCCATCCCAACCGATATCCCAGGGCTCGGCAATCCTCCGCACGCGGGATAAAAGCGGATCCTGCTCCATCGCTACGAAGAGTGCGGCGTGCGGGTCGAAGCCGCTACGTCCACGCCCCAATACGGGGGCGAGATCGAAACGGAAACCGTCAACCCCCAGTTCAGCCACCCAGTAACGCATCGCATCGAGCACCAATTGCGTTACCCGGCCATGTGCAACATTCAGGGTATTGCCGCAACCGGTAACGTTTTCGTAATAGGCCTGGTTTTCTGGCGGCAACCGGTAATAGCTTGCGTTGTCGAGACCGCGAAACGATAGCGTAGGTCCTGCCTCGGGCCCTTCCGCCGTGTGATTGAACACCATATCGACGATGACTTCAAAACCGGCTTGATGCAGGGTATCGACCATGCTGCGAAATTCCGCAGCTGGCGATGCGGTGGTACGCGACCAGTAGCGCGGCTCGACAGCGAAAAAACCAAGCGGGTTGTAATTCCAGTAATTGCTCAGTTCGCGTTGAACCAGGGCCTGTTCGCTTATCCCGAAATGTATGGGCATGAGCGACAGACTGGTTACGCCAAGGGCGCGCAGATAATCGATTACCGCGGGGCAGGCCAGCCCCGCATAGGTGCCGCGCAACGCAGCAGGGACATCGGGATGGGTTTGGGTGAAGCCTTTTACATGCAGCTCGTACAGTACGGCCTGACGGGAAGGAATAATCGGTCGTGCTGGGCGTGCCTTATCGAGCTGTATTAGGGGAACACGTGCTTTCAATGCCCACGGCCCGTTATCGCTATGCGAAAAAGAGTGGTGGCTATCGGCATGTTCGGTTTCGTAGCCAAAATGTTCGCGTCGCCAGTGAAAATTGCCCACGATTTCACGCGTGTAGGGATCGAGCAATAATTTTTGCGGATTGAAGCGGTGCCCGGCTTCAGGATGGTAAGGACCGTGGGCACGATAGCCATAAACCAGTCCGCTTGTTGCGCTGGGCAGCAGACCATGCCAGATGTCGCCCGTATGTCCGGGGAGCGGATAGCGCGCGATTTCCTGCGTCCCATCGTCGCTGAATACACATAGTTCGATACGGCTGGCGTGTGCGGAAAAAACCGCGAAGTTGATGCCTTCCTCATCCAAACTGGCGCCCAGCGGCCAGGGCAGACCAACGCGTAGTGGTGTAGACGATTGCATCACGGGCAATATTCGAATACAACAGTAGCCAGCGGTGGAAGCGTGAGCGACAGCGCATGCGGCTGGCCCGCATGTCCGTCCGGCAAGGCATGCAATTCGGGATTGCCGACGTTGCTGCCGCCGTAAACGACTGCATCGGTATTCAAGATTTCCCGATAACGCCCACTGTGCGGAACACCAATGCGGTAATCGTAGCGAACTTCCGGCGTAAAGTTGCATATCGTTACCGTTAATGCATCGCTGCTTTTGCTATGGCGGGCATAGGCAATCACCGATGTATCGGCATCGTGCAAGGCCAGCCATTGAAAGCCTTCTGCTTTGGTATCGCGCTCGTGTAATGCCGGGGTTCCCCGATACAATTTGTTCAAATCACGAATCAGAGTATGAATCCCAGCATGCGCTGGATGATCGAGCAGAGCCCAGTCAAGCTCTCCTGCGTGATCCCATTCACGCCACTGGGCCAGTTCACCGCCCATGAACAGTAATTTTTTCCCCGGATGCGTCCACATAAAACCATAATAAGCGCGCAGGTTGGCGAAGCGTTGCCAGTGATCGCCCGGCATGCGCGTGATCAACGATCCCTTGCCATGCACGACTTCATCGTGCGAAAGCGGCAGTACAAAGTTTTCCGTAAAGGCGTACATCAGGCCAAAGGTCAGGTCATTGTGGTGATGTTTGCGATGGACAGGATCGCGCGCCATG
This sequence comes from uncultured Burkholderiales bacterium, assembly GCA_964598005.1. Lineage (GTDB taxonomy): Bacteria > Pseudomonadota > Gammaproteobacteria > Burkholderiales > Usitatibacteraceae > CAZRAL01. The sequence goes on from CAZRAL010000011.1 coordinate 22,104, forward strand.
TATTGCAGGGTGTCGTGCATCCAGCCCATGTTCCATTTGTAATGAAACCCAAGGCCATTATGATAAGTGGGCCGCGAAACCCCTGGCCACGCTGTCGACTCTTCCGCAATAGTGATAGCGCCCGGACAATGTTCTCCGACTACTTCATTCAGGCGTTTAAGGAAGGCAATGGTCTCCAGATTTTCACGCCCGCCGTGAATATTGGGGATCCATTCGCCGGCTTTGCGGCTGTAGTCGCGATAAAGCATCGACGCCACGGCATCGACACGTAATCCATCGATTCCCCAACGCTCGAACCAGTACAGGGCATTGCTGATTAAAAAAGCGCGGACTTCATTGCGGCCCACGTTATAGATCAGTGAATTCCAGTCGGGATGGAAACCTTCGCGTGGATCGGCGTGTTCATAAAGATGCGTGCCATCGAAACGCGCCAGCCCGTGCGCATCGCTGGGAAAATGCGCCGGTACCCAATCGATAATCACACCTAGCCCTGCAGCGTGGGCACGTTCGACAAAATGCCGCAATCCCTCTGGCGGCCCCAACCGTGCGGTGGGAGCATACAACCCCACGGGTTGATAACCCCATGAACCATCAAAGGGATATTCGGCAATGGGCAGCAATTCCAAATGGGTAAAACCCAAATCGCGGACATAAGGGATCAGCGTATCGGCCAGCTGATGCCAATCCGGGAAGGGCCTATCACCACTAGGACCAATACGACCGCTGCGCCACGACGTGGCGTGCACTTCGTAAATACTGATGGGCGCGCCTATGGCATTGGCTTTATGGCGTGCTTCGGAAAGTTGCTGGCGGGGCGGCAGTGTGGAAACGATACTCGCGGTGGCGGGACGTAATTCGGCAGCAAAGCCGTGCGGATCGGCTTTTTGCAGGATTTCTCCGGCATTGGTGCGAATCTCGTACTTGTAACGCTGCCCTGTTTTGACACCCGGTATAAACAATTCCCACACCCCGCATTCGCGGCGCAGGCGCATCGGGTGGCGGCGGCCATCCCAATAGTTGAAGTCACCAATCACGGATACGCGTTGGGCGGCGGGCGCCCATACCGAAAACGCTACCCCGTCGACCCCATCGATTTGCCGGGGATGTGCGCCCAGCACTTCATAAGTTCGTAAATGCGTGCCTTCGGCCAGCAACCAGGCATCGGTTGCGCCCAGCAAGGGAGGGAAACAATAGGGGTCATCGATGGTTTCTGTTACTCCACTTTCCCAAACAATTTTTAATTGATATGAAAAGCGGGCTTTTCGCTTGGGAACTAAACCGTCAAATAATCCTGCTGTATGCACACGATTTAACGCCACGACTGTCGCGCCTGTTGTCGTATTGAGCACGACCACTTCCTGAGCGGAAGGAATAAACGCGGATACCGTCAGTTGCCCATCCTCGTTTATATGCATACCCAAAACGGAAAATGCATCGGTGTGACGCCCCTCCACCAAGGCGGCGATGTCATGTGCCTGCATACCGGGTTTCTATCCTGTTCAGATTACTGTGGGAATACCTGTCAGCGGACTGGTACCTGCCAGATCTGTTTTGCATACTCGCTGATCGTACGATCAGAAGAAAAAAATCCGGTTCCGGCCACGTTCTGAATCATCATTTCGGCCCAGGCTTCGCGGTTGCGGAATAGTGTATCGACCTGCTGCTGAGTCGCAACATAAGAAGCAAAATCGGCAAAAAGAAAATAATGATCCTGTTTCATCAGCGATTCAACAAGCGGCAGATAGCGTGTCGGTTCGCCTTGACTGAATGTACCGTGGGCAATCATGTCGATCACACCTTTCAGATCGGCATTCTCTTCATAATAGGTTTGTGATCGATAACCCTGCAGACGCAGACGATCGATTTCATGGGCGTGATGACCAAAGATGAAAATATTTTCTAATCCCACATTCTCGGCAATTTCGATGTTAGCCCCATCCCAGGTGCCGATTGTCAAAGCGCCATTCAGGGTGAATTTCATATTGCCGGTACCGGAGGCTTCGGTTCCGGCTGTGGAAATCTGCTCGGATAAATCGGCAGCCGGGATAATTTTCTCAGCCAAAGAAACGCCGTAGTTAGGCAGAAAAACGACTTTCAACTTATCGCCAATTCGCGCATCGTTATTGATGACGTTGCCCACATCGTGAATCAGGTGAATGATCAGTTTCGCCGTTACATAGGCCGAGGCAGACTTACCGGCAAAAATGATCACGCGCGGTGTCCAGTCTTTGGCCGGATCAGCCAGAATCGCCCGATAGCGGCTGATGACATGCAGCACGTTCAGCAGTTGGCGTTTGTATTCGTGAATACGCTTGATATGCACGTCAAACAATGCCGACGGATTAACCGTCAAGCTCAGTTCGCGCTGAATCAACGCAGCCAGGCGCACTTTGTTGGCATGCTTGATGTCGAGCATCTGCTTTTTCAAAACCGGATCTTTTGCCTGTGCACGAAGTTTTTCCAGCTGATCCAGATTGAGGCGCCACTGCGGGCCGATGCGATTGTCTATCAGTGCCGCCAGTTCAGGGTTGGCCTGAGCCAGCCAGCGGCGCGGCGTAATGCCGTTGGTAATATTGATAAAACGATCGGGGAATAGTCTGGCGAAATCGGCAAAAATAGTGTGCACCATCAATTCGGAATGCAATTTGGATACGCCGTTGATTTTGTGGCTGGCCAGAATGGATAGCGAGGCCATGCGTACGCGCTTTTCTCCACCTTCGGCAATCAGCGAAACCCGCCGCAGCAAATCATTATCCTCGGGGAAGCGGGCGCGTACCTCATCGAGAAAACGCCGGTTGATTTCATAAATGATTTCAAGATGCCGCGGGATAACAAACTGCATCAGCCCGACAGGCCAGGTTTCCAGCGCCTCGGGCATCAAGGTGTGATTGGTGTAGGAAAAAATGCGCTGGCATTGCGCCCAGGCTGTATCCCAGTCCAGCCCGTGCGTATCGATCAATAAACGCATCAATTCCGGCACTGCAAGGGCAGGATGGGTATCGTTGAGATGCAGAGCCACCTTTTCAAACAGATTGTCGAATTTCCCGTATTCACGCAAATGGCGAGTCAGAATGTCCTGCAGGGAAGCGCTGACGAAAAAATATTCCTGCCGCAAGCGCAATTCGCGTCCCTGTGGTGTGGAATCGTTCGGATACAGCACCCAGGAAATATTTTCAAACCGGTTTTTGTATTCGGAAGCCCGCGCGTAATCGCCATGGCTATGCGCAGAGAGATCAATATCCTGAAGCGGTGCGGCCTTCCACAAGCGCAAGGTCGATACGCGACGCGTGCCATGCCCCGGGATAATCATGTCGTAAGCCCGCGCCAGTAACTGCTCGGCCGACACCCAGTGCGATTTTCCACCTCTGTGTTCGACCCAACCGCCATATTGGATGGGATATTGAACATCGTGCCGGGCAATCTCCCAGGGGTTGCCATTCGCCAGCCAACCATCCGATTGTTCGACTTGCATGCCGTCCTGAATGCGTTGTGCAAACATGCCGAATTCATAACGAATGCCGTAGCCGAATGAGGGAATATTTAGCGTGGCCAGTGAATCAAGGAAACACGCTGCCAGCCTTCCCAGGCCGCCATTTCCCAGTGCGGCATCGTTTTCCTTTTGCAGTACTTCCATTGTGGAGGCTCCGGAAAGTGTCAACATGTCTTTAAAGGATTGTTCCAGTCCAAGCGCGGCCAAACTGTTTGCCATGGCACGCCCGATGAGAAATTCCATGGATAAGTAATAGACATGCTTGGCTTGGTTTTTAGTATTTTCGCGCTGCGTTTCCAGCCAGCGATCACTGAGCTCATCGCGCGCGGCCAGCGCGGCAGCACGCATCCATTGTGCAGGCGTAGCTGTTTCCGGTAGTGTGCCTGCATCGTGCTGAAGGTGGCGATGGGTTGCCTGGGAATAATCATCTTCGGCATTATTTGTTTTTGGTGATTCGGAAATCAGCATTTTGTTTATTCCACCTGCTAATATTTTTGACAGGGATAAGTGCTTTGTCATCGATGGACCCTATATTTTGGAATGATTGAAACTGAAAATTATGTAGTATTGCTACAAATGAAACGGCTAAAAAAATCATAACACATTGTTTTCTATGCGTTGAGTGCTCGTTGCAATATTATTTATTCGTTGTGTTGTAGAAGTTTATTATGTATATTTTCTACATATCAAAAAATATTGTATTTGTATTCTTTTAAGTAGCTCATCTTGTATGGCAAGATTGGCATACTAAATACTAAGTATAAAGTTCCGGGCAACTAGATACTGGAACTGGAGGAGATAAAAAGATGGCAAATGTCCAGTTGACGGGCGTTTGTAAAGCCTATGGCGACGTCAAGGTTCTGCATGATATCAATTTAACGATTGATGATGGCGAGTTTGTCGTTTTCGTCGGGCCTTCGGGCTGTGGCAAATCGACGTTGCTGCGCGTCATCGCCGGCCTGGAAGATATTACCGCTGGCGATCTGATGATCGGCGGACGTCGCGTTAACGATACTCCGCCAGCTGAACGCGGTATTGCCATGGTGTTTCAGTCGTACGCGCTCTATCCTCACATGACCTTGTTCGAAAATATGGCCTTTTCGCTCAAGCTGGCCAATACACCCAAGCATGAGATTGCGGCTGCGGTGCAAAATGCGGCCAAAATTTTACGCATCGACCATTTGCTCGACCGCAAGCCGAAAGCACTATCCGGCGGGCAGCGTCAGCGCGTGGCTATCGGTCGCGCAATCGTGCGCAAGCCACAGGTGTTCCTGTTCGACGAGCCGCTTTCCAACCTTGATGCCGCACTGCGCATCAAGATGCGCTATGAGTTCGCCAAATTGCACAACGAATTAAAAACCACCATGGTCTATGTCACCCACGATCAGGTCGAAGCGATGACGCTGGCTGATAAGATCGTTGTGCTTTCGCAAGGTCGTATCGAGCAGGTGGGTTCGCCACTCGACTTATATAACTATCCGGAAAATCTGTTTGTCGCCGGATTTCTCGGCTCACCCAAAATGAATTTCATCGCAGGCGAAATCGTTGCAGCGAATGCGCTGGGCGCAACGGTGCGCTTGCGCTCCAATAATGAAGTTCGTGTGGCCGTTGATGCCTCTGGCGCCAAACCGGGCGACAAGGTAACGCTGGGTATTCGGCCCGAACACTTCGAATCGGTGGTAACGGAAAATAAAATCGTCGTCACGGTACAGTTTGTCGAAGCTCACGGCGATTCGACCTATATTTACGCGCCCTTCGCAGGCGCTGAGGATAGTCTGACGATCAAGCTCGGCCCCGAATTGTTCGTTGCGGTCGGCGATACCCTGGAACTAACCTTACCCGCACAAAATTGCCATTTGTTCGATGAAAGCGGTCGTGCGTTCCGCCGGCATTATCAAATGCCCAAACGCGCTGTAGCATGATGTTGTCCCAAAAAACCAATCATGCGGGTCTTGACGCTCGCATCCACACCACCAAAAGGAGAAGCTATGAAGTTCCTGAAAATGATCCGCAAGCACACTATCCCGGTCGCCGTTGTGGCCGCCCTGACCAGCGTGGGCGCCTACGCCAGCGAGCCCGGCAAGCTGCTGGTCTGGATCAACGGCGATAAAGGCTATAACGGACTGCAAAAAGTGGGCGACGAGTTCGCCAAAAAAACCAGCGTCCCGGTCACTGTAGAGCATCCCGAAGATGCGCCCGGCAAATTTCAGCAGGCCGCGGCTGCAGGCAAAGGCCCTGATGTATGGTGCTGGCCCCATGACCGTCTCGGTGAGTGGGTACGCGCTGGCCTGCTGGTGCCAGTCACCCCCAGCAAAAAAGTAAAAGGCGATATCGAAGCCACCGCTTGGGATGCGTTTACCTATGACGGCAAAGTCTGGGGTTATCCGCTTTCGATTGAGGCCATTGGGTTGATCTATAACAAAGCATTGGTGAAAACACCGCCGAAGTCGTTCGAGGAGGTCGTGAAGCTCGACAAGGAATTATCGGCCAAGGGCAAAAAAGCCATTCTCTGGGACTATAACAATACCTACTTCACTTGGCCCATTCTGGCAGCCAATGGGGGCTACGTTTTTGCCAAGGATGCCAAAGGTAATTTCGATGCCTCCAAAACTGGTGTCAATTCGCCCGGTGCATTGAAGGGCGCCGAATTGCTGACGGCGCTTATTAAAAACGGCCAGATGCCCAAGGGGTCCGGGTACGCCGAGATGGAAGCCGGTTTCAACAAAGGTGACATCGCCATGATGATCAGCGGCCCATGGGCCTGGGATAACGCGAAAAAATCGAAGATCGATTTCGCCGTGGCGCCGATTCCCGATGTCGCCGGCAAATCTTCCAAACCTTTCGTCGGCGTATTGGGCTGCATGATTTCCGCGCCGAGCAAGAATAAGGATCTTGCCAAGGAGTTTCTGGAAAATCATGTGCTGAAAGTTGAGGGACTAAAAACCATTAACGCGGATGTTCCGCTGGGAACCCCGGCCAACAAAATGTTCTTCAAGGAGCTTTCGGAAAATCCGCTGATCAAGGCCACGATGGAAAACGCCCGGCGCGGTGAGCCCATGCCGAACGTTCCGGAAATGGGCAAATTCTGGTCAGCCATGGGATCGGCCCTGGAAAATATCAGCAACGGCCGCCAGCAGCCGAAGGAAGCGCTGGACGCCGCTGCAGCACGTATTACCGGCAAGTAAATCTCAATTGTAAGTATGCCCGGGCGGCCTGAAGCCGCCCGGCACATATTCCATTTCTAAATCAAAAATAACACGAAGGCGAGCCGCAGACCGGTTGAACAATACTGCAAGGCGGAGCCGACAAAATAAGGTTTGATTTAAAAATGGAATTATTTGTAAACTCAGCGCAACGTCAAGGGTAAATCGAATGAGGGTGACGACAATATGGGGGGGGGCGCTGCGCGGGTTGTTTGGCGCTGCTGCTGCGGCGGGCCTGCTCTACGTCGTGTGGGCTATTTACGCGTCCGGTCAAGTGGTAGGGGCCAGTTGTGCGCTGGCATTTTTCGTATTGGTTTTTTACATCTACCTATCGCCCCGTACCTATACCTATCGCTATTTGTTTCCGGGGCTTGCGGGGATTGGTATTTTTGTCCTCTTCCCGCTGCTCTATACTGTACAGATCAGCCTTACCAATTACAGTGCCTCCAATCTGCTTTCTTTCGAGCGTGCCACCCAGTACCTGCTTGAAGAAACCGTAAAAGGCGAGGATCCCGGTTACCAATTCACGCTTTATCCGGATGGCCACGAATTTCGCTTGCTGTTGCAGCCGCGGCTCGATGAAGAGGACGAGCAGAATGCTGCAAAAAATACCTCCTTGCGGGAAAATACCTACGTCTCTCCCTCTCTGGCGTTGCTGGTAGGCAACATTCCGCCTGTGGTTGAAATGACCTCGCTCAAGGAGGCCAGTTTTCAGCCCAATACCGCCCTGCCGCTTTCCGAAATTATTAAGCGCCGCAACGTCTTGTCTACCATCAAGCTGAAATTACCCAATGGCAAGCTGCTTTCCTATTCTGGGCTGCGCGAATTTGCGCAGATCGATCCCCTCTACAAAAAGAATGCCGATGGCACCCTCAGCAATACCAAAACAGGTCAATTGCTGAAAGCGGATTTTTCAACCGGCTTTTACACAACGGTCCAAGGTGAAAAAATCCAGCCAGGCTTTAAGGTATTTATCGGCACCGGTAATTACGAACGCATGGCCACTGATAAGGAATTCAAGGGCCCCTTCACTGCCATATTTTTGTGGACGGTTCTTTTTGCTGCGCTTACGGTTTTCCTGACGCTGGTGGTCGGCTGCACGCTGGCGGTATTGCTGAATTGGGAAGCATTGCGCTTTCGTACCATCTACCGCACCCTGCTTTTTTTACCGTATGCCGTGCCGGGGTTCATTTCCATTCTTGTATTTAAGGGATTGTTCAACAACAACTTCGGGGAAATCAACCTTATCCTCAATGCGCTTTTCGGCATTAAGCCAGCCTGGTTTGCCGATCCGCTACTGGCCAAAATCATGATTTTGATTGTCAACACCTGGCTGGGCTATCCGTATGTGATGGTGCTTTGCACAGGATTGATCAAAGCCATTCCCGCCGATCTTTACGAAGCATCGGCCATCGCCGGCGCCAAGCCGCTCACGAATTTTTTCAAGATCACCGCCCCGCTGATTATCAAGCCGCTGACGCCGCTATTGATTGCTTCGTTTGCCTTCAACTTCAACAATTTTGTATTGATTACCTTGTTGACCGGAGGCCGTCCGGATTTCCTGAATACCAAAGTGCCTGCAGGCACCACCGATATTCTGGTGAGCTACACCTACCGTATCGCCTTCCAGGATTCGGGGCAAAATTTTGGGTTGGCTGCTGCCATTTCCAGTCTGATTTTTATTCTGGTGGTCCTGCTCTCAATGGCCAATCTCAAACTGGCGCGCGTCAATCGCGAAGAATCTACTTATTAGCTGATACGCAACCACACTATGAAAATGGCTTTCCCAACAATAAACCGTCCCCGTCATTCCCGCGAAAGCGGGAATCCAGCGACTTTGTGGAGCGCTTGTTATAGCAAAAGTCACGGCAAAAATTTACAAACGCCACTGGGCCCCCGATTTCTCGGGGGCGACAAACTTTTAGCGCTTGTGCGCCGAAACAGTGCGTGGATCCTTCGTGCTGCGGATGTAAAGAGTTTGCGTTCTTATGACAAGTTCAAAATTGATTCCATAGCTGTACGTCACATCAGTTACTAAAAAATTCTGCGAGGAACCTCCATGCCCATTGTTCAAGGCAAACAACATCGCTGGCGGATTGTGCTGGCTCATGCAGGTTTGATTGCGTTTATTGCCGCGATCATTTTTCCGCTGTTGATGATTATTTCCATCTCATTACGCCCGGGAAATTTCGCCTCCGGAGAAATCATCCCCACGACCATCAGTTTCGAACACTGGAAACTGGCGCTGGGATTTTCCTATCAAGGCCCAGACGGCGGGCTGGTGGAGCCGCCCTTCCCGGTTATGCGCTGGTTATGGAATTCCATCAAAATCGCTGGTATTTCGGCGTTTTTGATTGTGGTGATTTCAACCACGGCGGCTTACGCCTTTGCCCGTATGCGCTTCCGTTTCAAGACCCCCATCCTGAATTCCATCATGCTATTGCAAATGTTCCCTGCTACGCTGGCGCTGGTGGCAATTTATGCCATTTTCGATGCGATTGGTACTTATGTGCCATGGTTGGGAGTCGAAACCCATGCTGGTGTAATCGTGGCGTATTTGGGCGGGATTGCACTGCATATTTGGACTATCCGCGGTTACTTCGACACTATCCCAGGCGAAATCGAGGAATGCGCCAAAGTGGACGGGGCTACAAACTGGCAGGCTTTCCGCTATGTCCTCCTGCCCATGGCGGTACCGATTTTGATGGTGGTATTCGTGCTGGCGTTTATTGGCGGCATTATCGAATACCCGGTCGCTTCGATTTTGTTGCGTCAGGAAAATAACCTGACGCTGGCCGTAGGCTCAAAGTATTTTCTTTATGAACAAAAGTACCTGTGGGGCGATTTTGCCGCAGCGGCCGTATTGTCGGGGTTGCCCATTACAGCGGTGTTTCTACTCGCCCAGCGCTGGATTGTTTCCGGCCTGACTGCGGGTGGCGTGAAAGGATAAAAAATGAAAAATTTTTATAGCATGTTTCTGGTATTGCTGGGTTTGCTGAGTTTCACAGCGAGCAGCTTGCTTCAAGCTGCAACCCCTGTATCGTCAGGAAGTTTTAACGATAACCCCATTGTTTATTTTGTAATAACCGATCGTTTTCTGGATGGCAATCTTGCCAATAACGAAAGCTATGGGCGCAAACGCGAATCGACACCCGCTGCCGATGTCGGCACTTTTCACGGTGGCGATCTCGCTGGTATTAGCAAAAAACTCAAGGAAGGCTATTTCACCAAACTGGGTGTCAACGCCATTTGGATCACCGCGCCCTACGAGCAGATTCGTGGCTGGGTAGTGGGAGGCAATAAAGAATTCAAGCACTACCCCTACCATGGCTACTATGCGCTCGACTACACCGTGCTCGATAAAAACATGGGTACTGCCGAGGAACTGCGCGAGATGGTCGATACGGCCCACAGTCAAGGCATCCGCATCCTCTTTGATGTGGTGATGAACCATCCCGGGTACGGCGATCTGTGGTCGCTCAATGAATTCAAGGTCGGCGTGCTGTGGCCGGAATGGGAAAAGGCCACGTTGCGTGATTACCATAGCTACATCGACTACAACAACCCCAAATGGCTGGATTGGTGGGGCCGCGACTGGATTCGCTCGGGCTTGCGCGGCTACGAAGAAGTGCACGGCGACGCCACCGAATTCACCAAGCAACTCGCTTATTTGCCGGACTTCAAAACCGAATCACCCAAACCGGTCGAACTGCCGCCTTTCCTGAAAATCAAACCCGATACCCGAGCTAAACCTATTGCTGGCGCGACCGTCAGGCAGTATCTGGTGACTTGGCTGACGCAATGGGTGCGCGATTACGGTATCGATGGCTTTCGCTGCGATACGGTCAAGCACGTCGAACCCGCATCGTGGATGGCACTTAAACAATCCGGCAAAGAAGCGCTGGCCGACTGGAAAAAAGCCAACCCCGGCAAAAAAATCGACGATACGCCCTTCTGGATGACTGGAGAATTCTGGGGGCACAGCGTGGAGCGCAGCGACCTGTTCGATTCCGGTTTCGACAACATGATCAATTTCGATTTCCAGGATCGCGCCATCAGCCTGGACACCATCGACAAAGTCTATAGCGACTACGCCGTCAAGCTAGCGGTGCCTGCGATGCATAACGTGCTGTCGTATCTTTCTTCGCACGATACCAAACTCTACGACCGCAAAAAATTAATGGCGGGCAGCACCATGCTGATGCTGGCGCCGGGTGGCGTACAAATTTACTATGGCGATGAAACCGCCCGCCCGCCCGGGCCAGTACCTGCCAGCGACCCGCAGCAGGCCACGCGCTCGGACATGAACTGGAACGACATCGATAGTAGTTTGCTTGAGCACTGGCAACGACTAGGCCAATTTCGGGCGCGTCATGTGGCACTGGCCAAGGGCGTCCATCGCCGTTTGGCTGAGGCTCCCTACACCTTCAGCCGCATCCATCCTGCTGATCGTATCGTGGTCGCATTAGGCGTAAGCACCGAAACCGAGATAACCGTCGGCGACGTATTTCCGGAAGGCGCCACCTTGCGCGAAGCCTATGGCGGCAGCGAGGCCAAGGTCAAAGCCGGCAAGGTGCGTATCAAGCCGCATTCCAATGGTGTGGTGTTGCTGGAACAGGTATTGCCTGAACAAGCAAAAGGAAAATAATGAAGCGCAGTCTTTGCCGTGCGTTCCTGCTGGCTACCGCATTGTTGGTTGGCGCATGCGGTGGTGGCGGAGGTGGGGGAAGTAGTAGCACGACGACGACCACACCTCCCCCACCGGTCACTATCCCCGAATACCGTCCTACAGGTAAAGCCGCTGCGGGCGATACCTTCGCCGTTTTATGGGAATGGCCGTGGCCCGATGTGGCGCTGGCCTGCGAACGTCATCTCGGCCCCGATGGTTATGCAGCGGTGCTGGTATCCGCACCCAATGAGCATGCGGTATTGCCGAACTATCCCTGGTATCAGCGTTATCAACCGGTTTCCTACAAACTCGATCAATCGCGCTCGGGTAATGCGGCACAATTTACCGAGATGCTGGCGCGCTGCAATGCAAGAGGCGTTGCCGTGTATGTGGATGCAGTCATCAACCACATGGCGGCCACCGTCAATGGAAATGGCAGCGCGGGCAGTGCTTACAAACGTTATGACTACCCGGCAGTGCCTTACGTTCGGGACGATTTTCACGCATCGTGTTCGGTCAACAATTATCAAAGTGCCGACAACGTTCAAAATTGTGAACTGGTGAGCTTGCCCGATTTAAAAACGGAAGCTGAAACGGTACGGCAAAAAATTGCCGCCTACTTGATTGCAATGAACAAATTGGGCGTCAAAGGTTTTCGCATCGATGCAGCCAAACACATTGCCCCCGCTGATCTGGATGCCATCCTCGCCAAGGTCAATCAAGCCGCCACAGCAGAAGCACGGGGCATTCCTTACGTATTTTTGGAGATCATCAATAATGCCGGGGAGGCAGTGACGCCACAGCAATATTTTGGCACCGGCTTTGCCTCTGGCGGCGCAGCCGACGTGACCGAATTCCAGGCGGCTTACCAACTATCCGATAGTTTTTTGGGTCGTAACGGGCACTCGCTGGCTGAACTGGTAAATTTTGGCCAAGGATTGTTGCCCACCGATAAGGCGCATACCTTTGTCACCAACCACGATACCGAGCGTGGTAATTTACTGTATTGGGCAGATGGTGCGCTTTACCATCTGGCGCAAATCTTTCTGCTGGCGCATCCTTACGGTTATCCGGCCATTCATTCCGGCTACCAATTCGACCGCTATTCACAGGCAGGCCGCGATGCGGGGCCTGCATCGGATGCAAACGGGCTGACTCTGCCCGTATTCGGCGCGGCAGATAACACGTCGTGCGGTATGGCGCGCGCCAATCAATGGACGTGCGATCACTATTACCTGGGCGGTATGGTGGGCTTCAGAAAAGCGACAGCCGGTGCTACACTAACACGCTGGCAATCGCCCAATGCCAACGCCATCGGTTTTGCCCGCGGTAACCGTGGCTTTGTTGCGCTCAACCAGGCCAACGCGCCACTAAGCGGTTTTAGTTGGCAAACCGATTTGCCTACCGCTCTTTATTGCAATGTCGCGATGGATCGCTTCGACAGCATAACCAAAACGTGCAGTGGCATTCCGATTACGATTGGAGCGGATGGAACGTTTACGACTGCAATTGCTGCACAGGCCGCCGTGGCATTACATGTCGGTGCACGGCTTGACTAACAGTTTGTTGAAATTCTGCTGCGCTTGGCGATGCATCGTTGGAAATGGACTCAAAATCCTCATGTATACCCACATACATTCCGGTTTTTCGCCCCTTTCCGCCTCGCCTCCCCGGCGCTCGCGACGAATTTTAACAAACTGCTAAGGGAATCTCTGAATAAGATTAGTAGTTCCCTGATTTTATAAACCACCTCAAGGAGAATCGCATATGCAACATCATCGTTTTGCTTCATTTTTTGCCGCTGCTTTATTTTCATCGGCTGTGCTGGTTTCCAACGCACAAGAAGCACCCAAGCTGCCTGATGGTCACGTTGGCGTTCACTATTACCGGGCCGATGGCAGCTACAATGGCTGGGGCCTGCATCTGTGGGAATCGTTTGACAAAGTGGAAAATGGCAAGGTGACCGGGCCCAAGGCCAAAAGCGATCAGCCTTTGCAGGGCGTGAGCTGGGGATCCCCCATGCAGCCGACCGGGAAGAGCGACTTTGGAATGTACTGGCATATCAAAGCTGACGAATTCCGCAACGGCAAGGTGAATTACATCCTGCACAAGGGTGATACCAAGGATCAATGCGGTAAGGATCAAGCTTTCTTTAATCCGCCTACCAAGGAAATTTTTGTCAATGCAGGCGATTGCAACACTTATTTTTCCAAAGAAGAAGCCATCAAAGCACGCAAGTAAAACGGCTCTGGTATAGCTGGTTTTAGGCCATCCATAAACAAAAACGGGAGCCGAAGCTCCCGTTTTTGTTTACCGCGATTACAACAACATTACCACCAGGCTTCAACCTGAAAGCCATAAGTGGTACCCGATGTACCGGAGCCATATTTGCTGCCCGCCACGCCGCCCCATCCATCACGGGCTGCAGCGTTCCATTTGGCGTGGGTCATAAACACACGGATTTCCGGGCGAGTCCAGAAACCACGGCCTGCAACGATGGTCGGAGCAATGGTGAATTTATTGAGCTTACGATTCGTTCCATCGGTAGGTTTGACTTGGTCATGACCGTATTCAAACTGGACTTTGAAGTAATCGCCCAGATGCCAGACCGGTCTTACGCCAAAGGAAAGCCACTTGTAGTTGTCCTTCTGGTTTTGATAGACCAGTGTGGCCATGCCGGAAAACTCTTTCGAGGTTTGCCATTGCAGCATTTCGACGATACGGTAGGTTTTGTTTCTCGTTCCTGAACCGGGATCGGGATAGCCCCAAGCCATGTTGCGTGCCGAGCCGTCAGCATACTGAAAGGCCAGTTTGTTGAATCCACCGAATACCCCACCCTGAAAATGCTGTACGGTAAAAGCTTTACCTTTATTGTCCTTGTCATTGTTCGACGTATCCGCTGTATTGAACTGTACACCGACTTCCAGGTTGCCGCCTTCGTTGAACGGGATGCCGCCAAAGCGGAAATCGTGACGGGTCACGCCAATGTCGTTGTCCTTGGGCAGAACGTTATTACCACCATCTTTCTGGCTGTTGCGGAACAGGCCATAGCTGAATGTCACCGCGTCGTTGACTTTGACGTCTTCGATGCCGAGACCATAGCCCGACGTATCCCAGTAATAGAAGTCGGTAATATGCACGTCATGGCGCTTGTAGAAACGTTTGCCTGCCCAGATCGTTCCGCTATTGGCAAACGGCAGGTTCTTAGCTTCGAACCAGTTCTCACGTAATGCAAACTGCCGGTCGTTTTGGTTCAGGTTCTCAAAGTCTTGCTGGTTGCCGTAGGGGGCAACGTAAGCCAGCTTGCCGTGGTAATTGAATTTCACGCCATCCTTGCCTTCGAACAATTCATGATCAAACCCCAACTCCGCATAAGTTTCGCACTCGTTACCCAAGCGATATTTGGAATAGGCGCCGGGCAACTGGAAGCAAACCAGGTTGCCATCCTTGTTGTTCGATCCTGCCCCTGAACGCAGATAGCCATGGAAATCCAGGGCCTGGGCAGCTGGAATCAACGTGGCCAGTGCTGCGGCCAGTGGTAGCATTTTAAACATTTTTTTTTGCATGTTTTCTCCTAGGATTTAACAAAAATTACGCCCATCGGCCGATGGAACGCAACATCTTTGGCACAACCTGAGCTTTTTCTCCCATGTCACGCCAATCTTTTCAAAAATGCAGGCTAGTCACCTCCATTTCTGCTTGTTCTTTTAGCAACAAGTATACGTTTTGCGTGGACGAGATTATCCAGTAAATCCGGCCCGCGCGCCAGTGCTACGCCGACTGCCAGCACATCGATCAAGGCCAGATGCAAAATCCGCGAGGTCATGGGCGCATAAATATCCGGGTCTTCCCCCGCATCCGCAGCTAAAACAACGCTGGCAATGCCTGCCAACGGTGAGCCCGGCGCGGTGATTGCCACCACTTTGGCGCCCCGTTCTAGCGCCAGTTCAACGCTTTGCAGCAAGTCCAGGGTACGGCCACTCCACGAAATAGCCACCACCACCGATTTTGCATCCAGCGTCGTCGCCGCTATATTGTGAACGTGTGAATCGCTGTAGGCGGCTGTCGGCACACCCAATTGCAGAAATTTATGCTGTGCATCCATCGCAGCAATGCCGGAATTGCCGAGTCCGTAAAATTCAATGCGGTTGGCTTTCACCAACGCCTCGATAGCTTGATTCAAGGTTTGTGGATCGATCTGATTGCGTGTCTGCAAAAGCATGGCTACATGACGATCGAATATTTTGGCCGCCACTTCGGCTGTCGAATCCATCGGCGTGACATCGCTGTGAATAAAGGGGATACCCGTCGCCAGCGTTTGAATCAGCTTTAGTTTGAAGTCTTTGTACCCCGCACAACCGATTGCAGTGCAAAACCGTGCCACAGTGGGTTGGCTGACACCCGACAAAGCCGCCATGGCACCGATGGACAAACGGATCACAGAATTAGGCTGCGCCAGGATGGATTTAGCTACCTGCGCCTCCGAGTTACGCATACGCGGCAACATGAACTCGATGCGCGCCAGGATTCCAGCATTGGCTATTTGTCGTGTTGTACTGCCTTTTTTTGCCGTAGTTTGCTGCGCTTCAACGTAATCACGCTTCATGCGGTGGCCTCTTTTTGCAACGAGCTCAATGGGCTTATGGCCGCTCGCAATCCAATAAGGGCGGGGTAGGGAGACAGGATGACCGCTGTCGGTATGGCTTTCAAATAGGCAGAAAAACGCCCTTTTTCCTCGAAGCGCTGACGAAATTGCGAGGCTTCAAACAAGGGCAGTATCTTTAATACGATCCCACCGCCGATAAATACCCCCGCACGCGCGCCGAAAACCAAAGCCACATTGCTGGCTACTGTACCCAGCATGGCGCAAAAAGTGTTGATGACCTGACGACTCAAAGCATCACTTCCCGCGAGGGCACGTTCGCCGATATCTGAAGCCGTCATATCCGGTTCGGCCGGATGACCCTTTACCTGCGCCACCGCACGATAGAGCAAAGGTAGCCCAATTCCCGAAAGCAGGCGTTCGGCAGAGACATGCGCCTGCTCTTGCCACGCTGCTTTGAGTACTTCGGCCTCAAATGCATTAGCAGGGGAAAAGGACATATGCCCGCCCTCGCCCGCAACGGGCACCCAGCCCTTCGTTCCATCTGGCACCAGGGCCGCGACCCCCAAGCCCGTTCCCGGGCCCAAAGCCACCATCGGCGCATTGGCCATCGACGCACCACCGCCGATTTGCTTGTATTCACTAGACACAAGATAGGGCAAGGCGCGAGCAACAGCTTCAAAATCATTGATGACCAGCAGTTGTTTAAGTCCCAACGCCGATTGGGTAGCAGTCTGTGAGAATGACCACGCACTATTAGTCAGGTGAACGGCATCACCTGAAACGGGCGTCGCCACCGCAAAGGCGGCGGATGCTGGGGATGTTTCGCCAATTTCTTTCCAGTAAGCGCGCACGGCCTCCACGGGGCCGGGGAAATCAGCACAATTGTATTGGCGGATACTCTCTACACGCAGTCCTTCTACTCCTGTCATGGCCAGCCGGATGTTTGTTCCCCCTATGTCTGCCACGACCCCGGTATCCATCTCGTTATCTCCGCTTGATCCGCCTAGGCGGTCCAGAAAACGTCTATGGAATGGGGGGTGACCGCCAGCGTGTTGACGGGCCATTTTTTTGCATCCCTGGCAGTGATTGCCTGCTCGAGGATCGCCATTTTTCGCTCGCCTTTGAAATGAACAATGCAATGACGGTGTTGCATTAACTCATTGAAGGTAAGGCTCATGCGCGGTACGGGCGAATTGGCTGGCTTGGTGCCCAGGCAGCGTGACAAATTGGCAGGCGATAACCCTTCCGCTGTTTCAGGGGCATCGGAAAATAGCGATGCGAAATGACCATCCTCCCCCATGCCCAGCAGCACGCAATCATAAGGGTGGGCAATCGAAGCCAGCGATTGGGCCACTTCTGCCGCCGCCCGATGCGGGGTGGGCATTGCGGTTTTAAGCGGAACAAAAGTCGCTGCCGCCGCACGCCCCTTCAGCAACAACCGGCGCACCATCCCTTCATTACTGGCTGTATCGGTGGGGTCCACCCAGCGTTCGTCCGACAGCGTGACGGTTACTGATTTCCAGTCAAGGGCAGTTTCAGCAAGGAATGGCAAGTAAAGCAGCGGTGTGGTACCGCCCGGAACCACCAGGCTGGCGCAGCCGCGCGACGCAATACCGGCCTGCAGTGCCGCTGTCACTGTTTCCACGACTGCGGTAGCCAGCGCGGCATCGGAATCAAAGTGGCGAATATTCAGCATAAATAGTTTAACTTTCCTCGTGCCAGCTCAACCCGTCGCGGCCGATCAACGCACTGGAAGCAGCAGGCCCCCAGGTCCCCGCGGTATAGGCTTTGGGCCGTTCGGGGAATTCACCCCAGGCGTGCAGAATCGGCTCCATCCAGCACCAGGCCGCATCCAGTTCATCACGGCGCATGAACAGGGTCAGATTGCCGCGCAGCACATCGAGCAGCAGCCGCTCGTAGGCATCCAGTCTGCGGGCTTTAAAGGTATCGGAAAAATCCAGGTTGAGATTGATGGGTGCCAGACGCATTCCGTCGCCAGGCGTTTTCGCTAGCAGGTGCAGCGTCAGGCCATCGTCGGGTTGCAGCCGAATCACCAACCGGTTGTTAAGTGTCTGACTGCCAGACTGATCGAAAATATAATGCGGAACCGGACGAAAATTAATCACGATCTCCGCGCGCCGTTCCTGCATGCGTTTGCCGGTACGCAAATAAAACGGTACCCCCGCCCAACGCCAGTTGGCAAGCTCTGCTTTAATGGCCACAAACGTTTCGGTATGGCTCTGTACGTCGATTCCGGGTTCATCCAGATAACCTGGCACCGGCATGCCGCCGACTGCGCCAGCCTGATATTGGCCGCGTACAGTTCGACTTAACACATCAGGAAAAGCAAACGTTTTTAGTGACCGCAAAACCTGCAGTTTTTCATCGCGTATGGCATTGGGATTCAGCGAAGCGGGCGGCTCCATCGCCGTAATGCACAGCAGTTGTAATAAATGGTTTTGCATCATATCGCGCAGCGCACCGGTGCGATCATAGAAATTTCCGCGATTCTCCACCCCGACTGTTTCGGCGATGGTAATCTGCACGTCGCGCACCCAGTTGCGTGACCATAACGGCTCGAAAAGCGCGTTGCCAAAACGCAGCGCAAGTAAATTCTGGACCGTTTCTTTACCCAGATAATGATCGATACGATAGATTTGGCGTTCGGAAAAAATCGCGCCGACGGCTTCATTGATTTGCTGTGACGACGCCAGATCGTGCCCCAACGGCTTTTCCAGAACTATCCGGGAAGCAGGGGTTGCCAAACCTGCTGCGGCGAGGTGTTCGCAAATAGTCGTGAACAACGTTGGTGCCGTGGCCAGATAATAGACGCGGACTTTTTCGCTATCGCTGCTTGCGGCGCCCAATTTTTTTGCAAGCGCAATAAAATGGTCAGGCTGGCCGGCATCGACAACTGCATAATCGATAACTGACAAAAATGCCTCCCATTTGGCGGCCTCAAAGTCCACATCGGGAATAAAAGGCCGTACATGGGTTTCGATCCAATGCAAATAACCTTCGCGCACCATGGCCTGTCGGGCGACGCCGATAATCCGTCCCGCTACGCCAAGATCGCCTTCGCGGACGCGATAATAAAGCGCAGGCAACAATTTGCGCATGGCCAAATCGCCCGTTCCACCAAACAGTACCAAATCAAATGGATGACGGATTGCTGTCACAATCTCTCCCGGCTTATTTATGTTTGTTTATAACTGATGTTACGCACTGCAGAGGAGAAACATTTTTACCGGAAAAGCCATTTTCATAGGGAAGCCGCTTCGCCTGCGCGTAACATCAGTTTATAATTAATTTAGTAGCCAACGTTTTTCACGTCTTTTCACATCTTTTTACCCAGCGCGTGACGGTAGCAAAAGAACAAATGAAAGTAAATGATGCTATTTTTTTATTTTCGATTTAAGGTTCGTATTTTGCCTATATTTTCCGATTCAACTTGCCAAAAATAAATAAATTTATTTAAATTCATAAAGTTAAAATAATTAATAGACTGCTGCCAGATTGAGACAGATTGTTGCGAATATGCAACTTGTAAGGCATGATGTAGTAAATCTACCGCGCTAATATTGTTAATTATAATTAATTTATTTAATTTTTCTCAATTTATTTAATGGCCGCCATTCACCCCATCATTCAGCGCGTCACCCAGCGCATTCAAACAAAAAGCCAGCCTGCGCGTAAGCGTTATCTGGAACGGATCCATGCTGTGCAAACAGCCTATCCTTCCCGGCGACAAGTTTCCTGCACCAATCTGGCCCATACGTTTGCGGCGTTGCCGGCAAATGACAAACTCGCCCTACGCGAGGTGGCCAAACCCAATCTGGCCATTGTGTCGGCTTACAACGACATGCTGTCTGCGCACCAACCTTTGGAAAATTATCCCGCGATCATCAAAGCTGCGGCGCGCGAAGCCGGTGCGGTCGCCCAGTTTGCTGGAGGCGTACCCGCCATGTGCGATGGCGTGACTCAGGGCCAGCCGGGGATGGAGTTGTCGCTGTTTTCCCGCGACGTTATTGCGCAGGCCACGGCCGTTGCACTTTCCCACAACGTATTTGATGGCGCATTGCTGCTTGGGGTATGCGACAAAATTGTGCCGGGCCTACTCATCGGTGCGCTGACATTCGGGCATTTGCCAGTCATTTTTGTGCCCGCTGGCCCCATGACCTCGGGTTTGCCCAATAGCGAAAAGGCCAAAATCCGCCAACTTTATGCGGAAGGCAAAGTCGATCGCGAGGTCTTGCTGGAATCCGAAGCGCGCTCGTACCATGGGCCGGGAACGTGCACCTTTTACGGCACCGCCAACTCCAACCAGATGATGATGGAGATCATGGGGCTGCATCTGCCGGGCACGGCATTTGTGAATCCCGGCACGCCCTTGCGTGAAGCGCTGACGGCCGCTTCCACCCAACGATTGGCGCAGATTACAAAACTTGGGAATGATTACCGGCCCATAGGCGAATTGATCGATGAGCGCGCCATTGTCAACGCCATCATTGGGTTATTGGCCACAGGCGGATCGACCAATCACACCATTCACCTCGTGGCCATTGCCCGCACCGCGGGCATGACCATCGACTGGAATGATTTCGATGAACTTTCCGCCATCATTCCTGCCCTGGCCAAGGTTTATCCCAATGGCAAGGCGGATGTCAATCAATTTCATGCCGCGGGCGGAATCGGCTTTGTGATCCGCGAGTTGCTGCAAGCCGGGCTATTGCATGCGGACGTCAAAACCGTGATGGGAGAGGGGCTGGCGCGCTACGCCGAAGAGCCGGTATTGAATAACGGCGCGCTGCAATGGCGGGCGGGCACGGCGGTCAGTCTTGACACAGAAATCGTGCGTCCGGTTGCCCAGCCTTTTGCGCCCGATGGTGGAGTCAAATTACTGTCCGGCAATCTGGGCCGCGCCATTTTTAAAATGTCGGCGGTCAAGCCCGGGCATCGCGCCGTTACCGCGCCCGCGCGGATTTTCGATAGTCAGGAGGCCATGCTGTCCGCCTTTCAAGCCGGGCAACTGGAGTGCGATTGCATCGTTGTCGTACGCTTTCAGGGGCCGCGCGCCAACGGCATGCCGGAACTGCATAAACTCACTCCCAGTTTAGGGGTCTTGCAAGACAGAGGGTTCAAGGTGGCGCTGGTCACCGATGGCCGCATGTCGGGAGCATCGGGCAAAGTGCCAGCCGCAATCCATGTGACGCCGGAATGTGTGAATGGCGGGGCGTTAGCCAAGCTACGCGAGGGCGACCTCGTTCGTCTGGATGGCGAGGCTGGAATATTGGAATGTCTGGTTGACGAAAAAGAATGGCGGCAACGCACACTGGCTACAGCTGATCTCGAGCACAACGCGTGGGGCGTGGGGCGTGAATTATTCGCCACCTTCCGCCAAGTTGCGACCGGAGCAGAACAGGGCGCGCTGACCTGGAATGGTGTGGATAACCAGTGACTGACGTTACGCGCTGCTGTTGGAACCCCTTTTTCTGGAAAACAAATGTTACTGTTGCTTTGTTCAACAGCACTTTACGGCATTAATTGTCTACGATCAGACCTCCCCCTTTGGAAAAGGGGGACCGAGGGGGATTGAAAATGTTTGTGTTGAGACCAACACTGTCAATCTCCCCTCCGCCCCTCTTTTTCAAAGAGGGGAACCCAAGCGAAAATCTTTTCACCCACTGGCTCTTTTACAGTCAAACTACTTTGTTTCTGCATATCAACCCATAACATGAACGCTATTGCTACCATCGATAACATTCTGCAAGCCTCGCCCGTCATTCCCGTGATTGTGATTGACGATCTTGAACACGCCGTACCCATGGCGCAAGCCCTGGTGGCGGGAGGCATCACCGTGCTCGAGGTAACCTTGCGTACACCAGTGGCATTGCAGGCGATTGAAAAAATTTCCCGTGCCGTTCCTGAAGCGATGACGGGTGCCGGCACACTCCTGAATGCGGGCGATTTTGCCCGCGCCCAATCGGCCGGCGCACGCTTTGCTGTTACGCCCGGATTGACCCCAGCGCTGGCAGAAGCATCTCAAAAAACTGGTTTGCCGCTATTGCCGGGCGCAATGACGCCATCTGAAATTATTGCAGCTCAGGAGTTGGGGTTTACACGGCTGAAATTTTTCCCCGCTGTTTCGGCAGGCGGCATCGCGATGTTGCAATCTTTTGCCGGCCCTTTTAAAGACGTTTACTTTTGCCCCACCGGCGGTATTACCGAAGCCAGTGCCGCCTCGTTTTTGGCGCTGCCTAATGTACGCTGCGTAGGCGGAAGCTGGCTGGTAACCAAAGAGGCACTGGCTGCACGCGACTGGGCTGAAATCGAAGCGCGCGCGCGCCGTGCCGTTGCGCTGAAGCGTTAGAAAAATTCTTCATGCTTCACTATCCTATTGTGTTGGTTACCGGCGCTTCACGCGGCCTTGGGGCCGCAATTGGCCGCGAACTTGCCGCGCGCGGCTACCGCATCATGCTGGCTGCGCGCGATGGGGAAAGTCTTGAAACGTTGGGCAACCAACTGCGTACCCAACATGGCGACCGCATTGCATGGGATACGCTGGATCTACGTTCGCCAGAAAGTATTGCCCGCACCGTTGAAACCACGCTGCACCGCTTCGGGCAAATCGATGCTTTGATCAACAACGCGGGTATCGGCACCTACAAGCCTTTTCTCGACTGGAATGAAACTGAAATTGCCGAGACGATTCAAGTCAACCTGACCGCGCCCATGCTGCTTGCGCGGCGTGTGTTGCCGGATATGATCGCGCGTCGTCATGGCATGATCGTCAACATCGCTTCTGATCTGGCCCGACGTTATTTGCCGCAGATGTCGCCCTATGTTGCTTCCAAAGCGGGCATGTTGGGTTTTTCGGGATCGTTGTTGCGCGAGGTAAAGTCCGCCAACGTCAAAGTCACCACGCTACTGCCCGGTATTATCGATACAAATTTCAATGGCTCTCGTGAAAATTCGCGCGAACGGACATGGGCGCTCGATGCAGGGCAAGTGGCTAAAGCGGTTGCCGATTTACTGGAATTGCCTGAACACGTTATTTTTGACGAGGTTACGCTGCATCCCATGCAGCAAGATTTTTGAGACTTCTTCGAAAGCTGCTGCGCTTGATATAACGGCGTTGCATGGGGGCACAAAATCCTCATTTACTTCCTTGTAAACTCCGGTTTTTCGCCGCCATGTGCCTTGTTTTGTCTTCGCTCGCGACAGTTTCGAAAGAAGTCTAATTTACAATTTGTTTTTATTTTTCAGGACAGCAGACGATCCTGCGGAATAACTGCATTGGCTGCAAGGTCGGGCCGCAACCGCAATTGATCGTAATAAGGCGTGAAATCGGGCGCTGTGGCATCGAACAATTCCTTGAAACTATCAATCACAAAATAAGTTTCCTGAAACGTATCGATCTTGTAGTTCGATTGCATGACGCGCATCAGATCAAAGCGGATGCGATGGGGTTTAGGGCTTTCGATGCAATAAGGCAATTCTCCGCTCGATGACAGGATGCCTGCACCATAGGTGCGCAATCCTTTTGCCGTTTGTATCAGCCCGAATTCCACGGTATACCAATACAGGCGCGCCAGGTAATCGAGCGCATTGAGTCCCTTGGCCTTGACCCCGCCTTTGCCGTAGGCTTCCAGATAATCGGCGAATACCGGATTGAATAGCAGCGGTACATGCCCAAAAAAATCATGAAAAATATCGGGCTCGACGATGTAATCGAACTCCTCTGGCTTGCGCAACCATACGGTTACCGGAAAACGCCGGTTGGCCAAGTGTTCGAAGAATACATCGTCCGGCAACAATCCCGGCACGGCAACCAGCGTCCAGCGTGTGGCCGGGAAAAGTTTTCCGTTGATGTCCGTGAATCTCGGAATGCCCGCACCAAAATTTAATGTGCGCAAAATATCGATGAATTCGTCGCAGGCATATTTCGGTATCAATACGGATTGGCGAGCATATAAACGTTTCCATAAATCCTGCTCGGCAGCCGAGTAGCGCGAATAGTCCTGCTCGACCGTATAATCCGGTCGCATTTGCGAATAATCGCCGCGCAGGGGATGATCGGTTTGCCCAGCCATATCTAGCCCTTATATTTCGAAACGCGATTCTTGATCGCACCAAAAATCGTTTCGCCATGATGGTCAAACATATCGATTTCGACCATATCGCCAAAATGCAAAAAATCTTCTTTGGCCGCCCCCAGCTCAACTTGTTCGACCAGCCGCTTTTCCATAATGCAGGCATAGCCCGTGTTTTTGTCATGATTGGAAACCGTGCCCGACCCAATCAATGTGCCAGCCATCAAGGGCCGCGTTTTTGCAGCGTGGGCAATCAAATCAAACAGCGAAAAAGTCATGTCGTCCGCCGCGTTGGGGTTGCCGAACCATTTTTCGCGTACATGACACACCAGCCGGTAATCGAGTTTGCCTGCGCCTTTTTGATCGCACCAGGCGCCGCCCAATTCGTCCGGTGTCACAGCGACAGGCGACAACGCATTTTGCCCTTTGCCATTGACGAAACCAAAGCCCTTGGCCAGTTCTGCGGGAATCAGTTTGCGATAGGAAACATCATTAATGAGCACCACCAATTTCACCGATTGGGCGGCCTCGGCAGGGGTTGCGCCCATTTTTACATCGCCGGTGATGACGCCCACTTCACCTTCCAGATCGACGCCCCATTCTTCGGAGAGCACTTCGATGTCATCACGCGGGCCGAGCATGGCATCGCCGCCCCCTTGATACATCAGCGGATCGGTATAAAAGCTTTCCGGCACCTTGTCGTTGCGCGCCCGGCGCACGCGCTCCACATGCGAAAGATAGGCAGAACCATCCAGCCATTGATGGCTGCGCGGCAATGGCGCAGCGACTTTACCTTCCTTCAAGGCTTGCTGAAAGTCGATAAGTGGCCGGGTGCTGCCACAATCGATCGCCTCGAATTCATCGAGCAATTTCCGCTCTATCGCATGCCAGTGCTCCAGTGCATATTGCATGGTCGGCGCGATATCCGGCACGGCAACGGCATGGCTTAATTTTTCATTGACCAGCAATAAGGTGCCGTCGCGCGTAGGGCCTTTGAGAGAGGCAAGTTTCATACGAGGTGTCCGATTTATTTGATGTGAGCAGGGGCGAAACCACTCCAGGCCGTATCGTAATCTTTTTGCAGTTCCGCAGACTGCATGGCAAACGCAGTGGGTTCGAACACATAGCGAGTCTCGAACATGAACGCGAGCGTTTGCCCCTGATAAACAGGCGCCAATTTTTCGTTTGTAGCTTTTACAAACGTAGCATGGTCGGGCCCATGCGCGGAAAAGCAGTTATGCAGCGAACTGCCGCATGGTAAAAACCCCTCCGCCTTGGCATCGTATTGGCCGTGTATCAAGCCCATATATTCACTCATCAGGTTACGATGAAACCAGGGCGGACGAAAGGTATCTTCCGCCACCATCCAGCGCGGCGGGAAAATAACAAAATCAACGTTCGCCGTGCCTGGTGTTTCTGATGGTGAAGTCAACACGGTAAAGATGGACGGATCGCAATGATCATAGGACACGGTGTTGATGGCATTGAAGCGGGCAAGGTCGTATTTATAGGGGTAGTAGTTGCCGTGCCAGGCGACCACGTTAAGCGGCGAACCTTTTACGCTATACGACCATAGATTGCCGGCAAATTTGGCAACGATTTCGCTTTCGCCTGCGCTTTCTTCGTACCATGCAGTAGGCGCCATGAAATCGCGTGCATTGGCAAGGCCATTGGCGCCGATTGGCCCCAATTCCGGCAAGCGGAACGGCAGCCCATAATTTTCACAGATATAGCCGCGGACAGCGCCATCCAACTCGACCCGAAATTTAATGCCGCGCGGGATCAGTGCGATTTCTCCTGGCTTTACCTGCAAAATGCCAAACTCGGTTTTTATCAACAACGTGCCCTGTTGCGGCACAATCAAGAGATCGCCATCGGCGTCGTAAAAATAGCGTGTCATCGACTGATTGGCCGCGTAAATATGCACGCCTATGCCGCGCTGCAAGCGCGCATCGCCGTTGGTGGCGATCGTTTTCAGTCCATCGATAAAATCGGTGGGTTTATCGGGCAGGGCAAAAGGGTTCCAGCGCAAGCGGTCGGGTGACGGCGCCACTTCCGCGCACGGCGCAGTGCGTATCCACCCTCTATCCCTTTTTTGGGTCGGAGAATGTTCGGCTGAAGGCCGCAAACGATACTGCCAGGAACGCTGATTTTCGGCGCGCGGGGCGGTAAATGCGCTACCCGAAACTTGTTCGGCGTAAAGTCCATGTGCGACGCGTTGCGGGGAGTTGCGCCCTTGCGGCAGGGCGCCGGCAAGGGCTTCGCTTTCGTGCTCGTTGCCGAAGCCGGAAAGATAGTGAAGTTCGGCTACCATCAAATGACTCCGCGTGCGATTTGGTCGGCTTCAATCGCTTCAAACAAGGCGCGGAAGTTGCCTTCCCCAAAACCTTCATTACCTTTGCGTTGAATGATTTCGAAAAAGATGGGGCCGATGACGGTCTCGGTAAAAATTTGCAACAGCTTGTCTTCCTTCGATTCCTTATCGATCCCTTCCCCGTCGATAAGAATGCTATTTTTCTTCAGCCGCGCCACATCTTCGCCATGATTCGGGATGCGTTTGTCAATCGCCGCATAGTAAGCATCAGGGGTGTCGAGAAACCGGACACCTCGGGCGCGCAAGGTTTCGACAGTGTCATAAATATTGCTGCAGGACAGGGCAATATGCTGGATTCCTTCGCCATTGTAGGCATCCAGATATTCCTGAATTTGCGATTTCTGATCGGAAGGCTCATTGATAGGAATGCGAATTTTGCCGCAGGGGCTGGTCAACGCGCGCGAGGTGAGGCCGGTTTTTTTGCCTTTGATATCAAAGTAGCGGATTTCACGAAAGTTAAAAAGTTTGCCGTAAAATTCGGCCCAGGTATCCATGCGGCCCGCGTACACGTTGTGGGTCAGGTGATCGATGTATTGCAAGCCCACACCTTTCGGATCAGGATCAACACCAGGTACAGGAACAAAATCGACATCGTAAATGGTACGTGGCCCGTAACGGTCAATCAGATATAACAAAGAACCGCCAATCCCTTGAAGCGCCGGGATACTTAATTCCATCGGGCCAACCGGGCTCTCGTAGGGCTTTGCCCCCAGTTCGACGGCGCGTTTGAAAGCCGCCGCCGCGTCCTTGACGCGGATGCCAAAGGCGCATGCGGAAGGGCCATGCACACGGGCAAAAGATTGGGCAAAACTATCCGGTTCGGCATTGACGATGAAATTGATGCCGCCTTGTTTATAGAGCGTGACGCGTTTGGATCGATGCCGGGCCACAGCCGTAAAACCCAACGATTCAAATAATCGGCCTAGTGCGGCAGTATCGGGGGCCGTATATTCGACGAACTCGAAGCCGTCGGTGCCCATGGGATTTTCAAACAAGTCCATTTTTTCTCCTATTTTTTTACCCGCTCTGATCAAACAGAATTAACGGGTTGGGAACATATGCACCGCTGACCGGAATACACTACAAATGATTTATGATTGGGGTGCGCGGTGTAACGAGATGATCGCGTTAGAATAAGCAGGCGCGAAATAATTAGTGAACCTGAGAACCACGTCGCTTGATAACAGTCCAATTTTCTGAACGGAACGGTGTTTTGTGTATTTTGTGTAAATAGTCGAGGAGGCAAATCATGAAGAATAGTTTACCCGTTTTGCTTTTTAGTGCAACTATTGCCGTACTGAGCGGTTGCGCTACAATGAACATGAAAGAACCTGACCCCGTTACACTGGAGCAGATCGTTGCCATGGCGAAGGAAGGGAAAGACGGCCCGACAATAATCGGTGAAATCAAAAAATCAGGCACGGTCTATGATGTTACCGCTTCTCAATATGCCAAGCTTTCACGCGACGGCGTACCAGATGCCGTGCTGGATTTCATGCAATCAGGCCAGCTTAAAATGGCTGAACGCCAGGGTCGCCGTGATGCGGCCAATGAACTTTGGTTCTATGGCCCCAATTGGGGCTGGGGGCGTGTTTTTGGACCACGGCCCTACATTGTTTACATCAATGGCCGCCCGTATGTACATTATTGGTAAAAGCGGGCTTTATTGATTTAGCTAATCTTGAATTCGCTAAAACTGGCCTCACCAGGACGATTCGGCTTGGATAACACGCCTTCTTTAGCGGTTGGCATTATTCCCGAATTACCGATCAGTAACGACAGATTGGTAGACGAATCGGCATTGGCCAAACCTTCCTCGATGGAAATCTTGTTTTGACGGATCAAGCGGAATAGATCCTGCTCAAAGGTTTGCGAACCGGGGGTTAATGATTTTTCCATTGCCTCCTTGATTTCCCCCACTTTTCCTTCTTCGATCAGATCAGCAATATTGGCAGTGTTCAATAACACCTCAACCGTAGCGGAGCGTCCGTCCTCTAGATTTTTGACCAGACGCTGCGAAATAATGCCTCTCAAGCTCACACTTAGGTCGGAAAGCAGAATCTTCCGCTGATCGAGCGGAAAGAAATTGATAATGCGGTTGAGCGCATGATAACTATTGTTCGCATGCAAGGTGGCCAGACAAAGATGCCCGGAAAGCGAATACATCATGGCCATTTTCATGGTTTCGATATCGCGGATTTCGCCAACCAGAATGGCATCCGGCGCCTGGCGCATGGCATTGCGCATGGCATCGTGAAACGAATGTGTATCATTGCCAATTTCCCGCTGATTGACGATCGATTTTTTCGATTTGAAGATATATTCGATCGGATCCTCGAAAGTCAGAATATGCCCGTTTTTCATGCTATTACGGAAATCCAGCATCGAGGCTAGTGTCGTCGACTTGCCCGAGCCAGTGGCCCCGACCACCAAAATTAAACCACGCTTTTCCATGACCATCTGGCTCAAAATCATTGGCATGGACAAGGAACGAAGATCGGGAATATTCAGATTGATATAGCGCACGACCGCCGCCACACTCGATTTTTGCCACATCATATTGACGCGGAAGTTGCCAACGTCTTCCATCGGCATGGAAAAATTCAATTCCAGTTCTTTTTCCAGCTTTTCGATCTGATGCGGCTTGAGAATTTCGTAACAAACTTTCTTTGTGTCTTCTGCGCTCATTACTTGCGGATTCACCGGCACCGCGTTGCCATTGACCTTGATATGAATGGGCGCACCGGCGGAAACAAACAAATCCGATGCGTTTTTTTCTACCATCAATTGAAATAATCTCATCAAAATCGACATGTCAAAATTTCCTTAAGTGCCTCTATAAAAATTACCGCCTATACTTCCCAATATATCAGCGCAGCAATTCGTTGATGCTGGTCTTGGCGCGTGTTTGCGCATCAACCTGTTTTACGATTACCGCACAATAGAGGCTATATTTTCCGTCAGTAGAGGGCAAGCTGCCCGCCACCACCACACTATAAGGCGGCACACGGCCGTAGCTCACTTCCCCGTTTTGCCGATTATAGATTTTGGTCGATTGACCAATGAAAACTCCCATCGAAATGACCGACCCTTCGCCCACAATAACCCCTTCTACCACTTCCGAGCGCGCGCCAATAAAACAGCCATCTTCAATAATCGTTGGATTGGCCTGCAAAGGCTCCAATACACCGCCGATACCCACCCCGCCCGAAAGGTGTACGTTGTTGCCGATTTGCGCACACGAGCCCACCGTGGCCCAGGTATCGACCATGGTGCCTTCACCTACATAGGCGCCGATATTGACGTAAGAGGGCATCAACACCGCCCCCTTACCGATAAACGCACCGCGTCGCACCATAGCGGGTGGCACCACCCGATAGCCACCTGTGCGGAAATCTTCCTCGCGGAAGCTGCGAAATTTAGAGGGCACCTTGTCGAAATAGCGCGTCACATTCATTGGCGACGGTTCGAGAGAATGTTCGCTGTGGCCTACTTCCCGCATTAGATAATTTTCCTGCAGGCGGAAAGATAGCAACACGGCTTTTTTGAGCCACTGATGGGTCACCCATTCGTCGTTAATTTTTTCGGCGACGCGTAATGTGCCGTTATCCAGTTTTTCGATGATGGCTTCTACCGCACCGCGTGCCGCGCCACCGTGCTGCGGATCGAGCCGGACACGATTTTCCCAGGCGTCGTCGATAATGGACTTCAGCTCGTTAAGATTCATGTTTTTCAGAAATAAAAAAGAAAACCTGTATGTATTGATTATAGAAGGTTCGCTTCACTCATGAGAATAGTTTTTTTAGGCGGCCGAATAACCCAGGCGGGCGCATTTCTGGTGTGCAGATTTGTGTTTGGGCCGCGGCTTTAAGCCGATCGCATTCAGCTTGCAATGCCGCGTAGTGCGTTGTTAGGTCCTGTTCGCGCTGCTGGTAATCCCGCAAATTGCGATAGGCATCGTAATAATCCTTATACGCCCATTCCTCTGAGTCAGAAAATATCGATACCCTCGTATTGCACGCTGCAAGCGTGGCCTGCTGCTGAGCAGCCAGTACAATGTAATAAAGCGCGGGCAATGGGCTGCCCAGTCGTTCTGGATTGGCTTGGGAAACCGTGATTGATTCTCCAAGAAGCGGCGAAGTTTCAGCCAAGTCTTCCGCTTCGCCCTCCGGCACGATCAGCGAAGCAAACAAATTACGCTGCGAAAGCCAGCGCCAAACTGCAAAACGCGGCTCTAGCAGTACCTCTAGTTGCTCGCGGTACAACTCGTTAACGTGAAACTCATTGCTATAGTTGCGCTTGTCCGAATACTCTGCTTTATTGGGTGAGGAAAGAATCAACAGCCCATCCGGCTTCAGTATCCGTTTGATCTCATCAAGAAATGTGGCTTGGTCCGCAATATGCTCGATCGTTTCAAAAGACACCACCACATCAAAACTTTCTGCATCGAACGGTAGTGAGGTGCACGATGCCTCGACCAGTCGCAGATTGGCACACCCAGCATAAGTTGCCTGCCCGTGCGCAATCGCCGCATGCGACACATCGGTACCGGTTACCAAGGCGGCACGTGAACTCATCAGCGCACTGCCATAACCTTCGCCACAGGCCACATCCAGCACGCTTTTACCGGCTACCAGCGGCAACACATAATGATAACGATGCCAATGCTCGTACCACATCTCGCCTCGAGCATCAGGATGAAAGCGTTCGCCGGTAAAAATCAGTGGAGTGGTCAAGAGGGAGACTTGTTAGAATAAGATCAGCCGCAGTAAAGCAGCGAAAATCGAATTATAAAGGCACACACCGCTTGAAACCCAATCCGTCCCCTGCATTGCCGGTTATTTCGCTACTGCTGGGCGCCACCTCGTGGGGCATACTCTGGTACCCTTTTCGGATCATGGAAAGGGCAGGGCTGTCTGCCCCCGTGGCAACCTTACTCAGCTATGCGGTGGCATTACTGGTTGGTAGCCTGTTTTTTTTCCGCGCTTGGCGCGAATTCAAGGCCCAAACCAAATGGCTGGCCGGTATCGCACTGGCCGCAGGGATTACCAACATCTCTTATCTGGTTTCAATCATGCAGGCCGAAGTGATACGCATTGTCCTGCTCTTTTATCTGGCCCCCTTGTGGACGATCCCGCTGGCCCGCCTCATCCTACATGAGCGAATGACGGGGGCCAGCTACGCAGTTATGGTCCTGGCGATGACCGGCGCGGGAGTCATGTTATGGCGCCCGGAATTGGGCTTTCCCGCACCGCGCAACGGTCACGAATGGCTGGGGCTTTGCGCGGGTGTGGCTTTTGCGCTTTCCAATGTATTGACCAAGGGCGCTAAAGACACTTCAGCAGAAGCCAAATCGCTGGCTGTCTCGTTTGGTGTCATGCTGTTGGCGCTGCCAGTGGCATTGCTCCTGGACCCGGCGGTTGCGACCTGGCCAACACGAGCCTCGCCGCACGTTTTATTGTTGGCCGTTATCGGCATAGTACTGGCCACCACCAGCGTGACGCTGCAATATGGATTGTCGCGATTGGCCGCCAACCGGGCTGCGGTTATTTTGCTTTTCGAATTAGTCGTCGCCGCCATTGCTTCTCATTATCTGGCTGGAGAAGTGACACGCTTACAAGATTGGATCGGCGGTGCCATGATTATCACCGCAGGTATGCTTGTAACGCTAACCGACAAGACAACAATATAACGTTTGTTGACGACTTTGTTCAAACCACATAATTGGCAGGGCATTGTTTCAAAACAGGGTTCATCGTCAAATTCAATACCGCCCGGTCACGGATAATCCCTGCGCAATATCAGTAAATGCCTGTAGATTCAATACTGGCGCGGGTTTCCAGCCTTTTTGCCGATGCTCGGCCACCACGGTAGTGAAAATGCCACCGCGCACCCAGAACTTGGCGGTCAGCCGAGCAAAGCGCGGCTGCGTCGCACTGACGATGTCATCGAGAATTTCGTTGGCAACCGCCTCGTGGAATTTACCCTCGTCGCGGAACGACCAG
Source organism: uncultured Burkholderiales bacterium (assembly GCA_964598005.1). Lineage (GTDB taxonomy): Bacteria > Pseudomonadota > Gammaproteobacteria > Burkholderiales > Usitatibacteraceae > CAZRAL01. The sequence goes on from CAZRAL010000011.1 coordinate 54,544, forward strand.
ATATACAGCTTCAGGCTTTTCAGTTCCACGCATAGCCGGTCGGGAATGTAATCCAGATACAGGGTGGCAAAATCGGGCTGACCGGTTTTTGGACACAGGCAGGTAAATTCCGGGATCTGCATATGAATCAAAAAATCGCGTGTCACGCGTGGGTTGGGGAAAACTTCCAGTGTTTTACCGGGTCGCGCGGTGGGCTGCTCCCCCAGCTTTGTCAATCTGGTGTGCGACATTTGTACTGCTTTTTTTGCCGCGGATTGCTTTCTGCTCTGGGCTTTGGAAATCATAACGATTGGGCTTTACGGAAACCATCGGTTAAAATTGCGATTGTAGACGATGATCGGGGCTGTCATGATCGTGGGCTGTCGGTAGATGCCCCGGTAATTACGCGGCTTCGGCATCGTGCTGGTTGGTTCTATCGTGCTGGTTCGTTCTAAAAACAGGGAAGGTAACGTTTTGCGCCTCACACAAATCAAGCTCGCAGGTTTCAAATCTTTTGTCGATCCCACCACCATCGCCGTGCCCGGCCAACTGGTGGGCGTGGTCGGCCCCAACGGTTGCGGCAAATCGAATGTGATCGATGCGGTGCGCTGGGTGCTGGGCGAATCGTCGGCGCGGCATTTGCGCGGCGAAAAAATGGAAGATGTGATTTTTAACGGCTCCTCGCAACGCAAGCCGGTGGCGCGCGCCAGCGTGGAACTGGTGTTCGACAACTCCCTGGGCCGGGTTGGCGGGCAATGGGGCCAATACGGCGAAATCAGTGTCAAGCGCGTGTTGTCGCGCGACGGTAACTCGGATTACTACATCAACGGCCAGCACGTGCGCCGCCGCGATATCACCGATATTTTCCTCGGCACCGGGCTGGGGCCGCGGGCCTACGCCATCATCGAGCAGGGCATGATTTCGCGCGTTATCACCTCGCGCCCGGAAGAGTTGCGTATATTTCTCGAAGAGGTGGCCGGTGTCTCCAAATACCGCGAGCGCCGCCGCGAAACCGAGAGCCGTCTGGAAGATAGCCGCGAAAATCTCAGCCGCGTGGACGACATCCGTATCGAGCTCGATAAACAAGTCGAGAAATTGACGGCGCAGGCCGAAGTAGCCGCAAAGTACAAGAGCTATCAGCAGGAATTGCAGTTGACGGAAAACCTGCTTGCCTTTACCCGCCAGCGCGAAGCCGCGCAAGCGCGCCAGCGCTATGCCAACGACATTGTTAAAACCGAAACCGGCTTTGAAGGCGAAACTGCTGCGTTGCGCGAAATCGAAGCCGCGCTGGAAAAATTGCGTCAGGCGCACTACGCCGAAACCGATGCACTCACTCAGGCGCAGCAAGGCGTTTTCGAGGCCAATACCGAGGTCGTGCAACTCGAACAGGAAATCAATTACCTGGCGGAAAACCGCCGCCGGTTAACCGTACAGGCAAGCGCGTTGGCGCAGCAGCAGGCTGAAGTCGAACTCAATCGCGATGCCACCGCGAACGAACTTGAACGCTGGCACCGCGAGCTGGCGAGCGGCATCGACCGCGTCGCCGAAGTACACGCCCGCGCGGAAATCGTGCGCAACGAAGTACCGGATTTCGAGGAAAAACTGCGCGCCGCCATTGCGACCACGCGCACTGCGGAAAACGCGGTGCGCGAAGCCGAACAGCAACAGGCGCTGGAAGAAGCGCGCGAATCGAGCGCCCTGAAAATTCTTTCCCAGCTTGAGCAACGCAAAAATCGCTTGACCACCGAAAACATGAACCTCGTGGTGCCCGAGCCCGATGCCGTGGCGCGTGTGGAAGGTGAGCGCGCCGAGGTGCAGGAAGCGGCGCTGCAAAACGAGGAAAAGCTGGCGCAGTTGGAAAAACAACTGGCCGATTTTGACGCCGCGCGCCGCAAAACGCAGGATGAAATTGGCCATGCCACCCGTGAGCTGGCGCGAATCGAAGCTGCGCTGCTGGCCTTGCAAGGGCAACAGGCCAAGCTCGACAACAATAACAAGCTGGCCATGTGGTTGTCGAAATACGGGCTCGATAAAGCCCCGCATTTATGGCAACAGATCAAAATCCGCGAAGGCTGGGAGGATGCGCTGGAAGCAGCGCTGGGCCTGCGCCTGAACGCCATTCGCCTGACCGGGCGTAATTTGCTGCCACGGCTGAGCGCCGACGCGCCGCCCGGCAGCGTGTCGCTTTATATCGAAAATACTGAAAGCAACGGCGCCCCCGCCGCTGCTCCTTCCGGGCTCACAGCACTGGCAGATTATGTCAGCACGACGAACCCTGCCGTCATGCCCTTCGTACACGAATGTCTCGCCAATATTTTTGTTCTGGAAAACGAAGCCGAGGCCGGTACGCAACTCGCGGCGCTGCCGTTTGGTGCGACAGGCGTTACGGCCAGCGGCCACCTCTATAGCCATCATGGACTGATGTTCCACGGCCCGCAATCCGAACTGCACGGCGTATTGCAGCGCCAGCGTGAAATCGAAGCCTTGCAACAGGAATTGCCCGCCAAAATCGAAGTGCGGCACACATTGGAAACTGCGCTGAAGCAAAGCGAGCAATCGCTGGCAACGGCACAGGAGGAGATGCGGACCACCCGCAACCAGTTGCAGGAAACAAAAAATCGCGAGCATCAGCTTGCCATGGAAGCACTGAAACTTGCGCAAGCCATGGCGCAGGCCGAAGGCCGCCGCCAGAGCATCCGCGACGAACTGGCGCTGCTCGAGCAGGAAGAGGAAAAAGAGCGCACAGAAATGCTCGAAGCGCAGGCGCGCCTGGAAGAGGGCGGCAATCGCATCGGCGAATTGACCGATGGGTTGATGGCGCTCGAAGCCGCCCAGCAACAGGCCGAACGCGCATTGCAGGATGTGCGTGAGCGCGTGAACGCGACCGAGCGCGCCATACAGGAAGCCAATTATTTCGAGCGTTCCTGTCACGACAAAATCAAATCGTTGACCGACATGACGGCCTCGCTGGCCCAGCGCTTGCAGGCGCTGGCGGGCAGCAAAACCGCGCTCGCCAGCGAACTGGAACAATTGCAGGAAGGCAATATCCGCGACCGTTTGCAGACGGCGCTGGAAAATCGCAGCGCGCGTGAAAAAATACTGCAAGCAGCACGCGACGGCATGGAGCAGGCCACGGGTCAGCTCAAGGAACTGGAGGACCGCCGCACGCAAATCGAACAGCGCCTGCAGCCCTTGCGCGACAAAATCACCGAACTGCGCATGAAGGAACAGGAAGCGCGCCTCAACGAGGAGATGTACACCGCGCAACTCGCCGAAGCCAGCGCCAATCTGGAAGAATTGGCCGAGTTGGTGGAAAAGAAAACGCGTTCCTCTTCGTTACAGGCGGAAATCAACCGACTTCATCAAGCCATCGCCGATCTGGGTGCAGTTAATCTGGCCGCCTTGGCCGAACTCGAACAATCCTCGGTACGCAAAGCCTTTCTCGATGCGCAATCGGCGGACCTAAACGAAGCTGTCGCCACGCTGGAATCCGCCATCAAACGCATCGACCGCGAAACCCGCGACCTGCTGCAAGCCACCTTCGAAACGGTCAACCGCAATTTCATGGAACTGTTCCCCACCCTGTTCGGTGGCGGCAACGCCTTTTTGAAACTGACCGGCGATGAAATTCTCGATGCCGGCCTGCAGGTTTTCGCGCAACCGCCGGGCAAAAAAAACCAGTCCATCCAGCTGCTTTCGGGTGGCGAAAAAGCGCTGACCGCGCTTTCATTGGTCTTCTCGCTGTTCAAGCTGAATCCGGCGCCGTTTTGTCTGCTCGACGAGGTCGATGCGCCGCTGGACGACTCCAACACCGACCGCTTTTGCGAACTGGTGAAAAAAATGTCCGAGGTCACGCAATTTCTGTTCATCACCCACAACAAGGTCACCATGGAAATGGCCGAGCAACTGGTCGGCGTCACCATGAACGAGCCGGGCGTATCGCGGGTGGTGGAGGTCGATATTCATGCGGCAAAACGTTTTGCCGCGCAACCGGTGCAGGCTGTGGCATGAGCGGCAACCATGCCACCCTCATCCAGCAAGGGAAACAATGATCAGCGACTTTCAATTGGCCTTGATCGGCATTGTGGCCATGATTATTGCCGTGGTAATTGTCTACAACCGCTGGCAGGAGCGCAAATACCGGCAGCAGGCCGAGCGCGCCTTTGCCTCCAGCCATGCTGATGTATTGCTCGAAGGCGGTGCGCGCGCCCGTGTCGAGCCGCAATTCGGCAACTGGCCCGCGCCGGACGAAAACGATGCCCATTCCCATCCCCATCCCTCCAGCGAAGGCCATGCTTACACTGGGTTGCCATCCTTGTCGACCGATTCGACAACCGGCATACACAGCGAAATCGATTGCACCGTGCTGGTACTGGCGCAGGCGCTGATCAGCGCCGACCACTATGCCCCCGTGGTGCAAGCCACTCAGGCTCTGGGCAAAACGGTAATCTGGGAAGGGCTAACGGATGGCCGCTGGACTCTGATCGATACCAGCGACGATGTGCCGTTCCGCGAATTGCGCGCCGGTATGCAACTGGCCGACCGCCAAGGCCCCACCGATGCGGATACGCTGGCTACTTTTCTGGAAACGATCCAGCACTTCGCCGAAACGGTGGAGGCTATATCACAGCGCGAAGGCGTGGAGTCGGCCCGCCAGCGCGCGCTGGCGGTGGATGCACTCTGCGCCGATACCGATATCGAAATCGCCGTTAACGTGACGGGCCGCAATGGCGTCACCTTTATTCCCGCCCGGGTGCGTGAACTGGCCGAACTCAACGGCATGATCCGCCTGGGGTCGGATGAATATGCGCAACGCGACGAAAACGGTCGCACGCTCTTCACGCTGCGCAACATCGATCCGGCGCAACCGCCTGGTATCGCTCCGCAGGCAGGCTATCTCTCCGGCATCACTTTCGCGCTGGATGTGCCCCGCATATTGCGGCCTGTGGCGGCTTTCGAACGCATGTTCGATAGCGTCCTGGTATTTGCCGATGCCTTGCAGGGCGAAGTGGTGGACGATAATCGCAAGCCCCTGACTGCCAGCGGCAAAAAAATCATCGCCGATGCCATTGCGCAGATCGTCTCGCAGATGGAGGCCAAAGGGGTAGCGCCCGGCTCGGCGGCGGCGCTTCGCCTCTACCGCTGACACACTACACCGATGAGCGCCTCGCAAACCGCCGCCGAACGCGCCGCCTGGTTGCGGCGCGAGCTGGAAACGCACCTGTATCGTTACCACGTGCTCGACGAACCGATCATCGCCGACGCCGAATACGACCAGCTTTACCACGAACTGGTCGCGCTTGAAGCGCAACACCCCGAACTGGTGGTTGCGGATTCACCCACACAGCGGGTCGGCAGTAAACCCCTCGAATACTTTGCCGAAGTCACCCATCGGCTGCCCATGCTGTCGCTCTCCAATGCCTTCAGCGAAGAAGACGTGCGTGCCTTCGACCGCCGCTGCCGTGAAGGTTTGGATGTTGAGGGTGAAATCGAATATGCCTGCGAACCAAAATTTGACGGGCTGGCAATCAGCCTGACCTATGAAAACGGGTTTTTTGTACAAGGCGCCACGCGGGGCGATGGCGCGGTCGGCGAGGATGTCACTGCCAATTTGCGCACCGTGCGCAGCATCCCCTTGCGCATCGACAGCACCGCAACGCTGCTCGAAGTGCGCGGTGAAGTATTGATGTTGAAACGCGATTTCGAGCGCCTGAATGAACGCCAAGCCGCCAAAGAAGAGAAGCGCTTCGTCAACCCGCGCAACGCGGCTGCGGGCAGCCTACGCCAGCTCGATCCCAGACTGACCGCTGAACGGCCGCTTACTTTTTTTGCCTACTCGATGGGCGCGGCAGAAGGAACCGCCTTGCCCACCTCGCATTCGGCTCTCATGGATTGGCTGCAACAAATGCGCCTCCCCATTGCCAAGCAACGCCGCGTCGTTCACGGTGCAAGCGGCTTGCTCGACTATTATCGCGACATAAGCGCCCAGCGCCCCGCCTTGCCTTTTGAAATCGATGGCGTGGTATACAAAATCAACCGTTACGATCAGCAACAAAAGCTGGGCTTTGTCTCGCGGGCGCCGCGCTTTGCCGTGGCTCATAAATTCCCGGCCGAAGAGGCGACGACGGTGCTGCTTGACATCGATGTGCAAGTCGGCCGCACCGGCGCCATTACCCCAGTGGCCCGGCTGCAGCCGGTTTTCGTTGGCGGCACCACGGTTAGCAACGCCACCCTGCACAATGAAGACGAAATACGGCGCAAGGATTTGAAAATCGGCGATACCGTCATCGTACGCCGCGCCGGCGACGTCATCCCCGAGGTAGCCGCCGTGATCTATGCGCAGCGCCCAGCAGATGCGCGCGAATTCGTCATGCCCACGCAATGCCCGGAGTGCGGCTCGGCCATTATTCGCCTTGCTGGCGAATCCGCCGCGCGCTGCACCGGCGGCCTGTTTTGTCCGGCACAGCGCAAACAGGCGCTGCTGCACTTTGCCCAGCGCCGCGCGCTCAATATCGAAGGCCTGGGAGATAAACTGGTGGATCAACTGGTCGAGAGCGGTATCGTTCATACCCCTGCCGACCTGTACCGGTTGGGTCTTGCTGCGTTGGCGAATCTGGAACGCATGGCGGAAAAATCGGCAACCAATCTGCTCGCCGCCATCGACAAAAGCAAACAGACCACGCTGGCGCGCTTTCTTTATGCGCTGGGCATACGTCATGTTGGTGAAACCACGGCCAAAGACATCGCCCAGCACTTCGGCAAACTCGATGCAATTTTCAGCGCCAGTGTTGATGAGTTGCAGCAAGTTACCGATGTCGGGCCGGTTGTTGCGGAAAGCATGGTGCGCTTTTTTGGCGAACCGCATAACCGCGAAGTCGTCGAACAACTGCGCGCGCGTGGCGTGACCTGGAGCGAAGAAGAACCGGCGGTCAAACCCGTGCGTGGCCCTTTCGTCGGCAAGACCGTGGTATTGACTGGCACCTTGCCCACTCTCGCGCGCGACGATGCCAAGGAAAAACTGCAAGCCGCGGGTGCCAAAGTGACTGGCAGCGTATCGAAGAAAACCGACTATGTGATTGCGGGTGCCGACGCGGGCAGCAAGCTCGACAAAGCAAGAGAATTGGAAATTACTATCCTCGACGAGGCGGCATTTCTGGCGATGCTGGAAACATAGAAATTGATAATCGGGTTGGCAGGCGAGGCAAGTGCAGTGACTATAAATCGCGAAACCTGAAAAATATCATATGTGAACGCGCCAGTTACATTTGTGCCAAGTAACTTTAGCGGTTAGGCTGCAGCAGGCGCCGCCGCCTGCAACGGGCAGTTTCACCATAGCAAGGTCGGGGGAACCTCGCCCCATGGATGCAATAGCCAGGCTACCACCGACCTGCCGTTTTTGGCGCCGAGCTTGGCGTACAAGCGGCTTAAATAGGTGCGCACGCTGGTGTCATTACCAGCTTTGAAGCGGGCAATGGCCTGGGTTGGCACGACACCGGTCGCTCCATCGGCCTGGCCTATCCAGTTCAGGATGCTGGTGACATGGCAGCCAAACTCCTTGGCCAATTCGCCGGGCTTACGCCCCGCGCGAACCAACTCAATCATCTGTTCACGAAATTGCGCCGGATAGGGTGGCTTGCGGATGTACGGTTTGGACATTTCGGGCTCCTTCTCAAAGAACAATAAGGTGTCCGTGATATGGGGTCAACTTCAGCTCGCACGCTAGCTACAGAACCGGACAATTCTAAAAACCCGCAACATCGCGCAATTCGAGTGCAATTCGAGTGTGTTGCGAGTTTTTAAGTTGTCCGGATTTATAGCACGCGACCTGTCCGGTTGT
>CAZRAL010000012.1:0-56921 GCA_964598005.1 uncultured Burkholderiales bacterium
CATCCCGGAAAACCGAGCGCGCGGCCATGTGGGACTTAATCAGAGGTTCCTTAATAAAACGATGATGCCTTGCTCAGTGGTTTGGTGCTACGCTTGGCATCAGCAAATTTCACATCAGGAGTGTTGTGATGAGGCCACCCTATTACGTGCATGCTCTATGGGACGATGAAGCGAAAGTATGGGTTGCCTCCTGTGACGATGTCCCCGGCCTGGCGACTGAAGCAAAAACGGCAGAAGCGCTGCTGCAAAAACTCAAGTTGCTGATTCCCGAATTGCTTGAATTAAACGGTCAAACTGTCACTGGGCCGATTCCATTTGAGGTACTCACGGATGTTATGCCCTGCTGAGAGAAAGTTTTTCACGAAAATGCCGTTTTCACAGGAAAGCCGCTTTGCTTCCACGTAACATCAGTTACCAACAAAGTCGCTGGATTCCCGCTTTCGCGGGAATGACGGCGGCGGCTTATCTTCGGAAAAGCCATTTGCACAAGAATGCTCCGCTGCCTCTGCGTAATACCCGTTATTCACTCGGCGCTTCGATCTCGCGGCCTGCATCAATCACGTTAATCGCGGTGACAGGTAATAATGATTGCCTTTACTGCAATTTGGAATAGCCCGGCATGCCCGATCTGATTATTGCGCGTATTTACCACCGGTTCGTGGGGCCGGCCATTGCCTTGATCGTGGTGCTGGCGGTCGGCACGATTGGTTATTTGATTATCGGCACGCCCGCCACGAGTGTGGTGGATGCGCTGTACATGACGTTTATCACCATTGCCACCATCGGTTACGGCGAGATCGTCGATATGACGGGCATGCCGGGCGCGCGCATTTTTACCATGGCGATTGCTTTTGCCGGTATCGGCGTTACGACGTATATTTTTTCAAAATTGACGGCGTTTATCATCGCCGGCGAATTAAATGAGGCGCTACGGAGGCGGAAAATGTTGAATCGCATCGGGCAATTATCGGGGCACTATATCGTGTGCGGGGCCGGGCGCGTCGGCGGCAATGTGGCGCATGAACTGGATAAAACCGAACGGCCTTATGTGATTCTGGATATCGATCCAGCGAAGATTGCCGCGCACGCGGAACGCTATCCGGGCGCGATGCACGTTCTGGGCGATGGCACCGAGGACGAGCTGCTCGAACAGGCGGGCATCCGGCGCGCTGCGGGACTCTTTGCGGTGACCGGCGACGACAGCCGCAATCTGGTGATTACGCTTTCATCCAAGCAGTTGAATCCGGCCTGCCGTGTGGTCGCACGCTGCCACGACGTGAATTATTTTTCCAAGATGGAGCGGGTGGGCGCGGATGCCATTGTTTCGCCTGATTTCACCGGCGGCATGCGTATTGTTTCGAGCATGATCCGCCCGCAGGTGGTGACTTTTCTCGATGAGATGCTGCGCTCCGACGATAACGTGCGCGTGGAACAGATTACGGTGGAAGCGGGGGCGCCGGGCCGCATCGATGCTTTTGCGCCGCCCAGCCCCGAATATATTGTGCTGGCGGTCAAGGCGGGCGGCCGCGAGACGGTTTTCAATCCTGCGCCGGAGCGGATCGTTCAGCCGGGCGATGTGGTGGTGGTGATGGCGACTCCCGCGGGCCGCCATGCGCTGGAAAAGCGTGCGGGTTGAGGTGCAGGTTGTGAGGTACGGGTTGAAGTTTTACAACACCGCTATACATCGCGGGCCTTGCCCTTGAATACGCCATCCCTTTGATATGGCGCAAGGCATTTTTCCGTTTGCCATATAGAATGAGGGTTCAGGGCGACCGATAAAACCGGCCGCCGTTCGATGCCCACTTTGGAGAAGAATCCATGCAGTCCACCCATGTCGTTGTCTGGCTTGACCATAGCGAAGCGCATATCGTCGCTTTTAATCGTGAGGAGGCGGCCGCGCCCGCCGTTGTGCATGCGCCGCGCCGCCATGAGCACCAGCACCACCACGCGGACAGTGTGGGGGCGGGCAAGGCCGCCGAGCACCCGGAGTATTACGAGGCCATCGTGGCCGCGATTCGCGGCGTGCGCGAATGGCTGATTGTCGGCCCGGCCAATGCCAAGCTCGCTTTTGTCAAGCATGTGAGCCGCCGCCACCATGATCTGCTCGATCATTTGATCGGCGTGGAAACGGTCGATCACCCGTCGGATGCGCAATTACTGGCCTACGCGCGCCAATACTTTATCGCCGCGGATCGCATGGCGGGTGTGCCGACACCGACCTGAAGCGCCAGCCAAGATCAGTTCGCGTGCGCGGCGGGCGTGCCATCGACCACCCGCCCGTCGATCAGTTCGATGATGCGGTCACAGCGCCGCGCCATGTCAAGGTTGTGGGTCACCATCAGAAAGGTGGTGCCGCGCGCGGTGTTTACGCTGCGCAGCAGGTCGAATACCGATTCCGCAGATTTGGTATCGAGGTTGCCGGTCGGTTCGTCGGCGAGTATCAGCGGGGGGGAGAGGGCCAGCGCGCGGGCAATCGCCACGCGCTGCTGCTGGCCGCCGGAAAGGTTGTTGACCGGGCTGTCTTTCCAGCGTTCCAGTCCCACCTGAACGAGCAGGCTGGCGGCCGCCTCGCGCATGGCCGCGTCGGGCCGGCCGCGTTGCATCAAAAACGGCATCATCACGTTTTCCAGCGCGGTGAAGGCCGAAAGCAAAAAATGTGACTGGAATACGAAGCCAATGGCGTGGCCGCGCAATGCGGTCAGTTCTGCCTCGTCGAGTCTGCCGGTTTCTTCGCCGGTTATAAACAGTTGCCCGCTCGACGGCCGATCGAGCAGGCCCATGATGTTGAGCAGGGTGCTTTTGCCCGACCCCGACGGGCCGATCAGGGCGACGAATTCGCCCACCTCCAGGTGCAGGTCGATACCGTGCAGCACCTCGGTTTCAGCCGGTGTGCCCACGCTGTAGGATTTGTGGATGGCCGCAAGCCGGAGGACGGGGTCAGCCACGCATCGCCACCACGGGATCGAGACGCGAAGCGCGAATGGCCGGCGTCGCGGCCGCGCAAAGGCCGGTGAGCGTTGCAATCAGTGCCGACCCCATGAGCAGCAGGGGATCGAGCGTGATGATAAACATCGGCGTGCCATCGGGGTTTTTGGCCACCAGGCCCCATGCAGAAAGCAGGCCGGCGCCCAGCGCGGAACCCGCCAGCGAGCCCAGCAGCCCGACCAGCGCGCCCTGAATCAAAAAGACCCGCATGATCTGCCCGCGCGAGCCGCCCATGGCGCGCAGGATGCCGATGTCTTTTTGCCGCTGCACCACCGAGACCACCAGCACGCTGGCGATGCCGGCGGCCACCGAAAGGCCGACGAACAGGCGGATCAATATGCTGGAGTAGGTCTGCGCATTCAAACCCAGAAAGAGCTGGTTGTTCGAGGCGATCCACGACAGCGCCTGCAAGCCGGTTTGTGCGGTGATGGATTGCGCCACGATTTCCGCCGCATAGGGATCGCGTACGGTGATGTCGATGCTCGACACGCCGCCAACGAGGTTCAGTAGGTTTTGCGCCGTCGAGAGCAACACGTACGCCGTACGCTGGTTCGCGCCACGGCTGCCGAGGTCGAAGATGCCGACAATATTGAGGGTGAGGCTGCCGCCGGCCACGGTTGCCACACGCAGCTTGTCGCCCAACGTGACGCCGAGGTCGTCGGCCATTTGCATGCCGACAATGATGTCGCTGTTGGTCATGCGGACGGTGCCGGCGGTCATTTTCTCGGGCAGCGGCACAATTTTGACGTATTGCTCGGGATCGATGCCGATCAGCGAGATCGATTGCGTGGCCTCGCCGCGCACCACGAATGCCGGGCCTGCGGCGGTGGGCGATACGGTGACCACATCGGCGCGGCTTTTCATTTGGTCACGCAGTTTTTGCCATTGGTCGATCGAGATGGTGCGCTGCGAGGGTTTCTGGACGGTGGCGATCGTGTGTTCACCCGGCGCGGGCTCGTGCAGGGGGGTGGCAACCTGTTTGGGACGCTCGATGGTGATGTGCGGCTGGGATGTCATGACGCGCTTGAACAGGTTGGCTTGCAGCCCCGACAACAAGGCCGACATGAAAACAATGACGCCCACGCCAATGGCCACACCGGAAATGATGAAGATCGATTGCATGCGGCCCTCGCGCAAAAAACGAATGGCGGCGATCCATTCGAACGGCATGAGCGCGTTCATTTTCCGGCGGCCTGTATCCGTACCCGCGCGCCTTCGGCGATGGCGCGGCCGCTGGCGGGCAGCACCAGATCGCCCTCTGCAAGGCCATCGCGTATCTCGACCCGCGTATCGCCGCGCACCCCGAGTTTGACGGGGCGTTTTTCGGTGTGCCCGTTGACGACCCGCATGACCCATGGCGCGGTACCTGCGGCGTCGTGGATCGCTTCGAGCGGCAGCGAAAGCGCGCCGTCAAGACGGGCCACTTCGATATCGACCGAAACGGTCATATCCTGTCTGAGGTAATCGGGCGGGGCGGGAACGTTGAGTTTGACTTCGACCGAGCCGCGCGTGGCATCGATACCCGGATTGATAAAGGCGAGCAGGGCCGGAAATTTCTTTCCCGGATAGGCATCCGCCGCCGCCAGCGCGGGCTGGCCGGTGGCGAGGTAGCGCAGATTTTTTTCGTCGATCTGTACCACCAGCTGCGTCGACCCGGCGGGCGACAGCACCATCAAACTCTTGCCTGGCTGCACCACATCGCCGCGCTCCACGTTGCGCGAGATCAGCGTGCCCGCGACAGGCGCCGCAATGGCGGTATGCCCCAGTTTTGCCTGTGCCGCCTGCAGGCTGGCCTGTGCCTGCGCGAGGCTGGTCTGTGCAATGGCGAAATCGGTGCCGTCGGCGCGGGTGGATTGCACCTGCAGCCGCGCGGCTTCAACCTGACTTTTTGCAACCTGCAGGTTGCGCTCGGCTTCATCCTGCTGTGCCTTGCCAAGAAAGCCCTTTGCCGTCAGCTCGAGGGTGCGCTCGTATTGTTTGCGTACATTGACCAGATTGGCCTCGGCCTGCGCCAGGGCCTGCTCTGCGAGCGGGCGGGTCAATTCGCGGAGCTGCCGCACGCGTGCTTCGGCTTGATCGACGGCGGCACGGGCTTGTTGCGCCGCGGCCTTTTCGTCGTGGTCGTCGAGGGCGATGAGGATATCGCCAGCCTTGACCGCCTGCCCCTCTGTTACCGGCACCGATACCACCTGCCCGATGACCTGCGCGCCGATTTCGATGCGCGCCGGGCTTTCGACATGGCCGCTGGCGACCACGGTTTGCACCAGTTCGCTTTTCGTTACTGCCAATGCAGCGAGCTTCGGGCCGAGCAGCGTGGGGATCAGCATGTAACCGGCGGCGGCAAGCACTGCGGCGAGGGCCAGCGCGGGCCAACGCCATTTCAGCCATGTTGCGTGCAGTTGCTGACGATTCATGTCGATGGATTCCTTTGTCCGAGCGGTTGGGTGAGTTGCAAAGAGGCTGCCGGTAATACGGGTCACGGAGGTCGCACCGTGATCGATGGAAATTGCAAGAATATTATGGGAACCGGAGCATCGATCGTTTGATGCGCATCAAAACAGTGGAAGCTGAATATAGCCTATAGTGGAACAGTCTTCCGCGCAATCGGTTTCCGCATGAGTTTTTTCGGTCGATGCGTTTACACTCCCAACCATGATTCCATCGCTGCCAGTCGATTCCCAATCGTTATTTGCCGTGTGCATCGCGCTGGGTGCAGGGTTGTTGATCGGCGCGGAGCGCGAGCGGCGCAAAGGCAGCGGACCCGCGCGCGCAGCGGCGGGCATTCGCACTTTCGCCGTGGCGTCGCTCACCGGCGCGGTGGCGATGTTGCTGGGCGATGTGCCGTTGATGGCGGTGGCCGCATTGCTGGTGGGCGCGTTCGCATTACTGGCTTACCACCGTTCCACCAAGGACGATCCCGGCATGACCACCGAGATTGCGCTGTTTTTGACCTGCCTTATCGGCGGCCTGGCGGCGCGCGAGCCGCTGCTGGCTGCCGGACTGGGTGCGGCGCTGGCGGGCTTGCTGGCGGCTCGCGATCGTATTCACAGGTTTGTACGGGGGGTGCTGAGCGAGCGCGAGCTGCACGATGCGCTGTTGTTTGCCGCTGCGGCATTGATTGTATTGCCGCTGGCGCCCGATCGTTTTCTCGGCCCGTTCGATGCGATCAACCCGCATGCACTCGCCGGCATTGTGGTGCTGATGATGCTGGTCAGCGCGCTGGGCTACATCGCGCTGCGCGTGCTGGGGCCACGCTATGGCTTGCCGGTGGCCGGGCTCGTATCAGGATTCATTTCCAGCTCGGCGACGATTCTCGCCATGGGCCGGCGCACGCGCGAGGAGCCGGTATTGATGCCGGCTTTGGTGGCGGGCGCGGTACTGTCTTCGGCCGCCACCATCGTGCAACTGGCCGGGGTTGTGGCCTTCCTCGCGCCGGTTTTATTGATGCCTTTGCTTAAACCGTTGCTGTTTGCCGGATTGGCGGCAGTATTGTATGCCGCATGGTTCACGCTGCAGGCGTTGCGCACAAAGGCGGCGCCAACCGTTAACCGTGGCCGTGCATTCGAACTTTCCGCAGTGCTGACCTTTACCGCATTGATTGGCGCGGTACTCACGGTTGCCGCCGCGCTCAATGCCTGGGTGGGCGAACGCGGCGTTGTTGTAGCCGCAGCGGTGTCCGGGCTGGCCGATGCGCACGCCATGGCCGTTGCATCGTCATCGTTGCTGGCGGCGGGAAAAATTTCGCCCTCTCTCGCGGTTGTCGCCGTGCTGACGGCGTTAAGCGCCAATACGCTGGTGAAGGCTGTGCTTGCCTTCGCCTCGGGCGGTATTCCTTATGCGCGGCGAATCGTGCCCGGATTGGCGCTAATGATCGCCGCTGCGTGGGTTGGTGCGGCCATGTAGGACTTAATCAGAGGTTCCTAGGATAAAAAAGTCCGCTGCGTTGATGCCCTCAATGACCTTTTACCCAGGCATGGCAGCACCTTATAACATGAAGGTGTTGCACTTAGTCTTTGCAACTTTCTAGCAGTTTGTTGAAATTCTGCTGCGCTTGGCGATGCATCGTTGGAAATGGACTCAAAATCCTCATGTATACCCATACATTCCGGTTTTTCGCCCATTTCCGCCTCGCCTCCCCGGCGCTCGCGACAAATTTCAACAAACTGCTAGAGAGAACGTTCCGATTTATTACTGAATGTTCCATAAGGCTTCATTCTGGTAGAGCAAATGCTACGTTATCATTCCTGCATGCAAATTGTAGTTTCAGGCGGTTACGGAAATTTCGGTGCACGTATCTGCCGTGCGCTGGCGCGCGACGTTTCGTTAAGCGTGATTGCCGCCGGGCGCAACCCCGGTGCGGCACCGGCCGATTTTTCGCAGTTGGGAATTCGCACTGCCACGCTCGATATGACTGCACCGGATTTCGCGGCCACTTTGCGGCAACTCAAACCAGACATCGTGATTCACTGTATAGGCCCGTTTCAGGGGCAGGATTATGGTGTGGCGAAAGCAGCATTGGCCTGTGGCGCCCATTACATCGATCTTTCCGATGGTCGCGATTTCGTCGCAGGGTTTGGCGCAGTAGTCGATGCAAATGCACGGGCCGCCAATCGCTTGGCCGTGAGTGGTGCCAGCACTTTGCCGGGGCTTTCTTCGGCAGTGGTCGATGCTTACCGCTCACGTTTCGTTACGCTGGAGTCGATCGAGACGGTGATTGCACCCGCACAAAGTGCGCCGCGTGGGGTGGCCACGCTGGCCGGGGTGATGAGCTATGCAGGGCGGCCCTTCCAAGTATGGCGGCATAGCACCTGGCGCACGGTATATGGCTGGCAGGAGGTAAAAACAGTTACGGTAGGCCCGCTCGGCAAACGCCTCAGTGCACTGTGCGATGTGCCCGATCTTGCGTTGTTCCCGGTACGTTATCCCGGCGTAAAGCATGTGGATTTTCGTGCTGCGCTGGAAGTGGGCATTCAACACCGGGCAATCGCCGCATTGGCGGGCTTGCGGCGTATCGGGGTGCCGTTGCCGATTGCGCGCATGGCGCCGGCCTGGGAATGGATGGCCCGGCGGCTTGATCGTTTTGGCTCTGCGACTGGTGGCATGACGGTAACGATGTCCGGCATGGGGGTCGATAATAATCCGCTGGCGTTGCGCTGGCATGTAATTGCCCCCGAGAACCATGGCCCGCAGATCCCCTGCATGGCGGCGATATTGTTGGCACGCAAGCTTGCTGCGGGAACCATGCATGAAGTCGGGGCGATGCCGTGCATGGGGTTGGTGCCCCTTGACGATTTCGCGCCCGAATTTGCGCGTTGGGGCATGACCTGTGCTGTCGAGGAACTGCGGTGATGGATGCATACATAGGATGGAAGGTCGTGCATGTGCTCTCCGCCACGGTTTTGATGGGCACGGGTATGGGCATTGCATTCTTTTGCTGGTTTGGTTCGCGGTATGCGCTCGGGCGTGATGATATCGGTGCGTTGCGCACAGTGTTGCGCTTTACCGTGATTGCAGATGCCGTGTTTACGGCACCCGCGGTTGTTATTCAATTTGTGAGCGGCGCGGCATTGCTGCATTTGGCGGGCTGGTCGTGGATCAGCCCGTGGACAGTGACAGTGTTGACGTTGTTTTTATTGATGGGCGCCTGTTGGTTGCCGGTGGTGTGGATTCAGGTAAAACTGAGCCGGCTTGCGGCGTCAGCCCCTTCGGTGGCGGCACTCTCACCGCATTTCGCGAGCTGGTTTCGCGTATGGTTCATACTGGGTATTCCGGCGTTTTCAATGGTGGTGGCGATTGTTTTTATGATGGTCGCCCGGCCCTTGGCGGTGGTGTAAGGTGGCACGCGGACGGATCAGGATGCGGATGCCGGCGGGTAGTGCCGCTGCTTTCGAGGCTTTTCACAATCACGCGGTTCGCCTGCGTTGGGATACGTTGCTCAAAGAGGCGTACGTGGAAGGAGGGGCCAGCCATCCCTTCGTTGGTGCTATCAGTTTTAATCGCGGCAAAGGCTGGAAAGCGGTACTGTCGATGCGAACCCGTTTTGTCGCCTACGATCCGCCGCATGTAGCAGCGGCGATTATTGTTGCGCCAACGGGCCTCTTTTATTTTTGGGGTGCCTCCATGAAGCATCGCGATATTGAGAGCGAGGGCGGTGGTTCCGAACTCGATTATTCATTTCATATCAAATTGCGGCCACGCTGGCTGCTTGCACCATTCGATTTTATTGCTGCGCGGATTTTTGCCTGGCAGACCCGGCGGCGTTTTACGGCCATGGCCGAATATTTAAAGCAGAGCAGCAAGGAAACTGAATGAATACTCCCCCTATAACGGATTCCGCCGCACGCACCGATTTTCATGCGCTTCGTTTCGATAACAGTTTTGTGCGCGAGCTGCCGGCCGATCCGTTAGTACAAAATATACCGCGTCAAGTAAAAAATGCCTGCTATACGCAGGTTGAACCGACACCTGTGGCTGCGCCGCGATTATTGGCGTGGGCCGATGCGGTAGGCGAAATGTTGGGCGTCACCCGTCCTGATTCGTTCGACGGCGTAGCGGCCCAGGTGTTGGGGGGCAATCGGCAATTACCGGGCATGCAGCCGTATGCGGCACGCTACGGCGGCCACCAGTTTGGCCATTGGGCGGGCCAGCTTGGTGACGGCCGCGCCATTACATTGGGTGAGGTGATCTGCCCCGACGGACAACGTCGCGAACTTCAACTCAAAGGTGCGGGACGGACGCCGTATTCACGCACGGCTGATGGCCGGGCGGTGTTGCGCTCCTCGGTACGCGAATTTTTGTGCAGCGAGGCGATGCATTACCTTGGCGTGCCCACCACCCGCGCGCTCAGTTTGGTGGCGACGGGTGAAACCGTTGTACGCGATATGTTTTACGATGGCCACCCACAGGCCGAGCCTGGCGCGGTGGTTTGCCGCGTGGCACCTTCATTTGTGCGCTTCGGCAATTTTGAAATACTGGCCGCGAATGAGGAATTAGATTCGCTCAAGCGCCTGGCCGATTATGTAATTGCCACACATTTCCCTGAATTGGGATTGGCGTCTTCTTCATCGTCAACTTCATCGGTCATTTATGCGCGCTGGTTTGAAGAGGTGTGCCGGCGTACCGCCGTCATGGTGGCGCACTGGATGCGGGTTGGATTTGTGCACGGGGTGATGAATACCGACAATATGTCGATACTCGGACTAACCATTGATTATGGCCCGTATGGCTGGCTGGAAGGTTTCGATCCCGGCTGGACGCCCAATACCACCGATGCGGAAGGGCGCCGCTATTGTTATGGCAATCAGCCGCAGATCGCGCGCTGGAATCTGACGCGACTGGCCGCCGCACTCGCCCCTCTTATCGAAGACACCGACGTACTCAAAGGCGGATTAATCGTATTTGAAGAAACTTTCTCGCGTACCGCACGACAGATGTTGGCGGACAAACTGGGATTGCGTTTAATCGACAAGCCTGGCGATGAAAAATTACTCAGCGATCTGCTAGCACTGCTGCAAAAAACCGAGACCGATATGACGTTGTTTTTTCGTGGTCTTGCGGCTGTTTCCATAGGTGCTAATGCCGAAGGAAAAACAAGGGACGATGCGAATGGATTGCTGGAGCCGCTGCACCGCGCATTTTATTCTGAAGATGTATTTGATTCGCCCTATCGTAACCATCTCGCCGATTGGATGCACCGATATCGGCTCAGAGTGCAAGAAGAAGGGCAAGCAAATGAGATGCGCCGCGCACAGATGAATCGTGCCAATCCCAAATATGTTTTGCGCAATTATCTGGCGCAGCAGGCTATCGATGCGCTTGAGCAAGGCGATGCATCAGTCCTGAATCGCTTGATGGATATATTGCAGCGCCCCTATGACGAACAACCGGAAAGTGACGACCTGGCCGCTCGCCGTCCGGAATGGGCGCGCAATAAGGCGGGGTGCTCCGCCTTGTCCTGCAGTTCATGATTGGGGAATTACAAGAGAGAACGTTAAAACACTTGCCGCGTGATGGCTTTTTTCGTGATGACATTAGGGGCATTATTAAAGGTATACGTCATGGTGGCATTGCTGGGGTCAGCGAATTCAAAAGTCACACTCCCCGCCTTGGTAACATTCTTTTTGGTGCCATTCCACACCGAGGTAAGCGGCGTGCCTCCATTGACCTGATAAAGGTCGCCGGTACAAACAGATTTTTCAAGCGGGCAATTGGAAGCGACATACCACACCGGATTACCTGCTGCATCGTAGGTAAACCAGGCCGCAAAGATGATGCCGTATTGCTGGGTTAACGAAACGCCCCAACCTGATTCGTTCTGGTTCCACCATAAATCGGTGTAGTTGATTGCGGGTTCAGTCTCCCCTGTTGCAAAAATTTGTCGGGTAATGGTTTTGGAAACGATAGGAGTACCAGGTGGTAACGGATCAGGAATGATAGAACCAACAAGTGTTTTGTCGATAAAAGTAAAGGTGCCGTTGTTGGCATCTTTAAATACTAGATTTCCTTTCCCGACCAGGGTCGTAATCTTGCCCTCTGTTTTCCACGGCAAGGTAGGAGGAGTACCGCCGCTAACCTTGTAAATATCGCCATTGCAGCTATACGACGGAACAGCAGGGCAGGATGTACCGCTCGAATCCTCAGTGCAGACATTTGCGGATACCGGGCAATTGGGTATCGCGTACCAAACAGGCGCACCCGTTTCGTCATAAGTATAAAGTGCTGCGAAAATGATATTGCCATGGTGGGTAAGACTCATTCCCCAACCAGCTTCATCCGGGTTCCACCACAAGCCATGATAGCTGGGGCCGCTGATCTTGAGGGCAGTGAGTATTACTGCGAGGGTCGATTTCTGGATAATACCGTCCGTCGGGGTATTGGCGATAGGTAATTCGCTGAATGCGCCCCCTGCGTTGACCCGAGGAAGATTGGCGATGGTATCGACCGTTGCCATGCTGGCTGCACTTACACGTCCGAATACAGTGAAGCCGCCGTTTTGCGTATCGAGATTTGCTGAATTATCGGCAAGATTGATGAACCACTCGGAGGTTGCGCTATTGGGATTGCCCCCAACTTTGGCCATGGCAATGGTGCCACGCAGATTCGAGTGAAGGAGATTAAATTCATTTACAACTGGTGGTTTTTTAGGAATAACGACGGGGCTATTGGAGGTACTATCCCAAATATAGCCGCCACCTTGAATGACGAAGCCAGGAATGCTGCGGTGAATGAATGAATTGTTATAGGCACCACTCTCTACATAGCTCAGAAAATTGGCCACGGTCTGTGGGGCATCAGTATCAAACAACTCGATGTCGATAGGCCCCAGCGCGGTTTGCATTCTGACGGAAACTGCATGGCTGGTCGTTGGAAAAAGCATCAAAATGACAGCCAATTTAAAAGCGATAACAGCATAAAAACGGATTGAAGACATAGTGACCTCTATCGTTTCATCCCAATCAAAATATACTTGTTGTGGGATAGCGGGACGCTATTGTAGTCATTATGACGGTTTTGTTGCAACCTCCCACGCTGGCAACAGATGACCTATCTGAGTTTATCCGGGCGCAAAACTCACCCGCCGGAGTTCGCTGATATCGTCGTAACCTAGTCGGCCCTCAACGATTTCATAGCCCATCAAGGCAAACACGCGATTTTTGAGAAACAGCGGTCGCGCATTGCCGTACCAATCCACGCAGGAAGCGCGGCAATTATCTTTTTGCTTGACTTCAGGCTTGGCTGTTAACTCGCCTAATTCACCGAGTAGCAAATCTTCATTACGCAAAAATAGGACTGCTGCCGAGCCTTCGCGCAGTTGGCGGTACCCGGGGCGGCCCCCACCGACAATCGGCAAGCCGACGATGCCATTTTCTTCGCCTTCAGCTTTATAGAAAAACCCGTGGCTGCGCGTTTCACCCTGCGCAGCGTTTTCGCGTGTGAAGCGGTGCGGCACGCTGATATCGCGGTTCAAACGCACGCTGGAAAAAAGCAGATCTTTCCCCACCGTGCCAATGACTACAGCATGTCGTCCCATCGCCTCAATGCGGTCTACACCATGCGGGAGCGACCGCGTTTGTACGGTGCCAGGCTCGGCCCAGCGCAAGGCATGCAGGACGTTCGAGCGGGGCGGGTTTGATTTGCCCCAGGTGCTACCATTTCCGTATAGCAGATAGGGGCCAATAAAACGGTTTTGCACGTTGTAACCCTGCGAACTGGGGAGCCGCCGGTAGTGATCTTTACCTGCGCTTTCGGTCCCGTCGCCGAACAGGCGCAGCGGTACACGTAGCAGCGCAGTGGCGCCAGTGCTCGATTCCGCCCCCCACATTGCTTCGCCACGACCAGTCGATCGCAACAAAACATTCAAATAACCGTCGCTACTTTCCAAAAAAGAAAATTGATCGATGGGGTTGCCACCGGTTTTTAATGCACTTGGCGCACTACCATCAAGCGGGATGCGAAAAACAGCCGATTGAGGGCGATTTTCATTTTGTATTTGCTGATAACCAGTCGTCCATACATATACCGAGCCTGCCGAAACGTAAAACACCCGGCCCGCTGGGCCTAGCACACCAGTGGCCTCGCATTCCATTTCACGCTTTGCCAAATCACACATGGTGACGGTGTGCAAAGCCAATCCATAGGGCGCAATATCATCATCGGTACGGTAAATACGCGTAGCGGGTGCAATGCGTTTGAAGTCGCTCACACTGGCGTTCGGTCGCCACTTGCGCATAGCGGGGAAGCCCGCTAGCGTATCGCCATAAATGTTGAGGTAAAGCGGCGTATAGAAAATAAGCTTGTTGCCAATCAGCCGACTGGCGTAATTGCGTGAAGAGTAATAGTCGTTGGAGCGCAGATGGTACGTACCGCGGTGGCTGAGCAGGCCGGTTTGATCGATGTCGAAAAGCCCTACTTCGGTGCCGCCGCGCGCGTAAGAATAACCGATGACTACGATCGTGTTGCCGGTAATCAGCATCTCGTCATACCACGCACCGTTAGGGTCAATGCCGGGCCCATAAGCATCGATCTTTGAAACTGGTTTTAGCCCGCCGCTGGCTAAGCTGACAGTGAACAAGCGACCGCGGCGCAAGATAACCAGATAATCGCCATGCACCTTGACGATACCACCCTCGTCGACGCCAGCAGTCTGAACGTTGGTCACCGATTCGCCATCGGCTTGGGGTTCGGCAACTTTTTCCAGTTCCATCGATTGCACGGGCATGCTTGCTGCAGGAGCAGGCGTGGCAATGGTGGTATCTGCCAGAGCGCTCGATGAAGCAGTGCTTGATGCACTACGACCTCGTTTAGCCGTGGATTCTAGGCGGGCACGCAATTTTTCCAGCCAGATCTTGAGTTCTGTTTCATTTTTAAAACTGGCGAGTGTTTTCTGCGCAGCACTGGTTGCTGCATGACTTACAGAAATGCCTGCAAGCATTAAACCGAGGACGGCGGCTAAGCAAAGACATAAAAGTGGCTTCATAGTTTTCCCTTTATGGAGTTAAGCTCTCTATTAAACGGGCAGATAATAAAAAAGGGTTAAAGATGATATCTATCTCATCCTTTTATCGAAGGTTGCATAAATGATGATAAGCTACCGCGCCTCTTATTTCCTCTATTTTGATGCTACTTATTTGAAGTTAATTTCCTTCGGGTTCGGTAATTTTTTGGTGATAAAAATGGAGTGGTTCGTGTAGATATATGCACCACACATACCGCTAAACTGCGGGGTATAACGTGCGAAACGGCTCGCCGGTTATAAAATGCTCCCTTGATAAAAGGTGCCTTAATATTTTTAACCCTTAACCCTTAACCCTTAACCCTTAACCCTTAACCCTTAACCCTTAACCCTTAATTAACTCTTTACACAGAAAGATTGACTATGCATGTATTAATTCCTGTTGATGGTTCAGCAAATTGTTTGCGTGCCTTGCAATACGTTCTGGATCATCGTGATATTTTTGGCGCACCGCCCCAGATCACACTGATCAACGTCCATTTACCCGTACCTTCTTCTTTAGCAAAAGCCTGGCTAGGACGCGATGTGGTCGATCAGTATTACGCCGAAGAAGCGCTGACCGCGCTTGCTCCCGCCCGCGAGATACTGCTGAAGCATCATGTAGCTGCGACCGAAATCTGGACGGTGGGCGAGCCCAGTGTTGAAATAAGCAAAGCCGCACAAACGCATGGCTGCCAGATGATTGTGATGGGCACGCATGGCCGTACCGCGCTTGGCAACCTGGTCATGGGATCGGTGGCAACACGCGTGGTCGCTGAGGCACAAATCCCTGTGCTGCTGATCAAATAAATTGCGCCAATAGTTTAAGCAAGCCTATGGAACTGCATTTTCTGGGTGCAACGGGAACAGTCACCGGCTCGCGGTATCTGCTGAGCGGGCAGGGGCAATCACATCTGGTCGATTGCGGACTTTTTCAGGGCTTGAAACAACTGCGCTTGCGCAACTGGAGTCCGTTTCCTGTCGCGCCGTCACAAATCAGTGCAGTCATTCTGACCCATGCGCATATCGACCACAGCGGTTATCTGCCGTTGCTGGTGAAACAAGGCTTTGTCGGCAAAATATACTGTAGCGCTGCTACCCGCGACCTGTGCCGTATCATGCTTCCCGACGCTGGGCATTTACAGGAGGAAGAAGCGCGCTACGCTAACAAACACACCTTTTCCAAACATAACCCTGCATTGCCGCTTTATACGGTCGACGATGCAAAGCAGGCGTTGAAACATCTGGCTGTTGTCGATTTTTATCGCGATGTTGTTTTGCGGCCGGGACTGTCGTTTCAATTATTGCCAGCGGGTCACATACTCGGTGCGGCGATGGTTGCGGTTAATGCAGAGGGCAAGCACTGCGTTTTTTCCGGCGATCTCGGGCGCAGCAACGATGCCGTGATGTCGCCCCCGGTGCGGGTTCGTGAGGCAGACTATCTGGTCGTCGAATCGACTTACGGCGATCGGCGGCATCCGCAAAACGACCCGGAAGCGGAGCTTGCAGCACACCTTAATCGTGCGCTTGACCGCGGCGGTGTCGTTATCGTCCCGGCATTCGCGGTGGGCCGCGCGCAAACGCTGTTGCATTATCTGGCGCGGCTGCGCCAGCGTCATGAAATTCCGCCTGTGCCGATTTTTCTCAATAGCCCAATGGCTGTCGATGCGACGCGGATTTATCGCGATCATCATCAGGAGCACCGGCTTTCGGCGGACGAATGCAAGGCGGCATGGACGGTTGCACATATCGTCAATTCACCTGAAGAGTCACGCGCATTGAACGAACGCCACGGGCCAATGATCATCATTTCGGCGAGCGGAATGGCGACCGGGGGCAGAGTGGTGCACCATCTCAAGGCCTTCGCCGCCGATCCGCGCAACATGGTGCTGTTCGCCGGGTTTCAGGCGATGGGGACACGCGGTGCCTCGATGACAAGCGGGGCGGAGGCGATAAAAATACACGGCGCGTATGTGCCGGTGCGGGCGGAAGTGGTGCAGATGAATAGCCTTTCTGCGCATGCCGATTACACGGAAATTCTCGACTGGCTGCGGGGATTCGAACGGCCTCCCCAAAAAACCTTTATTACCCACGGCGAGCCGCTGGCTGCCGACGAATTGCGCAAGCGCATCGAAGAAACCCTCGGCTGGCATTGCGAGGTTCCCGACTATCTCGAAAAAACCGTGCTCGCATGATGCAAGGGCCACCCGCGCCTGCTCAAGGGGCGCTGCACCGGTTGCGGCTGCGCCGCCTGGGTATCGACACCTACCAGGAGCCGGTCGTCTATATGCGCAGCGATTGCTACGCCTGCCGCGCAGAAGGTTTCGAGGCGCGTTCCCGCGTGCTGGTGCGCCTCGGCCAGCGCAGTCTGGTCGCCACATTGAATGTGGTGCACGGCGAAATGCTTCAGGTATACGAAGCCAGCCTCTCCGAAGCGGCGTGGCGCATGCTGGGCGCATGCGAAGGCGACGCCATCGAACTGGCCCATCCGCCCCCCGTTGCCTCGGAAAGTGCGCTGCGCGCCAAGGTATACGGCGGCACCCTCGGTACGGCAGACATGGAAGCCATTATTCGCGATGTGGTCGCCGGCCAATATTCGGATTTGCATTTATCCGCTTTTGTCACCGCCTGTGCGGGCGACCGGCTGAACATAGCGGAAACGCTTGCCTTGACCGAAGCAATGATCCATACCGGCGAGCGTATCCATTGGCCCTATCCGGTCGTGGCCGACAAGCACTGCGTGGGTGGTCTGCCCGGTAATCGCACCACCTTGCTGATCGTACCCATCATTGCCGCTTTGGGGCTGCCCATCCCGAAAACATCCTCGCGCGCCATTACTTCGCCCGCAGGCACGGCGGATACCATGGAAGTGTTTTCGCCCGTGGATCTGGAGATTGCGGCTATTCGCCGGGTGGTCGAACGCGAGGGGGGCTGCATCGTCTGGGGAGGCAACGTACGATTGAGCCCGGCCGACGACATTCTTATCCGGGTGGAACGCCCGCTCGATTTCGATAGCGAAGGCCAGCTTGTCGCCTCGGTGCTTTCGAAAAAGGCGGCGGCCGGTTCCACGCACGTTGTCATCGATGTGCCAGTGGGGCCAACGGCCAAGGTGCGCAGCAGTGAAGCCGCACGCACCTTGAGCGAGCGTCTGGTACAAATCGGCAAGACAGTAGGCCTGAATGTGCGGGTCCTGCACACCGATGGCAGCCAGCCGGTGGGCCGGGGCATCGGGCCCGCACTCGAGGCGCGCGATGTACTGGCGGTGTTGCAAGGGGAAGCCGGCGCGCCGCAGGATCTGCGTGAACGCGCCCTCATGCTGGCCGCCGCCATTCTCGAATTATGTGGCGCTGCCCCAATAGGTGGCGGCTATAAGCTGGCCGAAGCGACACTGACCAGCGGCCGGGCGTGGCGAAAATTCCAGGCCATATGCGAGGCGCAAGGGGCGATGCGCGAGCTGCCCATTGCCCAGCATACGCAGCCCATCGTCGCCCGTTGCGATGGCATGGTGACCGCGATAGATAATCGCAAACTGGCCCGCGCTGCAAAACTTGCCGGCGCGCCGCGTGATAAAGCAGCCGGAATCGAATTGAGTGTGCATCTGAGTCATCGGGTCACACGCGGACAGCCATTGTTTACCTTGCATGCCGATGCGCCGGGTGAACTTGCTTATGCACTTTCATATCTCGCCAGCGCAGGTGAAGTGATCGGCATTACGGAGCAAATGTGAAGCCCCTTGTCTTTACATTTCCGGGAAACGAAACCTTCGGTACGCTTTTCACTTCAGCCTTATCCGCCGAGGCTGGGATGCTGAACTATCGCCGTTTCCCCGATGGCGAATCTTATTTGCGTTTTGCCACGGCCCTCGAAGGCCGGGCTGTCGTGCTGGTCGAGACATTGAATGCGCCGGACGAAAAAACGCTCTCACTGCTTTTCGCGGCCCGCACCGCCAGGGAGCTGGGCGCGACCAGCGTGGGACTGGTCGCCCCCTATCTGGCGTATATGCGACAGGACAAACGCTTTCAAACCGGCGAAGCGATCACCTCGGTGCACTACGCTGCGTTGCTTTCGCAAACCTTCGATTGGCTGGCCTGCGTTGATCCCCATTTGCATCGCTACAGCTCACTGGCGGATATTTATTCGATCCCGGCCCTGGCCGTGGATGCTGCGCCGTTGCTGTCAACCTGGGTGAAGGCGCAGGTTTCTCATCCCCTCATCGTGGGGCCCGATGCAGAAAGCGAGCAGTGGGCTGCAGCACTGGCCGCTGCTATCGGTGCACCGCACGTCGTGCTGGAAAAAATACGTCACGGCGACCGCGAAGTCGTGTTGTCGCTGCCCAATATGGAAAAGTGGCGGGGCCGGACGCCGGTATTGGTGGACGATATTATTTCATCGGGCCGGACGATGATTTCCGCCGCGGGCAAACTGCGGCAGACCGGCTTTCCGCCGCCCTATTGTTTGGGTATTCATGGGCTGTTTGCCGAAGACGCTTATTCCATGCTGCAAGGCGCAGGAGTGGCAGGTATTGTGACGACCAATACCGTTCCGCATGTTTCAAACGCCATCGATGTGAGCACACTGCTGGCGGGTGCGGCCAGCGCGCTAGTCAGCGCATTTTTGTAATTTCCCGGTTTCCTGTTTTATCATGCCTCTTCAATAGGTTTTTTCACACAAACGTCGGAGGAGAAGAACATGATCGGCTACGTCACATTCGGCACCAATAATCTAGAAAAGGCAATCAAGTTTTACGATGAGCTGCTGGCTGTCGTCGGCGGCAAGCGCTTTATGGAACTGGATCGCGGTTTACGATGAGCTGCTGGCTGTCGTCGGCGGCAAGCGCTTTATGGAACTGGATCGCGGCATGGCTTGGGCCGTGAGTCCGAGCACACCGGGATTTGGCGTGATGAAACCCTTTGATGGCAAGCCTGCGACGGTGGGCAATGGCGTGATGGTGGCGCTGGTGGTCGACAGCCGGGACAAGGTCGATGCGCTGTACAAAAAGGCCATCGCATTGGGCGGCAAGGACGAGGGTGCGCCGGGCCCGCGCGGTGAAGGCTTTTATGCCGGCTATTTCCGCGATCTGGATGGAAACAAGCTCAACGCTTTTTGCATGGGGTAGTGCCCAACAGTTTGTTGAAACTCTGCTGCGCTTGGTGATGCGGCATTGGAAATAGGCTCAAAATCCTCATGGTTAGCCCAATACATTCCGGTTTTTCGCCCATATCTGCCTTGCCTGACCTACGCTCGCTACGAATTTCAACAAACTGCCAAACACCATTTCAACTTTTTGTCGGTTTCTTCTTTTTCCCCAATAGGTTTTCGGTGTTTGTCGCCGGTACAACGATTCTCAATCTCCCCTCCGCCCCTCTTTTCCAAAGAGGGGAACCAACAAACCATTATCCCGTTGCAGCATCGAGCACTTGCGCCACCCGCTCGATATCCGCACCGGTTATCCGGCGTCTCCAGGCGCGGGCGCCCGAAAGCCCTTTGTAGAGCCCCACCATATGGCGCATCACCGCGTGGCGCGGCACGCCTTGAGCGATTTGCGTATCGGCATAAGCATTCATGGCCGCTTCCACCGCTTCGCGCGAGGCTGTTTCATGATCGTCGCCATAAAAGTCCCGGTCGACAGTCGATAGCCAATAAGGGTTGTGATACGCCTCGCGCCCAACCATAACACCATCCACATGCTGGAGATGTTGGCGAATTGCGTCGGAGGTTGTGATGCCGCCATTAAGAACAATGGTCAAATGAGGGAAGTCGCGCTTTAATTGGTAGACATAGTCGTATTTTAGCGGTGGAATTTCCCGATTTTCTTTTGGTGACAAGCCCTTCAGCACTGCATTGCGCGCATGGGCGATAAAAACCATGCAACCGGCCTCAGCCACCGTACCAACAAAGTCGCGAACAAAGCCGTATTCGTCGATACGGTCAATGCCGATGCGGTGCTTGACGGTAACCGGAATACGCGTGCATGAGCCCAGCGCGTCGAGCATGGCCTTGACGCAATCGGCCACCAATTGAGGCTCCGCCATCAGGCAAGCGCCAAAGCTGCCGCGCTGCACGCGCTCCGAAGGGCAGCCGCAATTCAGATTGATTTCGTCGTAGCCCCATTGCGCACCCAGCTGTGCGCAGGTGGCGAGATCGGCGGGGTCACTGCCGCCTAATTGCAACGCGATTGGATGCTCGCTCGGGTCGAAATCGAGATGGCGCGGCCGATTGCCGTGCAACAGCGCGCCTGTTGTCACCATTTCCGTATAAAGCCGGGTATGGCGCGTGAGTTGCCGGTGAAAGTAGCGGCAGTGGCGGTCTGTCCAGTCCATCATCGGCGCGATGGCAATACGGTGACTGGGCATGGTGAAGGTTGGCATGAGCGTTAGTTTAACGCGGCAAAAAGGCAAGGCCTCGCAAAGCCTTCACTTCCCCGCCATTTTTGTGCCGCATTTTCCAGCGCTTTGCGACACCTTCGCCCGGCAAGCTGCACGAGTGTCTATTTTGGGAGCAAATCATGAAAAATAATTCTGGATTCAGTTTGGGGCTGAAGTTGCTGATGTTGGGGGTCGTGGTCATTGTACTGATCGGCGCGTTGAAGTCGATCGAATCGAAAATTTATGAGCGCACAGAGCGGCGCGATAGCGTCATTCGTCAACTGGCCTCGGAATATGCAGGGGCACAGGAAATGACCGGCCCCTTGCTGGTGCTCGAATGCCGCATGAAAGTGATTTCGAAAGTAACCAAAAAAATTGAAAGCGAAAGCTGCGCACCTAAAACCATCCGGCCGAGCACCTTGACGGTGAAAGGGCATGTCGAACCCGATCAACGTCGGCGCGGCATTTATCAGGCACGCACGTTCGACGCCGCGCTGGAGATCGCGGCGGAATTCCGTGTGCCGCGTATGCCACGTAACGACGAAGTGGTCACCTACCATGAGCCAACGCTGGTTTTTGCCATCAGCGATGTGCGGGGCATTCGCGAATTTACTGTCACCGATTCAGGAGGCAATGCGTTGAACGTCAAGCCCGGGTTTCCCGTTACCATGGAAGGGCATAAGGGAACGGGTGTCCATCTTTCCTTAAACGATCGCATTCCGGCAGAGGGAGGAACCGTGCAATTCCGTTCCAAATTACGCCTGGCAGGCAGCGGCACGCTGGCAGTGGTGCCGTTGGGCGAGGCGAACCGTATTGCGCTCGATTCGCCCTGGCCGCATCCCGGTTTCATCGGCAGCTTTCTACCCTCCACACGGACCATTGCACCAGATGGCTTTAATGCGCAGTGGGTCGTTTCCGATCTGGCCACGGGTGGCGAAAATGTGCTGACCCGCCTGGGGCTGGATGGATCCAAACAAAATGTTGAACAACGCAACATTCAGATCGAGGGTGTGGTGCATCCGGCCGAAACGTTCGGTTCGCGGCCCGTCGCGGCGGTGGCGCTGGTCGAGCCGGTCGATCAATACACCCTGTCCGACCGGGCCGTCCGTTATGGTTTTCTTTTTGTTTTGCTGACGCTGGGCAGCGTATTCCTGTTTGAAATATTGAAGAGCGCACGGGTTCACCCGGTTCAATATCTGTTGGCGGGGCTGGCGGTAACGGTGTTTTTCATTTTGCTGTTTGCGCTATCGGAGCATCTTGCTTTCGTGATGTCGTATATTGCGGCAGCGACGGCCTGCGTGCTTTTGCTGGCCTACTACGCCATGTACATGCTGAAATCGCTGTGGCGCGGGTGTGTATTCGGGCTGGGCATTGCGCTGTTGTATGGGGCGCTGTATTTCTTGTTGACGCTGGAAGATACGGCCTTCCTGATCGGTGCCGTGATGACGTTTGTGGCGCTCGCTGCGGCCATGATCCTGACTCGCAAAATAGATTGGTATGCGTTGGGTGAAAGCAAATCGTCGCCTGTTTCATCGCCATCGCCATCGGCAACCGCACCTGCTGCAAACTAATCCGAGCGCTCGGGCTGGCTTGACGTTGCCGCAACGCATCGCGTGTTGCGGCAGCGCGTTTTGACGAATGGGGATTTCAGCGTGGCTTGGCCCGGATAGCGGCGGCGCGCTTTTCCATCGCTTTGGCTTCCGCTTTCCGGGCGGTCTTATTGTAAAGACGGGCCAATTTCTCAAAGGTCTTGGCGACATTGATATGGCCTGGGCCTAGCTTTTTTTCGAAGATGACCAAAGCACGTTGATAGAGTGATTCTGCTTGTCGGTATTGTCTTTGATCGTAATACAACGCCGCAAGCTGGTCTAAAGCAACAGCTACTGCGAGGTGATCTGGGCCGTGCACTTTTTCCTCAATTGCCAAGATGCGTTGATACAGCGGCTCAGCTTGCTGATATTGGCCTTGATCAAGATACAGCTTTCCGAATTCGTTCAGTGTGTCGGTCACATAAACGTTATCAAAAAGGCCATACTTTTTTTCATAAAACACCAAGGTACGTTGATAGAACGGTACCGCTTGTTGGTATTGACCATGATCATGGTATAGCTTCGCAAGGTTATACAAGACCCCGGCTACATGGTCGTCCCCGGCTACGGAATCAGGTTTTTTTTCGTAAATCGCCAGCGCACGCTGATATAAAGGTGCCGCCTGCTGGTATTGGCCTTTTCGGTGGAACAAAAATGCAAGGCTGTTAGAGGCGTTCGCTACCTCGTCGTGATCGGGGCCGTACATTTGTTCAATTCGCCGGAGCTCATTTTGAGCATCCACAATGGTTTGGTCAGATATCGATTCGGTTTCTTTTGGCTGCGCGCTGTGGCCGGGCAGTTGCGTCAATAGTAAAAGGAATATAGCAAGATTAAGCAAGAATGGTTTCAAAGGGCTCTCCTGAAAGGCATAAGGATAAATTTACACACAATCGAGCCGTCATCATAAAGAATAAAGACGACTCATCAATTTATTGGAGAAATGCCTGATTGCGGAACGATGGAGTGTGCGCAATGCGCGAGTACGCACGTACAATGCGCGCATGACTCGCAATCTCGATCAAATTACCCGCTCGTTGCGCAGTGTGTGGCACCCGTGTACCCAGATGAAACATCACGCTGCGGGCGAAAATTCACCGTTTCTGCCATTGATCCCCATCGCGCGCGGTGAAGGCGCGTGGCTGATCGACTTCGAGGGCAACCGTTATCTGGACGCCATTAGCTCTTGGTGGACCAATCTGTTCGGCCACGCCAATCCGCGCATCAATGCCGCACTCAAAAAGCAGCTCGATACGCTGGAACACACCATGCTGGCGGGTTTTACCCACGAACCGGTGATCGAACTTTCCGAGCGGCTGAGCGCACTGACTGGTCTGGGCCACGCTTTTTATGCCAGCGATGGTGCCAGTGCCAATGAGATTGCCTTGAAGATGAGTTTTCATTTCTGGCGTAATCACGGCCGGCCGGAAAAGCGTACTTTCATAAGCCTGACTGGGGGCTATCACGGTGAAACGATCGGTGCATTGTCAGTAACCGACGTGGCGATTTTTCGTGATGCTTATGGGCCTTTATTGGCGAATCATTTACTGACGCCTTTCCCGGGGTCAACCGGATTCATGAGCGACGGTAGCGGCCAGAGCAGATCGGCGCAGCAAGCCGCCGCGACACTAGAGCAACTGCTGGTGGAAAAACACCAGCAAATCGCTGCATTGATTCTGGAGCCCCTTGTGCAAGGCGCAGCGGGGATGCGTATGTACCACGCCGATTTTTTGCGCCATGCCCGCGCATTGTGTACGCGTTATGACGTGCATTTGATCGCCGACGAAATCATGACTGGCTTTGGCCGCACCGGCACCTTGTTCGCCTGGGATCAAGTAGAGGCGGTGAAAGCTAACCAAGTCAACTTGCCCGATTTCGTCTGCCTCTCCAAAGGCATGACCGGCGGTTATTTGCCGCTTTCCTGTGTGCTGACGACCGACGATATTTATGCTGCGTTTTACCATGACGATACCGTGCGGGGTTTTTTGCATTCGCATTCTTACACCGGCAATGCGCTGGCGTGCCGGGCCGCATTGACGGTACTGGATATTTTTGCCAGCGACGATGTTCTGGCGCAAAATCGAAGCAAGGCTACGCGCTGGACAGCCATGCTGGGCGCGCTGGCCGCGCACCCTCGGGTGCAAAATTTCCGCCATCTCGGCATGATCTGGGCTTTCGAAGTGGAAGATATCCCGCTGGATTTTCCTCGGTGTTTTTTCTCCGCCGCGCTGAAGCGCGGTCTATTGTTGCGGCCTATCGGCAATACGGTGTATCTCATGCCGCCTTATGTTGTGCAGGATGACGAATTTAAAGCGATGGTCGAAGGCATCATCGCCATTCTTGATCAAGATTTATGCAAAGGTTCTTTATGAGCGTTCGCTTGTTCTTTTTAGTCTGGGCAACATCGTGCTTCGTGCAGGCGCCGACACATGCACAGGCACAAGGCCCCAACGGGCAAGCCATGCCTGCCGCCATTGCAGAAATTTTTACCAAGGCCAATATTCCACCCGCGAATGTGGGGCTGCTGGTGCAGGAGTTAGGGGCTGCCGAGCCGTTGCTGGCGCAGAATATCGATAAACCTTTCAATCCGGCTTCGGTCATCAAACTGGTCACCACTTATGCAGGTCTGGAGTTGCTCGGCCCGGCGTATGCGTATAAGACCGAAGTCTATACGGCGGGGGATTTACACGGCAGCACGTTGC
This sequence comes from uncultured Burkholderiales bacterium, assembly GCA_964598005.1. Classification (GTDB taxonomy): domain Bacteria; phylum Pseudomonadota; class Gammaproteobacteria; order Burkholderiales; family Usitatibacteraceae; genus CAZRAL01. The sequence continues at coordinate 25,130 of CAZRAL010000012.1, forward strand.
GTGGCGATTTGGTTCTCAAAGGCTACGGTGACCCCAAGTTTACCTTCGAACGCTTTAACCAGTTATTGCGTCAGTTGCGCGACCGTGGATTGCGCGAAATTCGCGGTGACCTGATTCTCGATGCCGGCTTTTTCGAGGCAGTGGCGTACGACCCTGCCCGTTTCGATGGTGAGCCGTTACGCGCGTACAACGTGGGCCCGAATGCGCTGATGGTCAATTTCAAGACAGCGCGGTTTTTTTTCTACCCCAGTCTGGACGGCAAATATGTGGCGATTTCGCCCGATGCCAAGCCCGCGCAACTGGAGGTTGTCAACCACGTCAAACTATCCGGGGAATACTGCGGCGACTGGCGCGAGCGCATCAAGCTCGAGGTGCAAACCTTGTCTGCTACCCAGCTACGGGTTACCTTCACGGGCAATTACCCGGCGAGTTGCGGCGAAAAGGTGTGGAACGTTTCGGTACTCGATCACGCGCGGTTTAACGGTGGGCTTTTTGCCAGCGCCTGGCGCGAGTTGGGCGGAGTATGGAAAGGTGCAGTCAGGCTGAGCGGCATACCGCCCGGCGCCCGCCTGATTGCCACCACCGATTCAGCACCCTTGGCGGAGGTGGTGCGCGATATCAACAAATATTCGAATAATGTGATGGCCCGGCAGGTGTTTCTGACCCTTTCCGCGGAAACGCTGAAGCAACCGGGTGAAACCGTGCGTTCGGCAAAAATCGTACGCGAATGGCTGGCGGCCAAAAACATTGCCGCGCCTGAACTGGTGCTGGAAAACGGCTCGGGTTTATCGCGCGCGGAGCGGATCAGCGCGCAGACGCTGGGCAGTCTGTTGCAAGCAGCGTGGAAATCCAGTGTGATGCCGGAGTTCGTATCCTCGCTGCCGCTGATTGGCGTGGATGGCACCATGCGCAAACGCGCCAAAGGCGAGAGCGTGGCAGGCAATGCCCGCATCAAGGGGGGCACGCTGAATGATGCGCGGGCGATCGCGGGCTATGTGCTGGACCGCAATGGCAAAAACTGGATTGTGGTCATGCTGGTCAATCACCCCAATGCGGGCGCGACGCAGGCTGCACAGGATGCGCTGTTGCAATGGGTGTATGCGCGCCCGGAAGCGCCCGTTCAAATCCCCTAGGAGCCCACTCGGCAATGTTGGGCTTATAAGATCGGCATTTTTATTACCTGAGGGCCCAATTTTCGGTTAAAGTTATGTACAGTTATCTTGCCACTATGTGGCATCAGGCGGCATCAGATGTCAACGCAGTTTGTTAATGTTTCGAAAATCGGAGGGCGTTATGTCACAAAACAACTGCAAGAATCTATTTTGTCTGCCATGGTTTTTTTCTCCTGCATTTCTGTCTGTATTCCTGTTCGCGCGGGCTAATCGTTTTGACGCGCGCCATCGCGAGGCCCGCTTAGCAGCGTGGCTCATGGGCGTATTTTTGGCAGCGGCGTGGCTGCCTGCGGCGCAGGCGCAAACAGAAGTCGCGGCCATTCCTATTTTGGGAGCAGGCGCTCAGACTGGTCAGGCGATCGTCAATCCGATTACCAATCAGATTTATATCCTAGGAGGAGCGGCTGGAGGTAATGATGCCATCACACAAATTGATGGCGCCACCCACGCCAGCAGCCCGATCGCACTGCCTGCAATTGGGGGTAATAATTATGGGCCTTTCGTGCTAAACCCGGTGAATAACCGCCTTTATGTAGTGAATTATCAGGACAGCCAGGTTATTGTGGTTGATCTCGCCAATAACAACATGACCACCACGATCCAATTTCCCATGGTTGCAAGGCCAATTCGGCTGGCCGTAAATCCGGTAACCGGTAAGGTCTATGTAATACATGAAACTGGTGTTGTTTTCGTTGGGAATATCAGCGTGATTGACAGCAATAACAACCCGACCTTCAATCTGTTGCCAATGGGGGGAGGAAACCTGTTTGACATTGCCATTAATCCGGTTAGCAATAAAATCTATGTCGCTGATCAGTCAACCGCTTCAGTTATCGTGATCGATGGGCAAAACGATATAGTTGTCAATCAAATTACCATGTTGAATAGCCCAGTTAATGTGTCCGTGAACCCGGTGACCAACCTTGTTTATGTTGTCGAACGCGATGGCTCATCACAACAAGCCTTGGATAACGCGGCGGTGAGAATTATCGATGGGACGAATGACACCTTGACACCGACCATCGTGTCGCTGCCAAGCGCATGGCGATTAACCATTAACCCAGCTACCAACAAGATCTATGTGGCAGCATCATCTTATAATAATAGCGGATTAATCAGAGTGATCGATGCCGCGAACAACCATACGCTTACTACTATTGCGTTTATCCCTGGTCTAGAGCCCAACGTCATTGCGCTTAATCCGGCTACCAATCAGCTCTATGTATTCGAAGGTGGTAGCAATACGGTGATGGTGATCGATGGCCAAACGGATACGCCCATAGCTACCCGTATGTTTGGCCAAGATCTCCGGTCCGCAGCGGTGAACCCGATTACCAACAAGATTTATTTTAGCGACAATGCGGGTCCCCCCGTAGTTCGGGTCATTGATGGCCACACCTACAACCCCGGCCCTGCTGATTCGATTGGTGTTGGAAGCAATCCGACTGCTGTGGCAGTGGATCCGGTTACCAACCGAATCTATGTCGCCAATCAAAATAGTGGTGACGTTTCAGTAATCGATGCTGTAACCGGTATGCCAATAATGGATCCTGCAACCGGAATGAACCCTGTAGCTGGACTCACCCCCTTTGACGTAGCGGTGAACCCGATCACCAATCTTGCCTATGTCACCAATGCAAATAATGGCAATGTCTCCGTCATCGATAGTGCAGCTAACAAAATCGCCGATATCACGGTTCAAGGGTTTCCGCATGGCGTGGCGGTAAATCCAGCCACCAATCGTATTTATGTGGCCAATAGTGGCACCGGTACGGTATCGGTGATCGACGGGGCGAGCAACATAAATATTGCCAACGTCCCGGTTGGATTGGCTCCCAATGAACTGGCCATAAATCCATCTACCAACCGTATCTATGTCACCAGCTCAAGCAACAGCATTTGGGTAATCGACGGGGCAACCAATACGGCAGCGCCCGTGAACGTGGGGGGCAATTCTTTTTCTGGTGGAATAGCAGTAAACCCGTCTCTTAACCTTACTTATGTTGTCACTGATCAGAATGGCGGCAGTATCGTGGTGATTGACGGGAATAACATGGCATCTGCTCCCATTGGAGTGATGGGGGCATCTACAATAGCCGTCAATCCCTCAACCAATCGCATCTACGTTGCCGCGCAAAATGTCGGTGGGGTATCGGTGATTGATGGAATGAATAATACGGTCATTGCCATGATCCCAATCGGACAGAACCTTCAATCAATTATAGTTGATCAAGCCGCCAATCTGATCTACGTGTCCGCTCAAATGTCTGGGTGGGTATCAGTAATCGACGGAGCGACCCATACCAAGCTGGGCGATTTCTTGCCTAATAATGGTGGATTTCCTCGTGCGCTGGCGCTTAATCCGGTTACAGGCCGGGTCTATGCGACAAACAGCAACAACAATAGTGTCACCGTTTACGATGGCCTGCGCGAAACGCCACTGCCGCTGACCACGACGGCCAGTCTGGCCAGTGGGGGTAATGTAACCACTGTAAACATACCCACCTTCAATTTCGCCACGACCAGTAACTATGCACCTAACGCCCCAGCGGTGCGTACCGTATTTTTCCAGCTCGATAGTTTGCAAGGCCCTTGGCAGCAGGCTAATGGGATGGCGCCCAATTTTAACGTTATGCTCCCCGTCCCGCTGGGCCAGCACGTGCTGTATGCTTTTGCTGTTGATGCCATGGAGGGGGGAGCTTCTTTTGATCCCCCACCTTTCGAAAGGTCTAATATTTTAGTTGGCCAGTTGACGGCCTTTTCCTTTACGGTCGCCCAGCCCGTGGCGCCTGTTTTTACCAGTGCGGTACCAGCTGATATCACTGTTTTGGTCAATACCCCGATCATCAGCCCGCCCGCCTTTACGGCGGGTGGTGCGCCTACTCCTGATATCACCGCCACGGGCCTGCCTCCTGGCATCGTGATGGACCCTGTGACCCACATCATCAGCGGTACTCCCATGATGACAGGACAATTTATGGTTACCGTGACTGCTGCCAATGGCGTCATGCCCGACGCGGTGCAAATGTTCACCATCACAGTCAATGCCCTGCCTGTCTTCACCAGCATGCCTCCACCGATGACTATCAATGTCCTTCAAGGCGTAGCAATTCCTAACCTGACCTTCAGCGCAAACGGGTTTCCGGCTCCAACGCTTTCGACGATGAGCATGCTGCCGATGGGAGTCACCTTCGACCCTGCGACTGGCTTACTATCCGGCACTCCGATGGTGATGGGTATGTTCCCGATCACCATCACTGCCATGAACATGGCCGGGACAGCCACCCAGAACTTCACCCTGAATGTGGCTCCACCGGTCACGGCCTTTACCGGCCCCTCGATACCGGGACCGGGTAACATTACCGCTTCCTTCACGCCGAATGGCAATTGCAACTTTACCACTAGCCAATTCATTGGCCCGCCGCCGGTGATAGCGTCGACTGGACCAGTGCCAGCCCCGCCATTACCCTTGGACTTCCCGCATGGATTATTCGATTTCAGGATAGACAATTGCCCCATCGTTGCCGGGGGGACAACGGTCAACTTCACCATCACCTACCCGTCAGCGCTACCGGCGGGGACGCAATACTGGAAATATGGCCCGACGCCGATGAACCCCATGCCGCACTGGTACGTACTGCCGGCGACGATCAGTGGTGTGACGGCGACCTTCAGCATCACTGATGGGGGATTGGGTGATGATGATCTGATGGCTAACGGCACCATTATCGATCAGGGCGGGCCGGGCTCGCTGATCACCGCGCCGGTTCCGACCCTGTCGGAGTGGATGCTGATGTTGCTGGGCTTGCTGGTGATGGGCAGCGGGGTCTGGCTGGCCCGTCGGCGGGGAGTATTCGCGCCAGTTTGAATCCGCATCAATTGTAAAAACCTGTGAGAAGCCGGGCTAGTTCAGCCCGGCTTTTTCTATTGATGTGGCCCGTTGATACAGTCCCCCTCTTTGGAAAAGAGCGGCGGCGGTGAGATTGCCAGCCGCTTTCCGGCAGCAAGCATTTCCAGTTTTCCTCATTTCCCCTTTTTCAAGAGGGAAGTTTGGTCCTCTCGGACGGTATTGCGATATCGAGCTTATCGACCGAGTTTATCTGTCGGACCGTCAGCTTCAACCCGGTTGTTTACGCGGTTGAAGTCGGCGTAGCGGCCACCAGACTGGTTGCGCTGGCTGTGGCCACGGCGTCGGCCAGCGTAGCGTAAAGCGATACGCCGTATTTCTCGGCCAGCTTGATCCGCTCCAGTTTGAGCTGCACGCGCTCGTTCATTTCTGTCAGCGCCAGTCGCTTGCCGTTTTTATGCAGGCGCGCGGCCAATTGCGACAGCGCCTGCAGGCCGGTGGCGTCGATGAAGGGTACACGGCCCATGCGCAGGATCAACACGCGCACTTCTTCGTGCAGCCCCTGCAGATTGCGTTCGAATTTTTCCGCAGCGCCAAAAAAGAACGGCCCGTCGATCGAATAGACGATCACGCCGTAGGGCAGATCGATTTTTTCCTGTGCGCGGAATTCCCGGTTCAGTGTGGCGTCGTCGAGATATTCGACTTTGACCACGCCCGCCATACGGTGCATGAATAACAGCGCAGCGAGAATGACGCCCACGTTCACAGCCAATACCAGATCGGTAAACACGGTGAGAACGAAAGTCAGGATCAACACCAGCTTGTCGGCGCGCGCGGAGTAACGCGCCATGTCGATAAAGCGCCGTGCTTCCGACATATTCCACGCCACGATAAACAGAATCGCTGCCAGCACGGCCAGCGGAATATGCCGCGCCAATGGGGCCAAAAACAGCAGAATCAGCACCAGCACCACCGCATTGGTAATACTGGAAACGGGTGAAGTAGCGCCGTTGCGAATGCCGGTGGCGGTACGCGCGATGGCGCCCGTAGCGGCAAAGCCGCCGAAGAATGGCGTGACCATATTGGCCAGCCCTTGGCCAATCAGTTCCTGATTGGAATCGTGATGGGTGCCGCTCATGCCGTCGGCCACCACTGCTGATAACAGGGATTCGATGGCGCCCAGCATGGCGATAGTAATGGCCGAGCCGATCAGTTCGACGATGGCGGTAAAAGTGATGCCCAGCTTTTCAAAGTGCGGCAATGTTTCGGGAATATCGCCGACCGTTTTCACGCCTTCGAACTGGAACAGATATTGCGCCAGGGTGACGCCGACCAGCGCGATGAAAGGCGCGGGGATGCGGGGCGTGAGGCGCGGCGCAACGATCAGGATCGCCAGTGCGGCCAGCGCCAGCCCCGTGGTGGCAGGATGCAACTGCGGCAAAGCAAGAAGCTGCGCATAGACCTTTTGATGGAAATAGGGGAGATCGTGCAGGGCAATCGGCAGACCGAAAAAATCCTTCCACTGCCCGGCAAAAATGATCAACGCAATGCCCGCCGTAAATCCGGTCACCACCGGGTCGGGGATGTATTTGATGACCATGCCCAGCCGCAGCAAACCCATCGCCAGCAGAATCGCCCCCGCCATCAGCGTGGCGATTTGCAGGCCGACAATGCCGTGTTTGGCGGTAATGGCGGCAAGGATGACGATAAACGCCCCCGTCGGGCCGGTGATCAGCACACGGCTGCCGCCAAAAATTGCGGCGATCAAGCCGCCGACGATAGCGGTATATAAACCCTGCTCGGCTTTCGCGCCTGAGGCAATGGCAAACGCCATGCACAGCGGCAGGGAAATAATGCCGACAACGATGCCTGCCTGAATATTGGCGGTCAGATGTGGCGGCTTGAGCAGGCCGGCTTTTTGGGCTTCGAGAAGGGCAAACATGCAGGCACCATTATCGCGCGGATGCGGGTCGGTGACTATAAGTGCACCGATTCATACCGGTTAGCGCCAGCCGCTGCTGTCATGGTCTTCCTCGAAGCGGCGGCGATCACGTTCGAACTGGGCCTGCAATTCGTCGCGCCCGGCTTTGGCTGCGGAGACCCGCCGCGCTTCATCCTTGAAATGCGGAATCAAGGCTTCCAGACCTACGATATTGTGTCGGCGGAACACATCGGCCATTTCGCGCGCGCGGAAACGGTCGGTGCCCAGCCCCTCCAGCGCGTGGCGCCCCGCCCGTAGCGCGGCTTCGAAGGTTTCGCGTTCCACGGTTTCGACGCCGCGCGAACGCAGCTCGATGTAATGGGTGACGTTGCGGGCGCGCGCGACAATTTTCAGGTGCGGAAAATGTTCGCGGGCCAGATCGGTTAATTGAAGGCTGTCTTCCGCATCGTCGATGGCATTGATCAGCAAGCGGGCTTTCGCCGCACCAGCGGCTTGCAGCAGATCGAGGCGCGTGGCATCGCCGTAAAATACTTTGTAGCCGAATTTGCGCAGCATGTCGATTTGATCGGGATCGTGATCCAGCACCACGGCGCGGATGCCATTGGCAAACAGCAGGCGACCAATAATCTGGCCGAAACGGCCGAACCCGGCAATGATCACCGGCGCATTGGTTTCATCGATGGCCTCGCTTGTGACATTTCCTCTGGCACATTCGCGGCGCGCCATGATGCGGTCATGGGCAATCAGCAGTAATGGTGTAGTGGCCATGGACAGGGCAACGGTCATCACCAACAGGGCCTCCCATTCGCTACTTAACACGCCGGCCAGCCGTGCAGCGCCGAAAATTACAAAGGCGAATTCGCCACCTTGCGAGAGCAGAATGGCAAACAAAAAGCGCTGCCGCGGTGTAATGCCGATCAACCGCGCGCACAGCCACAACATCGATAATTTGATCAGCAGGAATCCTCCCACCAGCGCCGCGACCGCAAAGGGGCGGCTGGCGAGCAGCCCAAAGTCGATCGACATACCGACCGAGATAAAAAAGAGACCGAGCAGCAGGCCTTTAAAGGGCTCGATATCGGTTTCCAGTGCATGCCGGTACTCGGAACTGGCGAGCAAGACGCCGGCCAGAAACGCGCCCAGCCCCATCGACAGCCCGGCTAGTGACATGAGCTGCGAAATGCCAATCACCAGCAGCAACGCGAATGCGGTGAAGACTTCGCGCAATCCTGTGGCGGCGATGATGCGCAGCGCCGGGCGGGTGAGATAAAGGCCGATGACGACAACGCTGGCGATGGCGCCCAAAGCCTTGGCCGCCTCGACCCAGCCATTGGCGGTGCTATTCGCAGCACTGGCGCCGAGCAGCGGCACAATGGCCAGCAGCGGAATGGCGGCAATATCCTGAAACAGCAGCACGGCAAAGCTGGCCCGACCAGTCGGCGTCGGTAAAAAATTGCGCTCGGTCATGGTTGCGACCGCAATCGCCGTCGAGGAAAGCGCCAGCGCCAAACCGGCGACCAGCGCTGCTTTCCAGCCCAACCCTGCCGCCATGCCTGCCCCCGCCAGCGCCAGCCCGCACAACGCCAATTGCAGCAGGCCACCGCCGAATACGGCGCGGCGCATCGACATCAGGCGCTGCGGCTCCAGTTCGAGGCCGATCACGAACAGCATCAACACCACGCCGAATTCGGAGAAATGCCGCGCGGTTTCCACGTCCTCGATCAGGCGCAACCCCCACGGGCCGATGACTGCTCCGGCAATCAGATAGCCGAGTACTGCGCCGAGGCCAAGGCGTTTGGCCAACGGAACGCAGACGACGGCGGCGGCCAGATAAACGAGCGCGCCGATCATTTGGAAGATTCCGCAAAAGCCAGCAAACGCGAACGCAACGCTTGCGCGGCGGCCTGAATGACGGCGTTGCTTTCGCTGTGTGCGCCATGTACCACTAATGGTGGCAGCCAGTGCATGCCGCAGAATTTTGCGGTTTGCTCAATAGGGGCGATAAAGTCGGCAAACGGTCGCTTGTGCATGCCCTCGGGCGCATAAGCCGCGGCGGTGCCCCCTGTACTGGTGACCCACAGCGTTTGTTTGCCGTGCAGGGCCGTTCCACCTTCGCCGAACGCCCAGCCGCGCACCAGTACCGTATCGAACCAGTGCTTGAGCAGCGCGGGCACACCGTACCAGTAGAAAGGATGCAGCCAGACCACCAGGCGGGCGCGCAGCAAGGCTTGCTGCTCGGCATCGATATCGATATCGAAATCGGGATAGCGCTCGTACAGCGAGCGGATTTCCAAATCAGGAAGATCGCGTACGGCGTCGACAAGCACCCGGCAGGCGCGCGAATGTTGCGGATAGGGATGAGCGTAGACGATAAGGATCATCGGGTCGGCGAGGAGTTGATCATGTTCAACAAGTGCCGCATCGTAACCCGAAAGTACATTGCTGCGCGATGCAGAAGGCTATTCAACTTTTTTGCTGCTGAATGGATGGGATGGTGCGGGCGACACCGCCAAAGCCCACACCACATGTTCGCGCACCAACGCGGAAGGATCGTCCTTGCGGGCATTCAAAGCGGCTCGCAGCGCCGCGCCGCGCACATCGGAAGCCGGTACGGCGCGGCGCGCATTACCCATTGCCACCGCGATATTGCGCGACCAGCGCTCATAGCCGATGCGGCGAATAGCGCTGCCTGCCATGCGTTCATTGAATTGCTGTTCGGTCCAGGCAAATAGCGCCGCGAGTGTGATGTCGTCCAGTTGATGCCGAACTTTAAAATCGGGGTGCGTGGCGTCCTGGGCATATTTATTCCAAGGGCACACCAGTTGGCAATCGTCGCAACCATAAATGCGATTGCCGAGCAATGGCCGCAGCGCTTCAGGAATGCTGCCCTTATGCTCGATGGTGAGATAGGAGATGCAACGCCGTGCATCGAGCTGATACGGTGCCACGATGGCCTGCGTGGGACAGACTTCGATACAGCGCGTGCACGAGCCGCAGTGTTCAGAAACATCGTGGTCTACGGGCAAGGGCAGGCTGGTATATAGCTCGCCCAGAAAAAACAGCGAACCGGCATCGCGTGACAGCAGCAAGGTATGTTTGCCGCGCCAGCCCAGCCCGGCCTTGCGCGCCAGCGCCACCTCCATGACCGGCGCGCTATCGGTAAAGACGCGATACGGAAAAGCACCAATTTTTTCTTCGATATGCGTGGCCAATTGTTGCAGCTTGGTGCGTAACACCTTGTGATAATCGCGGCCCAGCGCATAACGGGAAATAAACGCCGATTCGGGATCATCGATCACCTCCCAACTATTGCGTGCGGCGGGCGGACGGTAATTCAGCCGTACGCTAATGACGCGTAACGTGCCGGGAACCAGCTCGGCGGGGCGAGCGCGGCGGGCACCGTGCCGGGCCATATAATCCATGTCGCCATGAAAGCCGCGCGCCAGCCAGTTCATGAGGAAGACTTCTTCTTCGGCGAGGTGGGTATCGCTGATGCCGATTTCCTGAAAACCCAATTGGTGGCCGTGCTTTTTGATATCGCGGGCCAGTGCGGTAAAGTCGAATGTGGCATCCATGTGCGAAGTGTAACGTTCCCGAAGTGCGCCATGTCATTTAGTTTGTCAAATCACTGTCAGATGACGCCAAAGGTGAGTCGCGCGAACGACTAGGAAACCATAAACAATGGATGCGATTACGCGTTCAGGCTTGATTACTATGCACAGTGAATATACGCCTGCGGGTTTTTCTCCGATACCGTTCTAACCTATAAAGGGCGATGGTTATCGTCGGTTGGGATTCAATCAGGGCTGCGTTGTCGCCTCTTCCATTTTTTGCTGCACTTCGAACCACTGCCACTCCAGCGTGGCGACGGCTTCGGCAACTTCAGTCTGGCGTTTAAGAAATTCCAACAACCGTGGTTTATTTTCTTCGACGTAGGCGTCTTCACGCGCCAGCCAGTTTTCGATGTCGGCTTTTTCGCGGTTGAGTACCGTCATTTCTTTTTCGAGTTTGGCCAGTTTTTGTTCCAGCGGTTTTTTGGCGGCATGGTTTTTTTGCCGTGCTTCGGCCTCAGCGCGCTTTTGTGCCTTGCGATCGATTGCATCGAGGCCGCTATCGGAAGATGAAACATCGAGTATTGGCGCGCTTTTCGGGCCATTTTTGCCTGAAACGGCGCGCGGATACTGGGCTTCTTTATTTTTGATGGTGCTGGAAGGGGCTTTTTGCTGTTCTACGGCGTAGCTTCTGGCCCAGGCTTTATAGTCATCCAGATCGCCGTCGAATTCAGCCAGTGTGCCGTGTGCCACCAGCCAGAGTTGGTCGGTGGTGGCTTTTAAGAGGTGCCGATCGTGCGCCACCACAACCAGCGTGCCGTCGAAAGCCTGCAGGGCTTCGGCCACCGCTTCGCGCATGTCGATGTCCAGGTGGTTGGTCGGTTCGTCGAGCAGCAACAGGTTGGGTTTTTGCCAGACGATCAGCGCCAGCGCCAGCCGGGCTTTTTCGCCGCCGGAGAAGGGCGCAATCGGTTCGGTGACGCGGCCGCCGCGAAAGTCGAAGCCGCCCAGAAAGTCGCGGAATTCCTGTTCGCGCACATTCGGGTCGAGTCGCTTCATGTGTTGCAGACACGATTCGTCGCGTCGCAGTTGCTCGACCTGATGCTGGGCGAAGTAGCCGATTTTCAGGCCCTGCCCTTCGTAGCGCCCGCCGTGCCGCAGCGCGAGGGCGCCGGCCAGCGATTTCACCAGCGTCGATTTGCCGGCGCCATTGGGGCCGAGCAGGCCGATTTTGTCGCCGTAGAAAAGCCGCCATTCGACTTTATCGAGGATGTCGCGGCCGCCGCTGCCTTCGCCGTAACCCAGGGTGGCTTCTTTTAGGTGCAGCAGTTGGCGCGGCTTGGCCTCCGGCTCGCGAAACGAAAAGCTGAAGGGCGAGTCGATATGCGCCGCCGCGATCAGCTCCATTTTCTCCAGCGTTTTGACGCGGCTTTGCGCCTGCTTGGCTTTGCTGGCTTTGGCTTTGAAGCGGTTGATGAACGATTGCAGGTGTTCGATTTGTTTTTGCTGTTTCTGATGCTGGGCCTGCTGCACGGAAAGCTGCAGCGCGCGGGTTTTTTCAAAAGCTGAGTAGTTGCCGGTGTATTCGTTCAGTTTCAGGTTATCTATATGAACGATTTTATTGACCACGGCATCGAGAAAGTCGCGATCGTGGGTAATCAGCAACAGCGTGCCCGGGTAGGCCGCCAGCCAGTCTTCCAGCCACATGACGGCATCGAGGTCGAGGTGGTTGGTGGGCTCATCGAGCAACAGCAGGTCGGAGCGGCACATTAATGCCTGCGCCAGGTTCAGGCGCATGCGCCAGCCACCGGAAAATTCAGCGACCGGGCGCGACTGCTGGGCTTCGTTAAAGCCCAGGCCAGCCAGCAGCGCCGCAGCGCGCGATCGCGCGGCGTAGCCACCGATGTGTTCGTACTGCGCATGCAGATCCGCCCAATGCGCAGCCCATTGTGTGGCAAAGGTTTCGTCGCCGGTGTTTTCCTGTTCGGCCTGTTGCAGCGCGGCTTCGAGGCTGCGCAATTCGCTGTCGCCGTCCATCGCGTAGTCGAGCGCCGCACGATGGCTGTGTGGTGTTTCCTGCGCGACGTGGGCGATGACCCATTTTGCTGGCAGGTCGAGGTCACCTGCATCCTGATGTAATTGCCCGCGCAGCATGGCGAACAGGCTGGATTTACCGCAGCCGTTCGGCCCTATCAGCCCGACCTTGTGGCCGGGGAAGAGAGTCAGGTTGGCGTTGTCGAGCAGGCGTTTGGGGCCGCGGGCTAGGATGAGGTTGGTGAGGCGGATCATGGAGTGAGAGGGTTATTTTCGGTGATGCGGAATTTTTTGCAATGGATTAAAAAGAAAATTTCGCGCGTCGCTCGACATGACAAATTAAAGGTTGTAGTCGTAGTCGATCGACAGCGGTGCATGGTCGCTGAAACGTTCGTCTTTGTAGATATGCGCACGACGAGCGGTGTCGGCAATCCCTGGTGTACAAATGTGGTAATCGATGCGCCAGCCCACATTCTTTTCCCAGGCTGCGCCGCGATTCGACCACCAGGTGTATTGATCGGGCAGCGCAACCAGGCGGCGGAATACATCTACATAGCCAACTTCATCGAACAGCTTGCTGAGCCAGGCACGCTCTTCGGGCAGAAAGCCCGAATTCTTTTTGTTGCCGCGCCAATTTTTCAGGTCGATCTCCTTGTGGGCGATGTTCCAGTCGCCGACCATGATGACCTCGCGGCCTGAGGCTTTGAGGTTTTGCAGATACGGCATGAAGGCCTCGAGAAAGCGGAATTTCTTGGCCTGCGCAGCCTCTGAAGCTGAACCCGAGGGCAGGTATAGCGAGATGACCGAGAGGTTGCCGAAGTCGGCTTGTAGATAACGGCCCTCGGCATCGATCCACGCGATGCCGGTGCCAATGACGACGTTATCCGGATCGTATTTGCTATAAAGCGCCACCCCGGCATAGCCTTTTTTTTCGGCAGGGTGATAAAACGCATGCCAGTTTTTCCAGGGGCGTGCGTCGTCGGGGATATCCGCTTCCTGCGCCTTGATTTCCTGCAGGCAGAAAATATCGGGCTTTTGGTTTTTTAGCCAGGTGAAAAGCCCTTTACTGGTGGCCGAGCGGATGCCGTTGCAATTGACTGAAATTATGCGCATGATGGAAAAAAGTTGAATTTCTGTTTGGAAAACGCGATTATGCGCGATTGTCACATGACATCTCCAATTGGCCTTATTAAATGAACGCAAACGCCGATTTTCGCCAGCAGTTCGTCGATTTCGCCATTCGGCAAAATGCGCTGTGCTTTGGCGAATTCAAGACCAAAGCCGGCCGATTGTCGCCTTATTTTTTCAATTCCGGGCTGTTCAGCGATGGCGCTGCGCTGGCTGAATTAACGCGCTTTTACGCACAGGCGGCATTGGCCTCGGGGTTGACCTTCGATATACTGTTCGGCCCCGCATATAAAGGCATTACGCTCGCTGCCGGAACGGCCATGGCGCTAGCTGCAATGGGGCACAATTTGCCGTTTTGCTTTAACCGCAAGGAGGCCAAGGATCACGGCGAAGGCGGCCTGATCGTCGGGGCTCCCTTGAAAGGACGGGTGCTGATTATCGACGATGTGATTACCGATGGCGCCTCGAAACGTGAATCGGTCGAGATGATTCGCGCGGCCGGGGCGACCCCGGCTAGTGTGCTTATTGCTTTGGATCGGCAGGAACGGGGCGTGGGGGAGTGGTCAGCGGCGCAAGAGTTCAAGCAGAATTACGCGGTTCCCGTTATTGCTGTGGCCACCTTGCAGGATATTCTGCACTATTTGGCGGCTCAGCCCGGCGCCGACGAGAAATTCGATAAAATTGAAAACTATAGACGGCAATATGGCGCAAAAATCTGAATCCTGTATCTTGATGAAAACAGCCTTGAAAATTTTTATTATAGCGGGTAGCTTGTGTGCCTTTCCGGCGCAGGCCTTGTTCAAATGCGTGGATGAAAAAGGTGTCACTCATTACGGGGATACCATGCCCCCGCAGTGTGCGGCCAAACCGGTGAGCGAGATGAACAAGCAAGGGCTAGTGGTAAAAAAATACGAGCCCCCGCCAACCCCCGAGCAGTTGAAGGCGCAGAGCGAAGAAAAAGCCTTGCGTGCGGAAAACACCAAAAAAGTCAACGCCCAGCGGCGCAAGGATAAAGCCTTGTTGGGAACTTACGATAGCGAGCGCGAATTCGACGTGGCGCGCGACCGCGAGATTGCCCAGTTGGATATGCGCATCAAAAATTTGTCGGTCAGTGGTGAAGACGCCGATAAAAAAATGGAAAAGCTGAACACCGAAATGGAATTTTACAAAGCCGGGAAAGGCAAACATTCAAAAGCCCGGGAAATTCCCCCGCAGTTGGTGAGCGATTTTTCCCGCGTGCAGGGTGTGCGCGGCAATATCGATGTCGAGATCGAGCGCATTGAAGAAGAAAAGCGCACCATTGCGGCCCGTTATGAGGCCGATAAAGTCCGCTGGCAGCGCTTGACAGCGGGTATGACGCCGGGCACGATTTTGAACGAAAAGGGCGAGGTGTTGATCGCCGCCGAGCCGGAAAAAAAAGAGACGGTTGTCGTGCCTGCCAAAGGCCACTAATCAGCCAGTTTGCGTTTGAGAATCTCCGTCACTTGAGCCGGGTTGGCGGTCTTGTTGCTGGCTTTCATGACTTGCCCAAACAGCGCATTCAGCGCTTTTTCCTTGCCCGCCTTGTATTCTTCGACCGATTTCGGATTGATAGCAATGATTTCATCGACCATTTTTTCGATGGCACTGAAATCAGAAACCTGTTTCAGACCGCGCTGCGCGATGATGACATCGGCGGCGTGATCGCTATTCGTCGCATCGTCGCCGCGCGCAATGCTGGCAAATACATCCTTGGCGGTTTTCCCTGAAATGGTTTGATCCAGAATGCGGGTTAGCAAATGTGCCAATTGAGCGACGCGAACCGGGCTTTTCGCGGCGCTGATGCCCTGCTCGTTGAGTAGCGCCGCTAGTTCGCCCAATACCCAGTTGGCGGCCAGTTTGGCGTGCTGCATTCCCAGGCAATCAATCAGGGTGCGGTAGTACGCTGCTAATTCCTTGTTGGCCGTCAGTTGGCGCGCATCGTAATCGGATAATCCATAGTCTTGTATAAAGCGCTGCTGCAGCGCTTCCGGCCCTTCGGGCATGTGCGCCTTGACTCTGTCGATCCAACTTTGCGAAATTTCCAGCGGCAGTAGATCCGGGTCGGGGAAGTAGCGGTAATCCATGGCATCTTCCTTGCTGCGCATGGGCCGCGTTTCGTCGCGCTCGGTGTCGTAGAGGCGTGTTTCCTGCACCACATGGCCGCCGTCTTCGATCAGCTCGATTTGGCGACGTATTTCGTAGCGGATGGCGCGTTCGAGAAAGCGGAAAGAGTTGACGTTTTTGACCTCGCAGCGCGTGCCGAGTTTGGTCTCGCCCAGCCGTCGCACTGAAACGTTGGCATCGCAGCGAAATGATCCCTCTTGCATGTTGCCATCGCAAATATCGATCCAGGTCACGATGCCGTGCAGGGCTTTGGCATAGGCTACCGCTTCCTCGGCCGAACGCATATCCGGCTCGGAAACGATTTCCAATAGCGGCGTGCCGGCGCGATTGAGATCGATACCTGATACGTGAGCGGATTCTAGTCCCTCGTGCAGCGATTTTCCGGCATCCTCTTCAAGATGTGCACGAGTCAGCCGAACGGTTTTTTCTACACCATCGACCTGAATCCTGATCGTGCCGCCGGTCACCACCGGCCACTCGTACTGGCTGATTTGATAGCCTTTGGGCAGATCGGGATAAAAATAATTTTTGCGCGCAAATACCGAGCGCCGCGAAATATGCTGGTCATTGCCGCCGTTGACGGTCAGACCGAATTTGATCGCGCGTTCGACCGCACCCTTGTTCAATACCGGCAGCGTGCCCGGTAAAGCCAGATCGAAAGCGCTGGCCTGCGTGTTGGGGGGGGCACCAAATGCCGTGGATGAGCCCGAAAATATTTTGGATACCGTGCTGAGCTGCACATGCGTTTCCAGGCCGATGACGACTTCCCATGAACTCATAAAAAATAGAAATGCAGTATTAGGGTAAGCATGACTTTATGGGTTTAAATCAGGCGGCCTGCGCAGGTGCCAATCTGTCACTTGTTGGTAACGGTGGGCAATAGCCAACATGCGCGCTTCGTCGAAATAATTGCCAACGATTTGCAACCCCACCGGCAAATTGTCTTTACTGAAGCCGCAGGGTATAGACATCCCGGGCAGACCCGCCAGACTGACACCCAGCGTGAAAATATCTTCCAGGTACATGGCGACGGGATCGTTCGCTTTTTCGCCGATTGGCCATGCCACGGTCGGGGCCACCGGCCCCATGATGAAATCGCATTGCTTTGCAGGACCGGCCAAGGCCTGTTGAAAATCCTGTGCGATGAGGCGACGCACCTTTTGCGCTTGCAGGTAATAGGCATCGTAGTAGCCATGCGAAAGCACATAGGTGCCGGTCAAAATGCGCCGCTTCACTTCGCTGCCAAACCCCTCGGCGCGCGATTTCGCGATCATGTCACCAAGGTCGCGGTATTGCTGAGCGCGATGGCCGTAACGCACGCCGTCGAAACGCGAGAGGTTGCTCGAGGCTTCGGCGGGGGCGATGACGTAGTAGGCGGGAATAGATAGTGCAGTGCGAGGTAACGAAATATCGACTAACTGCGCGCCCAGTTTTTGATAATCGGTTAGCGCGGCGTGAACAGCGAGGGCCACATCCGCGGAGAGTCCAGCGCCGAAAAATTCTTTAGGTACGCCGATACGTATTCCTTGCAGGGGCGCATGGGTAGGAGCTTCGGGGATAGGAGTAGCAAGAAAGCGGGTGTAATCCTCGTCAGGGCGCTCGATGCTAGTGGAATCTTTTTCGTCAAATCCTGCCATGGCATTCAGTAGCAGCGCGCAGTCCTCGGCCGAGCGCGCCATTGGGCCACCCTGGTCGAGGCTGGAGGCAAACGCGATCATGCCGTAACGCGAGACCCGTCCATAGGTGGGTTTGATCGCGCTGATGCCGCACATGGCGGCGGGTTGGCGCAATGATCCTCCTGTATCGGTGCCGGTTGCAGCGGGCGACAACCCCGCCGCCACAGCAGCGGCGGAACCGCCGGATGAGCCACCCGGTACTTTGCGTGAATCCCAAGGATTACCTACAGGCCCAAAAGCCGAATTTTCGTTTGACGAGCCCATAGCAAATTCGTCGCAGTTGGTTTTGCCCAGGCAAACGGCGCCAACATGCTGCAATTTTTCAACAACGGTGGCATCGAACGGCGACTGATAATGAGAGAGCATGTTCGAGCCTGCGGTGGAATGCCAGTCGCAGGTGACAAAAATGTCTTTGTGTGCCACAGGGATGCCGGTAAGCGGACTAATATTGCCTGTTGCAAGGCGCGCATCGGCAACCTGGGCCTGCTCCAGCGTAAGAGCGGGATCGAGGTGCAAAAATGCGTTCAATTCTTCCCTTACAGCGATGCGGGCAAGAAAAAGTTTCGCCAGTTCCACGCTGGAAATTTTTTTCTCGCGCAGTGCTGCTGATAATTGGCTAATCGTTGCGTTGTGCATGTTTAACAGAAGCACAGCGGAATGACAGGGCAGGGATCATGTATGGTAGGTTCATTCAATGACGCGTGGCACCAGGAACAAGCCGTTTTCCTGTTGCGGCGCATTCATCATGTTGGCTTCCCGTTGATCGTTTTGCGTGACCTGGTCTTCGCGCAATCGCAACGCCATGGGCGCAAGCGCTTCCAAAGGGTGCGAAAGCGGTTCCACCCCCTGTGTATCAACTGCTCGCAGTTGTTCGATCAGGGAAAAAATTCCGGAAAATTCATGCTGCAATGTGGCAATTTCAGTCTCGGAAACAGCGAGGCGCGCTAAATGTGCAATGCGGCGCAACTCATCGGGTGTTAAGGGCATAGGAATCGAAGCGGGCGAAGGATCGGAAAATGAGGCTGTTTCGGAAAATCGGGGTAAACCAGCAAAATAACAATGAAAAGGGATGAAATAACAACGCTTTAACGGTATTATAAGATATTTACGTCTGTTGGCCCTTTGCCGCTCCTTAGGGCTGTTAATTTACTGCCGCAAACGCATGCCGGATGCGGCCTTGCAAAGAAAGATTCTTTGTCCGCTATGTACTCGTTTTTTTCGAATTATCTCTCTACTGATCTTGCCATTGACTTGGGTACTGCCAACACGCTGATTTATGTGCGTGGCAAAGGCATTGTGCTCGACGAGCCTTCCGTGGTGGCGATACGCCAGGACGGCGGCCCGAATGCCAAAAAAACCATTCAGGCCGTGGGCTTGGCGGCCAAGCAGATGCTGGGCCGCACACCGGGCAATATTACCGCCATACGCCCGATGAAGGACGGCGTGATCGCGGATTTTACGATCACCGAGCAAATGCTCAAGCACTTCATTAAAAAAATCCACGATTCGAAGTGGCATCGCCCCAGCCCGCGGATTGTCATTTGTGTGCCTTACGGCTCGACACAGGTGGAGCGCCGTGCCATTCGCGAATCGGCAGTAGGCGCAGGCGCGCGGCAAGTGTTCCTGATCGAAGAACCCATGGCGGCAGCGATCGGCGCTGGCCTGCCGATTGCCGAAGCCACCGGCTCCATGATCGTCGATATCGGCGGTGGCACGACGGAAGTCGGTGTAATTTCGCTCGGCGGGATTGTTTATTCCGCATCGGTGCGGGTGGGCGGCGACAAATTTGACGAAGCTATTATTAATTACATCCGCCGCAATTACGGCATGCTGATCGGCGAATCGACGGCGGAAAATATCAAAAAGACCATCGGTTCGGCTTTCCCTGGTTCGGAAGTACGTGAGATGGAAGTGAAAGGGCGCAATCTGGCCGAGGGCATACCGCGCTCGTTCACCATCTCTTCCAACGAAATTCTGGAGGCGCTGACTGATCCGCTGAATTCCATTGTCTCTGCTGTGAAATCGGCACTCGAACAAACGCCCCCCGAACTCGGGGCTGATATTGCGGAAAAAGGCATGGTGCTTACTGGTGGCGGCGCACTTTTACGTGAGCTGGATCGCTTGCTGGTGGAAGAAACCGGCCTGCCTGTTATCGTGGCCGATGACCCATTGACCTGCGTGGTGCGCGGCTCCGGCCGTGCGCTGGAAGAAATGGATAAATTGGGCAGCGTATTTACCGACGACTGAAGTTGAATGGTGGTGTGGTGAAAAAGAAAGAGGAAGGACAAATGCTGTAGTGAATGGGCTAACTGGTATATTTTCTTTTTTGTTGCCCCTATGATTCCAGCCAATCCCGAGCCATTTTTCAATCGTGGGCCTAGCCCATTTGCGCGGCTAACCTTTTTTTGCCTGGCTGCCATTGTTATCATGATTGCGGATCGCCAGTTTCATGCCCTGGATTCCCTGCGTTCTGGATTGTCACTCGCGTTGCATCCCATTGAGAGAATGATTGCGATGCCGGGGCAAATTGTCGCGCGTGTTTCGGGTTATTTTTCAGTGCAGGATCGTTTGCTGAACGAGAATCGCGAATTGCAAACGAGAGTGCTTGAATTATCAGCCTTGAGCCAGCAGGCCAAACTGCTGAAAACCGAGCACGAAAGACTGACCCGGCTGGCCCGGTCTGCCAGCCGTTTTGAAGATCGCGGCGTGATCGCCGAAGTGATACGCGATTCACGTAACCCCTTTTCGCGCAAAGTGATTATCGACAAGGGTCGTTCCCATGGGTTGTCTCCGGGGCTGGCAGTGATTGATGGTAACGGGGTAGTGGGGCAAATTTCTGCCGCGGGCACGTTTACCTCGGAGGTCACGTTGCTAACCGAAAAAGATCAAGCAGTACCGGTGATGATTGTGCGCAATGGCCTACGTGCGGTGGCCGTGGGAACCGGAAAAGACGCTATGGTGGAGTTGCCTTTTATTCCCGTTGGCGCGGATGTACGAAAAGACGATGTGCTGGTTACATCGGGTATTGACGGCACCTATCCGGCCGGGCTGGAAATCGCCATTGTGAGTCAGGTTGAAAAAAATACCGCAGCCGGATTTGCGCGCATTACCGCGCAACCCTCCTCGGGCCCGGATAGCCATCGTTATATTCTGGTGTTGCACCCCAGCGAGGCGCAGATTTATCCGCAGCCCGATTTTGGCAGCGAGCAAAAAAAATCGCGGCGCGAAAAAAATCCAGGAAAGCGCTGATCATGGATCTGACCCCAATCGCACGCGAACCGATGAAATTGCCTGCCCCGGCCCGATTGGTGTTCGGCTTGTTGTTGTGTGGTCTTTTCCTGAACAGCCTGCCCTGGAGCGGCAAAGGGTTAATGATTCATCCGGATTTTTTGCTGGTTGTACTGCTTTACTGGAGTGTGCAGCAACCGCGCGATGTGGGTCAGGGTTGGGCCTTTCTCCTGGGTCTGGTGATGGATGTATCGGATAGCATGTTGCTGGGGCAGCATTCGCTGATTTATGTGGGCGCCATTTTTCTCGCGCAAATGCTGCGGCTGCGCCTGTTGCATCTCACCCTGTTCGAACAGGCGTTGCATATCGGTGCCATCCTGATGTTCGCACGCATCATCGATGTGCTACTTAATCTTTCGCTGGGCTATGAATTTGCCGGTTGGTGGCTGTTTGTTGCCCCATTGCTGGGGGCATTATGTTGGCCAGCGGTCGATTTTGTCGCAACGTTACCGCGCTTCCGCCGGCAACGGCAGGGCATCGGGCGCTAATGGCTGGAGCCGTATTACGCAATCACGAAGCGGAACTGATGACGTTCCGCGCGCGTGTTCTGGTGGCCGGGCTGGGTATTGTGCTGTTATTTGTCGTGCTGGCATGTCGTTTCGTTTATTTACAGGTGATCAAACAAAAGTATTTTCATGAATTGGCTGAAGCCAATCGGATTTCGCAAGTTCCCGTGGTGCCCAATCGCGGTTTGATTCTGGACCGGCATGGGGTGGAACTGGCTGCGAATTATTCAGCCTATACATTGGAAGTCACGCCGTCGCGGGTGGCTGATATGGAAAAGGCGCTGGATGAATTGTCCGCCATTATCGATTTACAGCCACGCGACCGCCGCCGCTTCAAAAAACTCTTCGAAGAAAGCCGCAATTTCGAATCGTTGCCTATCCGCAGTCGGTTAAGCGAGGAAGAAGTGGCCCGCTTTGCGGTGAACCGCTACCGTTTCCCCGGCTTTGAAATTCGCGCCCGTCTGTTTCGCCATTATCCGCATGGCGAGGTAGCGTCCCACGCCATTGGCTATATCGGGCGGGTCAATGAAGCTGATGTAAAAAAAATCGAAGCGGCAGGTTGGGTTGCCAATTACAAAGGCACCAACCATATCGGCAAACTCGGAATCGAAGGCAGTTACGAAAAAGAATTGCACGGTCTAACTGGTTCTGAGCAAGTGGAAGTCGATGCGGGCGGGCGCGCCATCCGTTCTCTTGCAAAAAGCGAACCGCAGTCGGGCAATAATCTGGTGCTGACCCTCGACATTAAGCTGCAGAAAATCGCCGAAGAGGCTTTTCAGGGTTATCGCGGTGCGCTGGTAGCAATAGAGCCGAAGACCGGCGAAATTCTGGCGCTGGTTTCCATGCCCGGATTCGATCCGAATTTATTTGTGGATGGAATTGATCCGGCCAACTGGGATCTGCTCAACAACTCCCCGGATACGCCACTCAATAATCGCGCATTGCGTGGCCAGTATCCACCCGGCTCGACCATCAAACCGTTCATGGCCTTGGCCGGGCTCGAATCGGGAAAACGCACGCCCGATTACACGATCAGCGATCCGGGTCAGTGGTTCTTGCCTGGAATCGCTCGGCCCTTCCGCGATTGGAAAGCAGGAGGGCATGGCCATGTTAATGCGGCGCGCGCCATCACGGTTTCGTGCGACACGTATTTTTATGGGCTGGCCAACGACATGGGCATCGAGGCTATCTACCATTTCATGACACCGTTTGGTTTCGGCAACAAAGCCGGTATCGATATCGATGGAGAAATGCCCGGTATCCAGCCCAATGGCGAATGGAAAATGAAGCGCTTCAAACAGAAATGGTATGCAGGCGATACCATATCGGTCGGTATTGGGCAGGGGTACTGGCTCGCCACCCCGCTGCAACTGGCGACAGCGACGGCGATACTTGCCAATGGCGGCACGCCGATTGTGCCGCATTTGCTGAAGGAAGTCGTAAATGGGACAACCAGTGAGCGGCGGCTCCATCGCCCCACAAGCGGCCAGCCGCTGACCTTCAAACCGCAGTGGCTGGATCTGGTGCGCGATGCCATGGTGGAAGTCACGCGCCCTGGCGGCACCGCTGCGCGTGCGGGGGCGGGTGCGCCCTATGCCATAGCGGGCAAGACCGGCACTGCGCAGGTCGTCAGCATGAAACAAGGCGAAAAATACGATGAGCGCCTCGTGAAGGAGCACTTGCGCGACCACGCCTTATTCATTTCCTATGCGCCGGCGGACAATCCCAAGCTGGTCATTGCTGTATTGGTGGAAAATGGCGGCCACGGCGGCTCGACAGCTGCGCCGATTGCACGTGTGGTCTACGATTATGCTTTGCTGGGCAAATTACCGGATAAAAAGCAGCCTAAACTGGGAATGGACAACGGCGATGCAGCCGATTAACCGGGCCTTCGCGCTGATCGCCAAGCGGATCGACGGGCCGCTGGCAATGATCATTTTTATACTGGTGTCATGTGGCCTCGCGGTCATATTTTCCGCTTCTGGGGGGGGAACGTTCGACCGGGCGCTCGGACAACTGCGTAATTTTGGTGTAGCGCTGGTCGCCATGTGGTTGATTGCCAATATTCCACCTTCGCAATTGATGCGGTTGGCCGTGCCGCTTTATATTTTTGGCCTGGTGCTATTGGTTGGCGTGGCGCTGTTTGGTGACATCCGCAACGGTGCTCGACGCTGGCTGAACCTCGGGGTGACCACGATTCAGCCCTCCGAAATCATGAAAATCGCCATGCCCATGCTGCTCGCCTGGTTTTTTCATCAACGCGAAGCCAGTTTGCGGCTGGTGGATTATGCCATTGCAGGTGTCCTGTTGCTGATCCCCACCTTGTTGATTGCGCGTCAGCCTGATTTAGGTACGGCAATCTTGATTTTTTCTTCCGGCTTTTTCGTTATTTTTCTGGCGGGCCTGTCGTGGAAAATTCTGGCTTCCGGCACCGTGGCCGGGCTGGTGGCCATGCCCTTTGTATGGCCAATGCTGCACGATTACCAACGGCAGCGCATTCTCACCCTGCTCGATCACATGCAGGATCCGCAGGGAGCGGGCTACCACATCATCCAGTCCACCATTGCCATAGGCTCGGGAGGATTTCTGGGCAAAGGCTGGCTGCACGGCAGTCAGACGCAATTGGATTTCATCCCCGAACGCAGCACTGATTTCATTCTGGCCGTTTTCGGTGAAGAATTTGGTCTGCTCGGCATTTTGACGCTGCTCGTTTTATACGCCGTATTGATTGGCCGCGGACTGGTGATTGCTATTCATGCGTCTACGCCATTTTCACGCTTGCTGGCCGGCGCGATCACACTCACTTTTTTCATTTATGCTTTCGTCAATATGGGCATGGTCAGCGGGATTCTGCCGGTGGTTGGCATTCCGCTCCCCTTAATCAGTTATGGGGGCACCTCGCTGCTTTCCATGTTAGCTGGATTCGGAATATTGATGAGCATTTCTACTCATAAACAACTGGTGGCGACCTGATGCACAGAACCTTTTATTTCACGCTTGCCTGGCTGAATGTGCGATTCATTGTGCTGACTTTAGCTCTGCTACTCGGAGCCTGTAGTTCTGCGCCGAAAAGAACCGCTTCCAGCGTGCCTCCACCTGCCAAATCGGGCGGCTATTATCTCGACGATGGTCCTGGCGAAAAATCGCATGTTGATATTGCGCGCATTCCCGATGCTGTTCCGCGCAGCGAGCCTTTGCATAGCGGTGCGAACTGGCCCTATACCGTGCTGGGTCGTACCTATACCCCGATCATTTCCGCCCAGCCGTTCCGGCAAAGCGGGCTGGCATCATGGTACGGCCGCAAATACCACGGGCAAAAAACGGCCACTGGTGAAATCTACGATATGTATGCCATGACTGCCGCGCATACCACGCTGCCTTTGCCTTCCTATGCGCGGGTAACCAATCCTGCCAATGGCAAATCCGTGGTAGTGCGCATCAACGACCGCGGGCCGTTTCATCCCGAGCGTATTATTGACCTTTCCTATGCAGCAGCCTATAAGCTCGATATCGCACAACGGGGCAGTGGCACGGTCTCCATTGAGCGCGTATTCCCCGGCGATTCTGGTCATTCGCCACCGGTCAAAATGCCTGTGTCAATAGCCCCAACCACAGCCCCGGCAGTGACCATCAAGCCTAATAGCGAAGTACCGCCAGTCAGTGTTGTGACGGGTGAATTTTTCCTGCAACTGGGCGCGTTCGGTGCGCAGGAAAACGCTGAAATCTTTCGTGCCCGGTTGGTGCGCGAACTGGAATGGAACCGCGAACCCATTCAAATCATCCAAAGAGACAACCTGTTTCGTGTTCGCATGGGGCCCTATCCATCCCGTGCCGAAGCCGAGGCGATTGCCGCGCAAGTGAAGCAATCGCGCGATTTTGTTCCCATTATTCAAAAACCGTAAAGCAAAAAAAGCCATGATGATCGTTTACAAATTTATCTTCTCTCTTGTTGCTATCAGCATTTTTTTAATAGCCCGCCCGATTCAGGCGCAAATCAACGTCTCGCTGACGGGAGTGCCTACACCGGCTATCGCAGCGCGTGCCTATGTGTTGCTCGATGCCACCAGCGGCCAGACGCTGACGCAGCAGGCGGGCAACGACCGGTTTGAACCCGCTTCTCTCACCAAGCTGATGACCGCCTATTTGACTTTTCAGGCGCTGAAGGGAAAAAAACTGACGCTGACGCAAACCGTTCCGGTTTCCGAACGCGCCTGGCGCGCGGAAGGTTCACGCATGTTTATCGACCCCAAACAAAAACCGCAGGTCGATCAATTGATTCGCGGCATGATCATCCAGAGCGGCAACGATGCCTCGATTGCGCTGGCCGAAGCGATTGCTGGGTCGGAAGAATTGTTCGCGCACATGATGAATGCGCAGGCGCAAAAACTGGGCATGCAAAGTACCCGCTTCGCCAATGCGACTGGTCTGCCTGATCCGCAACACTACACCACCGGCGAAGATCTCGCCAAACTAGCTGATGCGCTGATCCGTGACTTTCCGGTTGAATTCAGTTATTACAAGGAAAGGGAATATACCTACAACGGAATTACACAACCTAATCGCAACCGGCTGCTGTGGCTCGATGCACATGTGGATGGCCTGAAAACCGGACACACTGAGGCGGCTGGTTATTGTCTGATCGCTACGGCCAAACGCGGGGAAGCAGATAAATCAAGGCGGCTGATCGCGGTTGTTTTGGGTACTAATTCGGATGCGGCGCGCACGCAGGAAGGGCAGAAGTTGCTTAACTTCGGCTTTCAGTTTTTCGATACCCAGCGCCTGTACAAAAAAGACGAAGCAATCGCCACACCGGAAATTTTCAAGGGAACGCAGCCGGCCATTAAACTGGGTTTCAACCGTGACGTATGGCTCACCCTGCCCAAGGACAAATTTACCGGCCTCAAAGCTACTTTGACGACGACGCAGCCCCTTCTGGCGCCCTATTCGACCGGGCAAAAAGCAGGGATAATGAAATTGACCAAGGACGATAAACCGATTGCCGAAATCCCCGTCGTCGCGCTGGAGAATGTGCCGGTTGCAGGCTTTTTGGGACGAGGTTGGGACACCATCCGCTTATTGTTCAAGAAAGACTGAGCGCGACTTTTTCGCGTTATTTTTCGTTAATAAAATTGAATCGAAAATGATGATGACCACGCAAACCCTCTGCCTACCCACTGTTTACCTGAATGGCCAATTCATACCGTTGGAAGAAGCAAAAATTTCTCCGCTTGATCGCGGTTTTATTTTCGGCGACGGTGTCTATGAAGTTATTCCCTTTTATAATGCGCGCGCGCTTGGAATGCGCCCGCATCTGGAGCGTTTGCAACGCAGTCTGAACGAACTGGAGATCGACAATCCCTATTCACTCGATCGCTGGGAAATGCTGCTCAACACGCTGGTCGCCAAAAATGGCGGCGGCAATGTGGGCGTATATATCCAGGTAACGAGGGGTGTTGCAAAACGTGACTTTTCGCCGCCAAAAGGTTTGCAGCAAACGGTATTCATGATGGCGAATCCGCTGGCCACTCCATCTCCGGCGTTGTATGAAAAGGGCATTTCCTGTGTGTCGCTGGACGATTACCGCTGGGAAAAATGCCATATCAAATCGACTGCGCTGCTCGGTGCCGTAATGCTGAAGCACGAGGCCAATCAGGCCGGAGAGGATGACTGTGTGCTGTTCCGCAGTGGCTATCTCACCGAATCCTCAGCCTCCAATGTGGCTTGCGTAAAAAATGGCGTGATCCTGTGCCCGCCCAAGGATAATTTGATTCTGCCGGGCGTTACCTATGAATTGATGATCGAACTAGCGAAGAAAGCCGGCATGCCACTGGAAATGCGCCGCGTCGCACGCCGCGAGGTGCGCGCCGCTGATGAATTGTGGCTGACCTCTTCAACCAAGGAGGTCATCGCCATTACCCGGCTCGACGGCAAGCCAGTCGGCAAGGATGAATACGCCGGCAAACCTGGCCCGCTGTTCTGGAAAATGCGCAATCTGTTCGACGAATACAAACGCAATTTGCCTGCCCCTGCCGCGTTGCAGGCCGCTGAATAAGGCAATGGCCGAACGCCCGAAAAATATCGGGGAAGCAAGTTTTGGAAAAGCGGAAACACTTCTTGCCTTTCCCACAGCTTTTCCGATTAAGGCGATGGGCAGGATGAAAAACGATGGCGAACAAGGTTTTGCTCAGGCTGTGCTGGAGATCGTATTGAAATACGCACCGGATTTCGATGCAAAAACACTGGAAATGCGGCCTTCCAAAAATGGAAATTTCATTTCAGTGACGGCCACCATCAATGCCAAATCGAAAGCGCAATTGGACGATATATACCGTGCGCTGACCGCGCATCCTTTAGTTTTAATGGCACTTTAGCCCTACGCCAGAAATGGCAGTGCGTGGCGTACACTAATCGCGCTTGAATCAACTTCCACTTATCAAATTTCTGGGTCTGGTCGATTACGGGACCACCTGGCGTGCCATGCAAGCGGCCAATCGGGCGCATACGCCGGAAACCCGTGATGAAATCTGGGTGCTCGAGCATCAGCCAGTTTTTACCCTGGGATTGGCGGGCAAACCCGAGCATGTACTGGCACCAGGCGATATTCCCATTATCCGCACCGATCGCGGTGGTCAGGTCACCTATCACGGCCCGGGGCAACTGGTGGCCTACTTGCTGCTCGACCTCAAGCGGCTGGGTTTGGGCGTCAAAGAATTGGTAAAGCGAATCGAGCAATCGCTAATTGATTTGCTTGCTGAATATGGCATCGAAAGTTACCGTAAACCCGGCATGCCGGGAGTGTACGTGGCGAAAAATGCTCGCGATGCCAAAATCGCTGCCATCGGCCTGCGGGTGGCGAACCATGCCACCTACCATGGCCTGTCACTGAATATCGATATGGAGCTGCAGCCGTTTTCGCGCATCAACCCCTGTGGTTATGAGGGCCTGGCGGTGACGCAAATGCGCGACTGCGGGGTTCCTTTTGATAACAGGGATAAAATAACAGTAGTAGGCGAGAAACTAGTCGCTCATTTGAATCACAATCTTTGGAACGATTCACACGCAGGAAATCCACATGGCTGAAGCCGGCGTCAAACAAAAATCTGCATCTAAAACCGCACGCATCCCGATCAAAATTGTCCCCGCCGAGCGGTTGAGAAAGCCCGACTGGATTCGGGTCAAGGCCGGCTCGGTCAGTTCGCGTTTTTACGAAATCAAGCAGATTCTGCGTGATGCGAACCTGCATACGGTGTGCGAAGAAGCCTCATGCCCCAATATCGGCGAATGCTTTGGAAAAGGCACGGCCACCTTCATGATCATGGGCGATTTGTGTACGCGCCGTTGTCCTTTTTGCGATGTCGGCCACGGCCGCCCGTTGCCGCTCGATCAGGACGAACCACGCCACCTGGCGGAAACGATTGCCCGTTTGAAACTGAAATATGTCGTAATCACCAGTGTGGATCGCGACGATCTGCGCGATGGCGGCGCCGGGCATTTCGTCGAATGCATTCGTGAAACGCGCGCACTGTCACCCGAAACGCGCATCGAAATACTCACACCGGATTTTCGTGGCCGCCTTGATCGTGCGCTGGATATTCTGCGTGCTGCGCCGCCGGATGTCATGAACCACAATCTGGAAACGGTGCCACGGTTGTACAAACAGGCGCGCCCCGGCTCCGACTATCATCATTCGCTAAAATTACTCAAGGACTTCAAAGCTGAACATCCGTATGTGCCCGCCAAAAGCGGCCTCATGGTGGGGTTAGGCGAAACCAATGCAGAAATTCTGCAGGTCATGCAAGACTTGCGTGCGCATGATGTCGATATGCTGACTATCGGACAATACTTACAGCCCTCCACGCATCATTTGCCTGTGCTGCGTTATGTAACGCCGGGCGAATTCAACATGTTCGAACAGGAGGCGGAAAAGATGGGTTTCGTGCATGCCGCGTGCGGGCCAATGGTGCGCTCCAGCTACCATGCGGACCAGATGGCGCACGAGGCCGGGTTGGTTTGACGACGTGAGTATTGTCGAATTCACTGTTGGCCGCTACCGGCTTATTGCCTACCCTGACGAGCCGCCTGCACTTCAGTCCGATTATCGTGATCGTGCCGAACTTTCCGAAGCGTTCGACCTTGATGTTGTCGATATAAACAGCACGTATTGTTTTTGTGCATTAGGGTATACCGAACGAGACTGGCCGATTTTGGTGGTGGAACAACGATACAGCCCGTCCGGATATGGATGGAACCATGGCGTATTGCTGGTGCCCGAATCGGGTGTACTGTTTATCGGCGCCGGTGAACGCCTGCTTGCTTACGATTGTAGTAATACACCCCGCAGGCTGTGGGTGGATCAAGCTAATACAGGATTTTGGGGGTGGTCACGCCATGACGACGTAATTTTGATATCTGCCGAGCTTGAATTTGCAGCATGGTCTATTGAAGGCGTGAAACTGTGGAGTACTTTTGTCGAGCCACCGTGGACATATACCGTAGCGCAAGGAAAGATAGATCTGGATGTGATGGGAGAACATAGTTCGTTCCCCTTGGAGAAGGGGCCACGCCATGAATTTTAGTTTTTATCACTTCAGAATCAATGAATACATCTGTCTGATCGTATAGAGCGTCATGCGCGGTTTCTTTTTTATATTTTTCATCGCTTCTTGTGCAGCGCAGGCGCAACAACCGCCTGCGCAACTCAAACGGCTGCTACAAAACGCACACGAGCAGGTTGGCAAAACCCTTTATTACGACAGTGAGTACCGTCGCATCGCATTTCCGGGCGGCGATATTCCCATCGAGCGCGGAGTGTGCACCGATGTATTGATTCGCGCCTATCGCAGCATCGAGATCGATTTGCAAAAATTAGTGCATCAGGACATGCAGCGCGCCTTTGCCGCTTATCCGAAAACGTGGAAACTTTCAAAACCCGATACCAATATCGACCACCGGCGGGTGCCGAATCTGGCCGTTTTTTTCAGCCGTCATGGCCAAGCGTTGCCCGTAACCATGAATGCCAGGGATTATCAACCGGGGGATATTGTGACCTGGCGGCTCTCTACGGGTGTACCGCACATTGGCCTGGTCAGTGATCGCCAAGAAAACGACATGCCGCTTGTCGTTCATAACATCGGCGCGGGTGCGCAAATAGAGAATGTTTTGTTTTCGTATGAAATTACCGGACATTACCGCTATTAAACTGCAAAGGCCAAATTAGAAATACTGGACTGACGAGGTAGACACCGCATTTATTTTATCTGCGATGGCTACCTCAAACTGGCTGTGTATTAAGCACTTAGTCCCAACATAACTTATCCATATCACATCCACCACCCGTATCGGTCTGCGTATCAATTTGCGTACCGCAATCAGCAAAACGGGCTCCACCACCAGATACTTTTTGAATCTCATCGTACGTTAGGACGTTGCCGACATTTCTTGCGAGCACTCGTTTCATATAGAACTCCTATCGATTTGTTTAATGTTAATGCTGCGGAAGTTAATATACATTAATAATAATTAGCCTTCAACAACATGTCAGGTTGTCGATTCAACCGAAACAAAGGGAGTTTGTTCTATATGTCTTAATCGCTCATCATGACACCAATTACGAGCCCTATCTGATTGAATGAAATCCATAAATGTCAACGGTTTTCGTCGATACGTTTTTTTATAGTCAAAAAATTTATCCTGTGAAAAAATAAATTGGGTAAAAGCATCAAGCATGTGTAATTCAGGTAAATCTTGTTCAATGAATAGCCATTGTCCCATCTCGTTAACTTCTAGGAATACAAGTTTGCCGCAAGGAGTTCTTATAAAATCAAAACAACCAAAAACAATCTTCAGCCTGTCCATTAATTGAAAGCAGTTCTGAATTTCTTGATCGGTTAATGGCATTTCTGGAACACGGAATTTCCTCTGTTTATTTGCTCGCCAATCCGTATGCTCGTCGCCAATGACCGAGGCTTGGAATACTGTTTTACCCATGATCGTAATGCGTAGTTCTTCTGCTTTTTCAACGTAATGTTGATATATTCCTGGCGCAGCTAACAGCGCATGTTCATCCTGAATATCTTGAAAAGTAATCTGGGTTGCTAATGCGGGTACGTACTGCTCCTTGCTAATGCGCCAAGTTTGCGGCGTATGCGCTTTATAGATAACACGTTCTTCCGAAGATTCTACAAATGATCTTATCGCTACTGGGTCATTGGAAAAAAGTGTACAAGGAATTGGAATTCCCAAATCTCGTGCAATTGATAATTGAGCAGGCTTTAGGTCTGCGATTGCTTTACTGCTTCTAGGATTAATTTCGAATGCTCCATCTATAAGTCCTTGAGCAAAAATTGATCGGACATACGATTCTGACTCTCTTTGAGCAAAGGATCGATCTTCCATGTGTACGAAATCTGCAATTGTAGGTTGCCCAATTCTGCGATGCCATACGACGTTTGGACGGGCTCAGAAATTCGGACACGATAAATTGGTGGGTTGAAGGATAAATCA
>CAZRAL010000013.1:0-49774 GCA_964598005.1 uncultured Burkholderiales bacterium
GTGTCATTGGCTTTCTTAGCGTTACTGCTACGAAGATTATGAACACGTTCTTAGGAATCCCCATTAGGAATCCCCATTAGGAATCCCCATCAGCCGTTCATGAGCCGCGTTTTGAATTCCATCGACATCGTTATTCCGATCTACAACGCCTTTGAGGATGTTGTTCGCTGCGTGGATAGCGTGCGACGGCATACGCCGACCGATTGCCGGATCGTGCTGATCGACGATTGCTCGACCGATGAGCGTATCGCCGCTTGGTTTACGGCACTGGAAGCCGAGGGAGACAGCCGGATTGTATTGTTGAAAAATGTCTCCAACATGGGTTTTGTGGGCACAGCCAATCGCGGAATGTCACTGAGCCGTCACGATGTGGTATTGCTCAATTCGGACACGCTTGTTACTTCCCGCTGGCTGGCCAAATTACGCTGTTGTGCGGATTCCGATCCGTTGATTGGCACGATTACGCCGTTTTCCAACAATGCAGAAATCTGTTCCTTTCCCTTGTTTTGCCAAAATAATTCGCTGGAAGGCGTGGATATCGAGCTTGTCAATCGCGCGATGGAAGCGAGCGCGGTACCGGATTATCCCGAGATTCCAACAGCGGTAGGATTTTGCATGTATATCCGCCGTCAATTATTGGATGCAATCGGCTTGTTCGATGCGGAAACTTTCGGTTTGGGTTATGGGGAAGAAAACGATTTTTGCATGCGGGCAATTCAAGCGGGTTATCGCAATGTTTTATGCGATGACACGTTTATTGCACACGTTGGCAGCCGTTCCTTTGACAGTAAGACGGAAGAACTGAAAAAAAGAAATTTGCAGTTACTGCTGGAAAAGCATCCGCAGTACTTGACGCTGGTTCGGCATTTCATCGCTGCCGACCCGATTGCGCCCATTCGCGAGCGTGCCCAAGCTGAACTTGCCAAAAAAGCGCCTCAAGGTAAACGCGTTGTCAGTGTCACCGTGGCTTATAACCCTGACCCCAGGCGGCTTGCCAACCAGCTTGCGGCTTTACAACATCAGGTCGAGGAAATAATTATTGTCGATAATGGTTCCGTGCCATCTGTAAAAAATATTTATACGCAGCCGGAAATCGTGGCGCTCATCGGGAATGAGCCACGCATCAATCTTGTTGTCCTGCCGCAAAATCAGGGTATTGCCAGCGGTTTCAATATCGGAATCGATGCGGCACGCCAATCTGGTGCCGAATTTGTTTTGCTGCTGGATCACGATAGTATTCCTGCAGCGGACATGGTGAGTAAATTGCTAGATGGGTTTAATCCGGCAATAAACACTGACGCCGCAAAAACCGCAGTAGCGGCCGTTGGTGCCTGCATTGTCGATTCACGAGATAAAAAAGACTATCCCTTCATTCGCTTTGGGTGGTTTCGCCACCAGCATATTCGCTGCATGGACAACTCAAAAAAACGGGTTGCCTGTGATTTCCTGATCAGCTCCGGGTCGCTTGTTTCCATCAGCGCATTCGACAAAATTGGCCTATTTGACGAAGGGCTATTTATCGATAATGTCGATCTGGAATGGTGTTGCAGGGCAAAAAGAGAAAAATTTTCGTTGTATGGCGTATGTGAAGCGGAATTGGATCACCGACTGGGCGACCATCGTCGAAGATTATGGGGTTGCATTGATCTGGTGGTGCATTCGCCTTTGCGAATTTACTACATGACCCGCAATCGAATACGGCTCTATCAACGCAGCTACATACCGTTAAAATGGAAAATTAAGGATATGGGGCGCATGATTGTAAAATTTTTGGCGCTGATGTTATTTGTTTCTCCTCGCCGCGAATATCTGCGCATGACGAGGTTAGCCTTGCGCCATGGATTGGCGAACCGGCAGGGGCCATTGCAATCAGCTGACAATATTAACGAATTGCCTGATTTCAGTAGCTGATTTTCTGTAGACCTGATACAGCATCACGCCTGAATAAGCGCCGCTGAATATCCAGGTGGCAGGGTATCGGGTTCGCATTTTGCCAGGTTGTACTGGTAAGGGATAAGCTGGGGTTGAAATAAGGATCTCCCGAACCCAGCATTTTTTGCCACTTGGTCTGAAATAACGCCGTATCTTCGGGATGCGTGTCTGTGGTGCTGGTTCCACGCGTGTAGGACTCATGATGAATCAATTGTGCATAGGGGCAAAACAATACGCTGTATCCTTGTTCTCCGGCACGCAGGCAAAGGTCCACATCGCCAAAACCAACGGCAATATTTTCGTCGAACCCGGCTATGCGGGCGAATACATCGCGCTTGATCAGCAGGCAGGCGCCGGTCACCGCAGCCACCTCATGATTGATCACCAGGCCGCCAAAATAGCCAGGTTCAAGGCAGTCGGCAGGCACGCATAAAAATTTGCCGTAATGCTCTGCTCTGCCAAATGCGCCGATACATACCCCTGCATGTTGAATGGTTTTGTGGTCGGGATAAAACAGCTTTGCCCCCACAATACCCACTGCCGGCTGTTGCCCCAGCTCAAGCATCCGTTCCAGCCAGCCTGGTTCCATTGCTTCAATGTCGTTATTACAGAATAAGTAATGCGAATAGTCGGCAGGCAATTGTGAAATGGCCCAATTATTGATTTTTGAAAAATTAAATTTGCCCTCGTAGCGTATCACCCGAACAAGGTCGGAAATCGATGCTAAATAGGTGAGTGTGCCTGGGGCGTCCGATTCGTGGTCGATTACCACGATGTCGTACTTGACTCCCAGTATGGTTTTATTCAGGCTCTGAATACACTGCTTTAACAATTCGCCATGATTTTTGGTCGGAATAATGATCGCGACTTTCAACTCATCTTTCAATGGATAGCGCACATCAAAAAAATTAAACCCCGCCCCATCCATGACATAGCCACTATCGCCGCACCTCGCCAGATGTTGTTGCAGTACATTTTTTGATACGTCCATGACTTGATGCATCTTTTGATGCCCGGCAGAATTCGCATGCACTCGCCATCGATACAAAATTTCCGGTATATGCACAATCGTCTGTGCTTGTTCCGTCGCGCGCAGGACTAGATCGTAGTCCTGAGAGATACTCAAGTGTTCATCGAATCCACCGATATCACGAACAAGTTTTGTTCTAAACCCGACGAGATGAACAATATAAGGATGCCCACGAAGAAACTCTGGCGAAAACACTGGCCGGTAAACATATTGCGTAACCTGACTGGCATCAGGCGTGATCAGTACTTCGTCCGAATAAACCATGTCCGGATCGTCCTGCACAATCGACTCCGCCACGCGGAATAATGCCTGCTCTTCAAGCAGGTCATCGTGATCCAGCAACACCACAAATTCGCTGGTGACCAACTCCAGCGCACGATTCGAAGCGTGCGACACCCCATGATTTTTAGTCCCCAAATGCAACTTTATACGTCGGTCAGCTGAAGCATATTCTTCCAGTATGCGTTTTACATGTGGTTGATCAGATCCATCATCAGCAATACACAATTCCCAGTGTGGGTAGAGCTGTGCCTGCACCGAATCCAGCATCTCCCGAAGCATGATTTCCGAGGTATTGTAAGTAGGAACGATGATTGAAATCGACGGTTTGACCGCCATGTCCTGAATACGGCGAACAATATGCGGTTCTATTTTTTCCTTAAATGCCTGGCGATACTTTTCCCACGCGTCGATCTGGACTGGAAGATTCTGAACGTTTACCAAGGCCACTTTCAGCGCCTGATTTCCTCCCGCACGCCATAAGCGAAAAAGATGGGCTAAGTTTGCCGTCAAGTCACCTGGTTTACGCAAAAGATTGCCCATGGCACGGAACAGTATTTTCAGTTTACGCAGCAGGTGCCCAAGTGCGCGAACCGGACGCGTTACTTTCCAGCTGGTTGAAGCAAAAATGCTTTGAATGGTTTCATTGAGGGCGCGTATTCGAGAACCGGCTTCCAATAATTGCGTCTGCTGAGCTTCGTTTTGTTTGGCAAGCTCCTCAACTTGAGCACGTAACTGGCGTGAAATGTTTTGTTCTTCAGCCAGACGCTGGTCAAGTACCTGTTGGTGGGCTGTCAGGGTTTGCTGATGGTTCATCAATGCATGTTGCTGATGAAGCAGATCTTGTCGTACATGATTGATCGCTGAGAGCTGCACATTCAGCCGCTTGATTTCCTTCCACATACTGGAGAGGGTTTGAGCCTGCATCTTCATTTCAAGCTGGGCCTCTGACTCTGGCTGATTTTGCATTTTTTTCCCTGGCAAATCATTTTCAATACTTATGGTGCTGTGTGGTGCCATGCTTTGTAAAACACGATGGTATTGCACCACCATTTCCGTTACAGGATAAGGCTTCCACCCACGCAATTGGCCGCGTATTGCATGTAATACAGACCGATCATCGTTGACTGTTTTCAGCAAGGCAATCAATGCCGCCTGGTTGGGTTCATAAAGAAATCCGTTCTGCCGATGGTCTATACGCTCAGGAAAACTGCCTACGCGTGTGGCCGCTACCGGAATTTCCAGCATCATGAGTTCGGTAAGTGCATAATTGAATGTTTCAGGTACGATGCTTAACAGCAATCCCAGATGCGGATTAATCGCAGCAATGTGCCCGGGCAGCTCGTCGACCTCATAACTTTCCAGTACATGGATCCCGGTTTTATATTTGAAACACTCCCCCAATTCACGGCAGCCTATCAGGTAAATTTCGGCGAACCCAAGGATCGCCTCTGCGCTTTCCTGCAGTAGTTGCATTCCTTTTGCGTCCGATAATTGCCCCAATACAAGAATTCGTAATCGGTCCTCCATCGCAGGTTCAGGAACAGGAATTTTCCTTAATTCCCGCCCATACCCATGGGGAATCGTAACGAACGCGGCTTGTTTGAAGCGTCCGTCAAGGCGGGCAAGATTTTCCATCACCGATTGGCTGGGGACCACCATGGTGACGTTGGGGCGAATGATCAGCGATAAAAACCGCTCACGCACATCCATCCGTTGCGGGGGCAAAAAGGTGATGAAGGGATTGAATTGGGGATTGTGGTGATAGCAAAGATCGATACGCTTTTCGTCACAGCGGTTGCACACCTCGCCAAAATGAATATTAATGGCCGGGCAGTAAGGAAAATAGTCGTGGTTGATCACCACTGTTGGTAAAGTTGTATTCAACACATCCAGCGAGTGACCGATTACGGACGATACCAACAGCGCATCAACGCGATATTGCG
The DNA here is from genome assembly GCA_964598005.1 of uncultured Burkholderiales bacterium. GTDB lineage: Bacteria > Pseudomonadota > Gammaproteobacteria > Burkholderiales > Usitatibacteraceae > CAZRAL01. The sequence continues at coordinate 5,188 of CAZRAL010000013.1, forward strand.
TAATGATGCTATCCAATATGCGCTGATACTCCGCATGTGTTGCAACGGTGGCCTGAATTTGATTGTTGAAATACCAGATTTTTAGTGGTAATTCATCCAAAACGTGGGCATAAAGGGCCACGCCACATCCCATGGCATCGTTTTGTGTGAAGGATTTGAGAATTAAATTTTTTTTGTCCTTGTCTGCCAAACAAAAATCACGCAGCCACGTAGCACTCCCCCCCCCCAGATCATGAATAACGTGTAATTGTGTGAGTATAGATTGTTGATCCGGCACTTTACGACTCATATTTTAGGAGCGTTATTCGTACTGGGAAGGACGTTCAAGGCGAAAATTGTTCCGGTTAATAACTATCCCAGCCCCAGCACATCCTGCATATCGAAAAGCCCGCTTTTTCGGTCGACAACAAATTTTGCAGCCTGCAATGCGCCGTGGGCATAATTGGCGCGCGATGAGGATCGGTGGGTAATTTCGATGCGTTCCCCCGTTCCTGCATACATCACCGTATGATCGCCCACCAAATCTCCGCCGCGAATGGTGGAGAATCCGATTGTTCCCGGCCGGCGCGCGCCGGTGTGTCCATGGCGTTCGAACACGCCGATTTCTGTTAAAGATTTGCCAAGGCAGGCCGCTGCCACTTCACCCATTTTCAGCGCAGTGCCAGATGGCGCATCGACTTTATTTTTATGATGCGCTTCGATGATTTCGATATCGTAATTTTCGTGCAGTGCGCGGGTCGCCAACTCGATCAACTTCAGCGTCACATTGGCTCCGATACTCATATTGGGCGCAAAGACGATGGCAATTTCTTTGGCCGCCGCTTCGATTTCCAGTCTTTGTTGCGCAGAAAAACCTGTCGTACCAATCACTGCATTAACGCCACGCTGTCGACATTCAGCCAAATAAGCGAGCGTACTTTGCGGGCAGGTAAAATCGATTAATACTTCACTAGTATTCAGCGCTCGGGAAATATCTGCAGTAAGTGTGACTCCTGCTATGGTTTGGCCAATCAATGCACTACCGGTCTGCACCAGTGCCGCGGTCACTGCAATGCTGGATTCCGCTTGTGCCATTTCCAGCACCATGCGCCCCATGCGCCCGCCGGCGCCTGTGACACATATACGTACCGTCATGATTTGGGAGCAGGTTGAGCGGCGAATTCGGAAGGCTGGGTGCGTTTTTCTCCACCGCTAGAAGAAACTTCTCTTTCCGCGCCTTGCCCTTCAACTTTGGAAACTTTATCGTTCTCAAAAAAGATGGTGATATGGTGTTTTTCGGTTACTTTACCGCCTGGCGCCATGGAGAAAAAATAATCCCAGCGGTTGGCATGATAGACATCCTGCAGCAGCGGCGTGCCCAACAGGCCGCGGACATCGCCACGACTCATCCCGGGTTTTATTTTGGCAAGCTGATCTTGAGTAACCAAATTGCCCTGCTGGATATCGATACGATGAATGTCGAAATTGGTGCATCCACTCAACAATAACAACAAGCTAAAAATCCGGATGAGCATAAGCATTCCTTTGATTAAGATGAAATTATAACCGATGCCTGCTGCACACCATTTCCCGTGGGGCGCAAAAAGCATTTATGATTCTTCTTCAACTCAATCAAGGGTTTCCCATGCCTGACTCTGAAAATCTGCGCAACAAGGGCCTGAAAGCCACCCTGCCCCGAATGAAAGTGCTCGATCTCTTTCAGAATAGTGAACAGCGCCATTTGTCCGCTGAAGATTTATACAAAATGCTTTTGCAGGAAAACGCCGATATTGGCCTTGCCACGGTCTATCGCGTGCTGACGCAATTTGAACAAGCTGGCCTACTCGTGCGCCATCATTTTGAAAGCGGCAAGGCCGTCTTCGAGCTCAACGAAGGTGATCATCACGATCATCTGGTATGTTTGCAATGCGGCCGCGTCGAAGAGTTTTATGACGCCGAGATCGAGAAACGCCAACTCAAAGTCGCCAAAGATCGCGGGTTCAGCATTCACGATCACTCCCTGCATCTGTATGCAGATTGCACCAAGACGCCGTGCCCACACAAGCCAACCTCCTGACCATGAATTTGACTATGCGTTTCTTGTTCTGCGCCCTGATTTCAGGAATGGCGTCTTTGTTCGGTCCTGATTTGCATGCCAATGCTCCCCTGCAGAAGGAGATGCCCGTCATTTCAGTCCATGAATTGCCGGTAGAAGCACGCGAAACTTTGGCCTTGATCAAAAAAGGCGGGCCATTTCCTTACAATAGAGACGCATCGCGATTTGCCAATCGGGAAAACAAGTTGCCCAGGCAGAAGCGGGATTACTATCGCGAATACACGGTCAAAACGCCCGGCAGCCGCAATCGCGGAGCGCGGCGTATCGTAGCCGGTTCATCACAGGAGTATTACTACACAGACGATCACTATGCTTCGTTCAAACGAATAAAGGAGTGAAAACATCATGCCTACCGAAGCGCTAAAAACACACCTCCATAGCAGCCATCCATCCGGCGTCTTTTGGCTGAAACAGCACGCCAGTATCAACGAATTAGGCACACTGGCCAAGACTGCAGGATTGGCGTTCTACCATCTCGAAGGAATGAAAATCGAGAAAAAGGAACAATTTCTCAATCATGTATCAGTGGTCATGCATTTTCCTGATCATTTCGGGCGGAATTGGGATGCCTTTTACGATTGCCTGACCGATATGGAGTGGTCGGAAGCAAAAGGTTTTTTGATTTATTTTGACCATACGGATGCCTTTGCAACACACCATGAGAGCGAACTGGAAACCGTTATCGAACTGTTTCAGGACGCGGTCGACTACTGGAAAGAAGAAGGTAAACCGATGCTGGTGCTATTATCCGGTAATCACCCGCCAGCCGGCATCAGCAAACTTTGATGGTGAAATTTAGCGTTCAATAATTTAACGTTCAAATTTGACTGCCAATAGTATCGACGTTTGCGTACGCTCCACACCATCGATGCGGCCAACCAGGTCGAGCGCGCCATCCAGTTCAGTCGTGGTACCGGCGTGTAGTATGGCAAGCAAATCAAATTCACCCGATAAAGCGTAAAACCCCGCCACATTCTGTATTTTTCGCAGTTCGCGGCCTATGGCGTCGGCTTTTTTCGGATCGACACGCAGCAGCGTGTGTGCTGATACGCGCGCGCGGTTGAATTCGGGATTCAGGCGTACTGTATAACCGGTAATTATTTTTTTCGCTTCAAGGCGCTGAATACGATCCACAACCGTGGGGCGGGAAATCCCCAGCTTGCGAGCCAGGGCCACGGTGCTTTGCCTTGCATCCTGCGTCAATAAATCAAGCAGTTTTTTTTCTTCGGCTGTAATCATAGTGTTGATTTCCCTGTTTTTCGGAACTTATAACAAGCAGGATTTGACAATTATTTACCAAAACATACCATTTTGGTAAGCAAAATTCTACATATAGAAAACAAAAATAATTAATTTTGTCAAATTGATGCTTCTTTTTTGACAGCCCAATGAGCTAAATTGAAGCCTTCTTAATAAGAGGTTCTTAAGGCTATCCACCATGAAAATAGCATTAATCGGTGCCGGAAAAATCGGCGAAGCCATTATCAATCTGCTCGGCCATACGGGTGATTACGACATGGTCGTCGTCGACAAGCAGCTCGACCGGCTGAACGAACGCCTGAAAGGCGCTTCGCCAAGTGGGGTAACTTTGAAGGAGGCCGATGTTTCCAACGAAGCCGCTCTCAAGGCAGCCATCGGCAAAGCTGATGTCATTTTATCGGCCAGTCCCTTTTACCTCACGCCTGTGTTGGCCAAAGCAGCACACGATATTGGTGCACATTACTTCGACCTCACCGAGGACGTGGAAAGCACCAAGGCGGTCAAACGTATTGCTCAGGGCGCCAAGACGGTTTTCATTCCCCAGTGCGGCCTCGCGCCCGGGTTCATTTCCATTGCGGCGCACGAAGTCGCCAAACAATTCGAACAGGTACGCGACATGATCATGCGTGTCGGCGCCCTGCCCATCTACCCGACCAATGCGCTGAAATACAATTTGACCTGGAGCACCGACGGGCTCATTAACGAGTATCTGAATCCTTGCGACGCCTTGATCAATGGTGCGTTGCAGCAAACTCCGCCTATGGAAGATCTGGAGCATTTTTCCCTGGACGGGCTGGAATATGAAGCATTCAACACCTCGGGCGGGTTGGGTACGTTGTGCGAAACCATGCTGGGTAAAGTGCAGAATCTGAATTACAAAACCGTTCGTTATCCTGGTCATTGCGGCATCATGAAAATTCTCTTGCAGGATTTACGGCTTTCCGAGCGTCGCGAGCTGTTGAAAGATGTGCTCGAAACAGCGATTCCCATTACCTATCAGGATGTGGTGCTGGTCTTCGTTTCGGTCAGCGGCTGGCGGGATGGCTCTTTGGCGCAACAAAGTTACGCGAAAAAGATTTATGCCAAAGAAGTGAATGGCAAGCTGCTATCCGCCATACAATTAACCACTGCTGCCGGGATTTGCACCATGATCGACTTGCTGCGTGAAGGCAAACTGAAAGGAGCGGGCTTTCTGAAGCAAGAGTCGGTATCGTTGCCGGATTTCCTCGCCAATCGTTTTGGAAAATTCTATGCATAACCTCGCCCTCGCACAATCCGCTGAAAAACACGGCCAGTTGCTCGGCCTGAACCTTGCCCGGCATGCTGGACAAGGCGTGCTGTCGCGCTCGCCTATCGATGGCTCCCCATTAGCCACACTTGCTGCTACCCCTACAGAGAAAGTGGGGGAAATACTGGCGCACAGTCAGGCTGCTTTTCATGCCTGGCGCACGATACCGGCGCCACATCGCGGTGAACTCATCCGGCTTTTCGCCGAAGAATTGCGTTTGCACAAAAACGAATTAGCCCATCTGGTCACCCTGGAAGCCGGGAAAATCACTCAGGAAGCACTGGGTGAAGTTCAGGAAATGATCGATATCTGCGACTTCGCGGTCGGCCTGTCGCGGCAGCTGTATGGGCTATGTATCAGTAGCGAGCGGCCCGCGCATCGCCTGCAGGAAACCTGGCATCCGTTGGGCCCGATTGTGATCATTACTGCATTCAACTTTCCTGTCGCCGTATGGGCATGGAATGCCGCGCTGGCGCTGGTATGCGGCAATAGCGTGATCTGGAAGCCATCGGAAAAAACGCCTCTGACAGCCTTGGCGACAGCAGCCATTTTTGAGAAAGCGCAAAAACGTTTTGGCAATGCGCCTGCCCATTTGTCTCAGGTCGTAATGGGTACGCATGAAGTGGGACGTTTCCTGGTTGCCGATCCGCGCGCAAGTCTGGTTTCGGCAACGGGCAGCACCCGCATGGGCCGTGAAGTAGGCGCCGAAGTCGCCAAACGATTCGGCAAGGTCCTGCTGGAGCTGGGAGGAAACAACGCTGCTATCGTTTGCCCCAGCGCCGACCATGAACTGGCGGTGCGCAGCATTGTGTTTTCTGCAGTGGGTACAGCCGGGCAACGTTGCACCTCACTGCGCCGCCTGATCGTACACGAGTCACGCTATGATGAAATGCTGAAGCGCATTCAGGCCGCCTATGCCAGAGTACCGATTGGCGATCCATTGGCGGCAGGCACGCTGGTTGGGCCTTTGATCGATGAAAATGCTTTTCAGAACATGCAAGCCGCGCTTGACGAAGCGCGCGCGCAAGGCGGAAAAATTACCGGTGGTGAACGTGTCATGGTGCCCGGATACGAAAAGGGTTACTACGTCCGCCCTGCCCTGGTCGAAATGCCCACGCAAACCCCCGTGGTGTTACGGGAAACCTTTGCGCCTATCCTCTACCTCCTGCGCTATACGCAGCTGGATGAAGCCATCGCTTTGAACAATGCGGCGTCGCATGGATTATCTTCTTCCATTTTCACCAATGATCTGCGCGAAGCTGAGCGGTTTTTATCGGCAACGGGCAGCGACTGCGGTATCGCCAATGTCAACATCGGTACGAGCGGGGCGGAAATCGGCGGGGCATTTGGTGGTGAAAAGGAAACCGGCGGCGGCCGCGAATCGGGAACGGATAGCTGGCGTGCCTATATGCGCCGGGCCACCAATACCATCAACTTTTCCAGCGAATTGCCCTTGGCGCAAGGCATTCGTTTTGATATTTAGCTCTACACAAAATGATGCAATTAACTGACTGGTTAGCCAATCTGGCTGGCGCAACGGTGGCCAATCGATTGGCCACATTATTGGATGTTCCATCCGATCTGCAAACTTTCCCAGCTGAACGCGTGCCCCGTGCCGTGCTGGCGCAAGCCCTCAACATGCTGCTTTTCGACGACCTGGTCCGCCGTGTTCCAGAAGGTGCGGCCTATGTGCAGGATCGCCTCGATGCAGGTGAAAAAATATGTTTCGATCATGGCGCCCTGCGTACGGTACTCGCCCCTTGCGGGGCGCTGCCTGTAGGACAAACGGCCATCACCCGCATCCTGAAACCCCTCGGCTACCAGGAAGCAGGAACGTACCCCCTGCCGCATTTGCGTATGACGGGGCGGGCTTATTGTCATATCGACTACCCCGAGCAGATTGCACAATTTTTTGTCAGCGAATTGCATCCCGAGCAATTTTCGGAAAGTTTCCAGAAAACCGTGCAGCGGGTCATTGGACATTCAACCGATCCGTTAACCTCCGACCACCAACAGTTGCTGGGCCGCTTGCAGCAGGAGAAGGCGCTGCCCATAGCCGAAGCCAGCTACTTGATGGGCGGTTTGTTGGCCTGTTTCGACCGCCAGCATGCCTTACCCACCAGTGAAGACTACGACGCACTGTTGCGCGAATCGGCCGAAATGGCCTGGATTTCCACGGAAGGAAATATGCTGAACCATGTAACTGACCGCGTCGTCGATGTATTTTCACTGACCGAAAAACAGCGCGCGCTGGGCCGTTCCATCAAACCGCAAGTTGAAGTTTCAAAAAATGGCCGCGTCAGGCAAACCGCATTACGCGCGGCTCAGGTTGAGCGTGTATTTCGTACTGGTCAGGGGAGCGCACTGCGCAAAGTGCCCGGCTCTTTTTATGAATTCATTACCCGTGACTTTTATACCGATGAGAAGGGCCAACGCCACCTCGATCTGACTTTTGATAGCGCCAATGCAACCGGCATTTTTAAAATGACTGATGCAAATATGTAGATATATGGCAGCAGCCCTTTTAAAAAATTAGTTTTTGGCCTTGCTTGAAATACCGACTGAGTAAGAGTACGCTTAAATTGGCGCTACTTGGCGCTACTTGGCGCTATTTGGCGCAATAACTTTACTGGAGGTCGTCATGAAAAAGTTGACTCTTATTGCTGCAACCTTGGCTCTTGCTGGATGTTCATCCATGTCCACTGTTTCCACCAATTCCGATCAGATCGATTGGCAAAAAGTGCAGGCTGTCGATAATTGGGCCCGTACTACCGGGGCGACAGTCGTTTGGCTGAATTATCCGCAGTTGAAATCAGAAGTTACCAAACAGCAGTAAAACAGTACTGATCTTCCGCCAGTCCGCTCCTCAACTTGAACCTTGCGGGTTGGAAACAGCGCAAGGATATTGCTGCTGAGCTACGGACTATTTATACCTCGACCACAGGTGACGAGGTGACTATTGTATTGGATCAATTTGCGCTGAAGAAGCGGCTGATCGCGCCTGGCTCGATACCCATCTGCTGCTTGAAAGAGCGATCCTTACCGAACTGGTTAGGCGTAAAAATCCAATGAGTGAAAAAGAACAAGATTTGCGGCTTCAGGGGCAAGAAAAGTACTTGTTGGGGGTTTCGTTAAAGTTTGGCATTTGGTCATCAAATAACCCAGAAAATGACCATGACCATTGGGAGTTTTGTTGGGCTAAATTTACATCATCAATCCCAGAAACACTCCATGAAGGTTACTCCACCAGTGACCATTACCATTGGGTTTGTGTAGAGTGTTTCAATGACTTTTCGAAACAATTTAAATGGGGGGTTATCAAGTAATGTTTAAGCCTAACCCATCATTCAAGCGGGACTGGCTAAAGCCAGCCCCTTAACTCAATTCGTTAGGGAGTCGTAGTCTTGCTCTTACGAACGATTGTTTCCGACCAAATCCGGCTGCTCACGTTTCGTCAGATCAAGCCGGATCTTGACCGGAACTGGGTGGGCTATTTGGCATATGGATTGATAGTTACATGGCTAACTGGTGTCGGCCGCTACTGGGACAATCCGAGAGCTGAACTGTGGCAGTACTTCGGTGGTGGTTCTGTTGCTTACGTCTTCTCGCTTGCGGCGGTTCTTTGGTTGCTGATCGCTCCGCTTAAGCCGCGCAACTGGTCCTACCGCAACGTTCTCATTTTCGTCATGTTTACTTCACTCCCCGCGCTTTTGTACGCTATCCCTGTCGAAAAGCACTTTCCACTGAGAACTGCGGCCAGCATTAACGTTTGGTTTCTTGCCATCGTTGCAACATGGCGCGTTGCACTGCTGGTTCAGTTTTTGCGAAAAGCTGCCGGACTTTCTGGTGGTACGGTCGTAATCGCAACGCTTCTCCCATTGGCCCTTATCGTATGCACCTTGGCCGTGCTAAATCTTGAGCACGTCGTTTTCAGAATCATGGCGGGGGTTAGTCCAGAGGAGCGATCGGCGAACGACGGCGCGTATTTCATCCTCATCCTGATAACATGGTTTTCCTTCCTAGTGGAGAGGTTCAAAAATCCGGACGCCATGGATTGGCATGGTGGGGAAGCAAATCAGTTTTTTGCCTTTTTTGATTGCGCCATAAAGGCTGTGTGGAAATCCATCGGCGATTGGTTTGTCAACGCGCTGTGTCGGCGGATGGTATTGTAAAACGATTCAATATAATCAAAGATATCGGCGCGTGCCTCATCGCGGGTTCGATAGTGTTGGTGATGCACCTGCTCTTTCTTCAGGCTTGCCCAGAAACTCTCCATTGGTGCATTGTCATAACAATTGCCACGCCGACTCATCGATGCCACCATGCCAAATTGTGTCAATTGCTGTTGGTAATCGTGGCTGGCATATTGACTGCCACGATCGCTATGATGAATCAGGCCGTGTTTTGGCCGTTCTTGTTTGACCGCCATCCACAGGGCTTGTGAAACCAACTCGGTGCGCATGTGATCCTCCATTGCCCAGCCGACAATTTTTTTGTTGAACAGGTCTTTAATGGCGGCCACATACAACCAGCCCTCATCAGTAGCGACGTAGGTGATGTCGGTGCCCCACACCTGATGTGGTGCTGTAGTGTCATCAAAACGCTGTTCCAGCAAGTTTGGTGCAATTGGCAAGGTGTGGTTGCTATCCGTGGTGCGCACACGACGGTGTCGGCAGCGCAGCCCCAGGCGTGCACGCAGCCGCTTAATGGCGGATAACGACATCGGATAGCCCATTTCTGCCAATTCGGTTTGCAATCGTTTGGGGCCGTAACTCTCACGCCCCCGGGCGTGGGCGGCACGAGTTGCCGTTTCAAGCGCGACCGTATCCTGGTCCGGTTGCTGGCTCCGCGCCTGCCATTCGTAGTAGCCTGAGCGCGATATATCGAGCACCCGGCACAACACACCGAGCCGGTGGGTGTTGTCTGCCCTGACGAGCTTGTCTTGAATAAACGCGTACTTCACTTGGACAGTTTCGCAAAGTACGCGGTGGCTTTTTTTAGGATGTCACGCTCCTCACAGGCGGTGGCCAGTTCACGTTTGAGGCGGCTGATTTCGGCTTGCAGGTCGCTGACAGGCTGCAAGCGATGGGCGTCGATGGTGGCCAGCTTGCCCGCTTTCGTTTGTCTGACCCAATTGGAATAGGTCTTGACGGACACCCCCAGCTTCTCGGCGGCAGCAGTAACGCCCAGATTGCCTTCGGTGACAAGTTTTACGGCTTCAGCGCGATACTCACTGGTAAATACACGTTTTGGTATTGATGACATTCAGAACTCCTTGGTTTGGTAGAATTTACCAAATCCATGGCGTCCGTTTTAGCGAGCCCCTTCCACTACACACTTCGTGCGCGCAAGCAATCCCATCGCGGAAAGAACGGATTGCAAAGTCGTTTATCAGCAACTCTTTGCTCATGAAAATTCCAAGAGGAGTTACAAGCTGCTGGTAAAGCTGGGATGCAATATGTGCTCCTCCAGCGCCTTTCCATCGCAATGTTTCGCTATTTACGAACAAATCCCAGCAAGCGTAGCGAAATGAATTGACGCGAAAATACGGCCAACAGAATGAAAGCAACGATGAGGTGTACAGGCCATAGTCCAATCCAGGGCGAAAGGCGGCCTTGTGCCGTCCAGGCCTGAAAAATATTGAGCAGATTGTAGTAAAACATGAATACGAGTATGGCAAGAATCAGATTCCACGATTGCCCCGAGCGCGGATTGACAAAGGAAAGTGGAATAGCGCAAAGCGCGAGCAAAATAACGCTGATCGGCAAAGCGGCGCGCCAGTGTAGCTCGGCCAAATGGTCGGGTATTGGATTGCGGATCAGCTCGAATGTCGAGCGCGCCTTGGACGAGGCGGTTTCGGATTTGGCCTGGCGAGCCTCAACGCGCAACATTTGGCGTTCAAAATCCATAATGCGAAAATCCAGCCCGCCCGGTGTACCTTCATAGCGGCGTCCCTTTAGCAGCACCAGAAATTTATCGCCATTGGGTTCAATTTGTTGAAAGCCTTTTTCAGCAACGACCACTCCGAAGCGGCCACTCTGGTTGTACTGAACAAAGACGTTGTTGACCACTTCGCTTTCATCTGTTGTTTTGTCGACAAAAAATACCCGGTTAGCCCCGCGTGACTCGATAAAACTGCCCGGTGACAACCGGGATATTTCGTCGCGACTACGCAATAGTCGTTGATATTCCATGCTTTCCGATAATGCCCATGGAGTGAGAAAAAAACTCAATATCGCCGTGATCAGACTCAACGGCAAACCAAAACGCACAACCGGGTTGACCCATGCCATGAGCGACAAGCCGGAAGAAAACCACACCGACATTTCACTGTCGCGATAGCTGCGCGATAACGCCAGCAACACCGCAACAAAAACCGACGGCACCACAATAACGGGAAGATAGGAAAGCATTGAAAATCCAAGCAGCGCGGTAACACCCTCAGGCTCAACGTTGCCGGTTGCTGCACGCCCAAGCAGCAAGATCAGCAGCCGGATCAACGCGATCGAAATCAGCACTAGGCCCACACCAAGACAGAGTGTCGAGAATTCACGGATCAGGCTGCGGTGAAATATTTTCACATTCAGAAAAAAAGAATAGCCCTTCCTAAACAAGGAGGAAAAAGCGATAATTCTGGTTTTTTAATTTAGGGAACCTCTGATTAAGTCCCACATGGTCATGGAGGACTTATTCAGATATTCTTTATAGCAAAAATCTAAGGAGAACTCTCGTGGAATTTAGCATAAAAGGCGGCGACCTCGCGAAAATCAAAACCCATTGCATCATGGTTGGGGTGTTCGAGTCGAAAAAACTGGCTACAGACGCCAAATTGCTCGATACCGCAGCACGTGGGGCAATCAGCGCGGCCGTTGCCAATGGCGATATATCGGGTAAACCCGGTAGTGCCCTATTGTTGCAAATGGTGCCCGGCATCGCTGCCAAGCGTGTATTGCTGGTAGGTTGTGGAACAGAAAAAGAATATGGCAATACTGCATTTGCACGCGCCATGGCAACCGGTTTTAAAGCGCTAAAAGGCACTGCTGCGACCGATGTGGTTCTCTCCTTAAACACGGCTGCACATACAGCAGCCGATTCCGTCTGGCGGGTGGAACAGGCAGTCATCGCCGCCTTCGAGCACGCTTATCGTTTTGATCAATTGAAAAGTGAGAGCGATCCCAAGACGATTGGTAAAACATTGACTTTTCACATCGAAGGCAAAGCCGACGAAAAAGCCTTGAATGCCGCCACGAAGCGCGCCGCAGCTATCGGCGAAGGGATGAACCTGACCCGAACACTGGGCAACCTTCCCCCCAATATCTGCACACCGACCTATCTGGCCGAAACGGCTAAAAATCTGGCCAAGGAATTCAAATTCAAATGCACCGTGTTGGAACAAAAGGACATGGAAAAACTGGGAATGAATACCCTGCTTTCCGTTTCCCGTGGCTCGGCCCAGCCGCCTAAATTTATCGTGCTGGAACATGTGGGCGGCAAAAAAGGTGCAGCGCCTGTTGTGCTGGTCGGTAAAGGCATTACCTTTGATACGGGCGGTATTTCGCTGAAACCCGCGCTGGAAATGGATGAAATGAAATACGACATGGGCGGGGCCGCCGCCATGTTCGGCGCCATGAAAACGGTGGGGTTAACGAAGCTGCCCCTTAATGTAACGATGCTGGTGCCGGCCTGTGAAAACATGCCCGGCGGCAACGCCACCCGGCCTGGGGATATTGTGAAAAGCATGTCGGGCCAAACCGTTGAAATTCTCAACACCGATGCAGAAGGGCGTTTGATCCTCTGTGATACTTTGACCTACGCTGAGCGCTTCAAGCCCGCTGCAGTTGTTGATGCCGCCACGCTGACTGGCGCCATGGTGATTGCGCTGGGTCACGTTACCAGCGGGTTGTTCGCCAACGATGATAAGTTGGCCGCTGAACTCATCGATGCCGGTGACGCCATGCGTGACCCCGCCTGGCGTCTGCCGATGGGCCCGGACTATGACGATGTATTAAAAAGCAATTTTGCTGATATTCCCAATATCGGTACCGGGCGCGCCGGGGGCTCAATCACGGCAGCCTGTTTCCTTGGACGGTTTACCAAAGCCTACAAATGGGCGCATCTTGATATCGCGGGCACCGCCTGGAAAAGCGGGCCTGAAAAAGGCGGAACGGGTCGACCCGTGCCCTTGCTGGCGCAATTTTTATTCAAGCGTGCCGGGTTGTAAATTTTTTGTATCTATGCCGCTTACGCAAAAAAATTTACCCCTCGTTTTTTATCGCACTTTTTTGGCATGGCCTGAAGAAAACAGGCGGGCGAGTGTATTACCGGTTTATTGCGTATGACCGAGGTCAAATTTTTTTTCAATGTGCCCCACAAGCTGAATTTTGCCTGCCGGCTGGCAAAAAAGGCATTTGAGGAAGGGCGTCAATTAATCGTTTATGCCCCGCATAATGCAGATGAATTTGACCGTAGCTTATGGACGTTCGCGCAACTTTCTTTCATTCCGCATGTACGCGCAGGCAGTGCCTTGGCGGCTGAAACGCCGATTGTGATTGCGGTGGATGACTCGGCACTCACTCATCACGAGGCCTTGTTAAACCTTGACGATACCCCGCCGCCTTTTTTCAGCCGCTTCGAACACTTGCGCGAAATCGTTTCGACAGAAGAAGAGGACAAGGCAATGGCGCGTGAACGGCTGAAATTTTACAAGGCACGAGGATTTGCAATACAGCATCAGGATATGAAAGGAACCTCTGAATAAGTCCTCCATGAACCGCGTTTTGACAAGAATAGTCCAGATTCAAGGCATCGTAGTTGACAACATCGGCAGGTCGTATCCGTTGATACGAAGCCAAGGAGCATAACGCCGAAGATGGGCTATTATTGTCAAAACCCGCATGGACGCTCATTTTCCGGGCGGTCTGCTGTGTTGCGGTGCTTGCGAAGGGGATTGACCATTCGCTGCGCACCGCGCCTTGCATCCCATCCCGGAAAACCGAGCGCGCGACCATGTGGGACTTAATCAGAGGTTCCTAATATGGATAAAGATCAGCAACTCGCAAGCAAGGTCGATGCCCTCCTTGGCAAACATCAACGTCGCGAAGAAACCAGCGGAAGCGGCATACCGGTACTCACTGAGGTAGTCAACGAACCGCTGACACCATCAGATCCGCATCCAATGGGCAGTACCCAATCCACAGCAACTCTCCCACGTTTGGCGGATCGGGTGCTGGAACAGCTTTCCCAGCAAATTTTCAATAAGGTTTTCACTAAACTCGAAGGTGAGCTGGCTGAGCGCATCGAAAATCGCTTGACCGAACGTCTCGCCGCTCAGGTTGGGCCTGTCGTGGCCCATGTATTGACTGATCTTCGTCAGGAAGTCGCCAATGAAATTGGCGATGCCATTGATGCTGCACTGGCCGAACAGTTCCACAACCAATAACCATCTATAAACTGCCTGCTGGAGTCTGCAAACGTCATGAGTGTTGCCCCCCCTGCCTCTTCACCTTCCCCCATCGTTTCGGAACTCGCCAAAGCGTTTGACCCCACCGCCATTGAATCGCGCTGGTATCAAGAGTGGGAACAGTCCGGGTATTTCAATGCCCAATTTGAAACCGAGCGGCCGGCATTCTGCATACAACTCCCTCCGCCGAATGTAACGGGTACGCTGCACATGGGCCATGCACTTAACCAGACCATCATGGATGCCATGACGCGCTACCACCGTATGCGCGGCGACAATACATTGTGGTTGCCGGGCACCGACCATGCAGGCATCGCCACCCAGATCGTTGTCGAACGCCAGCTGGAAGCGCAGGGCAGCAAGCGCCACGACTTGGGCCGCGACAAATTCATCGAAAAAATATGGGAATGGAAAGACTATTCCGGCTCGACCATTACCCAGCAAATGCGCCGCATGGGCGCCTCGACCGACTGGAGCCTCGAATACTTCACCATGGACCAAAAAATGTCCGATGCGGTGACGGAGGCCTTTGTCCGGTTACACAAAGATGGCCTGATCTATCGCGGTAAACGGCTGGTTAACTGGGATCCGCAACTCAAAACCGCAGTTTCCGATCTCGAAGTCGTGAGCGAAGAAGAAGACGGCCATCTCTGGCATATCCTCTACCCTTTTGTAGGTAGCCCCATCGGCGAACTGAAGGGTCTTACCGTGGCCACCACGCGGCCCGAAACCATGCTCGGCGACGTGGCCGTGATGGTGCATCCAGAGGACCAACGCTATCAACACCTCATCGGCAAACAGGTTGAATTACCGCTGACGGGGCGCACCATACCCATCATTGCCGATGAATATGTCGACCGCGAATTTGGCACCGGGTGCGTCAAAGTCACACCTGCGCACGATTTCAATGATTACGCGGTCGGACAACGGCATCAGCTGCCGCTCATCAACATCCTCACCCTCGATGCGGTAATCAACGATCAGGCGCCCATAGCCTACCAAGGGCTGGATCGCTTCGTTGCGCGTAAAAAAATCGTAGCCGATCTCGATACGCAAGGCTGGTTGGTCAAAATCGACAAACATAAACTGAAAGTCCCGCGTGGCGACCGTACTGGCGCAGTGATTGAACCCATGTTGACAGACCAATGGTTCATGGCCATGGACAAGCCTGCGCCTGCCGACCATGCATTTCAGCCCAACCAATCGATTGCGCAAAAAACGCTGGAAGTCGTGGAAAACGGGCAGGTTCAATTCGTACCCGAGCACTGGATCGCCACCTACCGGCACTGGATGCACAACATTCAGGATTGGTGCATCTCGCGCCAATTGTGGTGGGGCCATCAAATCCCCGCCTGGTATGACGAAAACAGAACCAACTGCTATGTGGCGCGCAATGAAGCGGAAGCAAAACAAAAAACTGCAGCCGCAGGTTACACCGGTCCCCTCACCCGCGACGCGGACGTGCTGGACACCTGGTTCTCATCTGCTCTGGTGCCCTTTTCCACTTTAGGCTGGCCGCAGGGGTCGCCATTGATGCAGACCTATTTACCGTCGTCAGTCATCGTCACCGGCAGCGAAATCATCTTTTTCTGGGTGGCGCGCATGATCATGATGACCACCTACTTTACCGGCAAAGTGCCATTCGAGACCATCTACATCCATGCCACGGTGCGTGATGCAGAAGGCAAAAAAATGAGCAAAAGCGAAGGCAACGTCATCGATCCGGTGGACTTGATCGACGGTATCGCCCTTGCGCCGTTGCTGGAAAAACGCACCACCGGCCTGCGTCGGCCAGAGACGGCACCGAAAATCGCCGAGCGTACGCGAAAAGAGTTTCCCGATGGCATTCCACCTTTCGGAGCAGACGCGCTGCGCTTCACCATGGCGAGCTACGCCTCGCTGGGCATGAACGTCAACTTTGACTTCAAGCGCTGCGAAGGCTACCGCAACTTTTGCAACAAGCTATGGAACGCTACGCGCTATGTACTGATGAACGTCGAAGCCAAAGACGGCAAACCCTTGAGCGATTTCGAACGCGGCATCGAGGAATGCACACACGACTGCGGCCCAGAGGGGTATCTCGATTTTTCGTTGGTGGACCGCTGGATTGTCAGCCAACTGCAGCGCGTAGAGGCTAACGTTGAAAAAGCCTTTACTGAATTCCGCATCGACAACGTAGCCAGCGAAATCTATCAATTCGTATGGAATGCATACTGCGACTGGTACGTCGAACTGGCCAAGGTGCAACTCTTCAATGGCAGCGCGGCACAACAACGCGCCACGCGCCGCACCTTGTTACGCGTACTGGAAACGGTATTGCGGTTGGCCCATCCGCTGATTCCTTTTATCACTGAAGAATTGTGGCAAAAGGTCGCGCCTCTTGCCGGAAGAGCGGGGCCGTCGATTATGATCGCGCCTTACCCTATCTCCCAGCCAGAAAAAATCGATATCGATGCCCTAGATTTTCTCGTTAGGCTCGTGGAATCGATCGACGCGGTACGCAATCTGCGTGGGGAAATGAATGTTTCTCCTGCACAACGCGTACCCCTCTTTGTCAGCGGCGATGAGCCGTGCATAGCAACCCAACTACCTTATTTGAAGGTGCTGGCCAAAATTGCCGATGCCCAGATCGTGGCGCGCTTGCCAGAGACCGATGCTCCAGTAGCGGTAACCTCTATCGGTAAATGGATGCTGGATATCCAAATTGATGTCGCCGCTGAACGCGAGCGACTGGGCAAGGAAATCGCCAGATTGACTGGCGAAGCCAGCAAAGCGCGCGCCAAATTAGGTAACGCGAGCTTTGTCGACAAAGCCCCGCCTGCTGTAGTGGCGCAGGAGAAGGCGCGTCTGGCTGATTTTGAGAGCAAAATTGAAGGTTTACAAGGACAGTTGAAGAAACTGTGCTAACCTAGCCCCTCGTTTTTTGGTGAGTTTATGTTCATTTATTTAGGATAACAATCATGAAAAATGTATACCAAAATTTGCTTCTATTATATTTTCTAAATTGTACCGGTTCCGCTTTACGCAGCAAGCTGACATTACTGGTGAAGTTTATAGCCTTATTTATTTTATCCCCCTTGAGTGCTCAGGCTGCCCCATTTGTTTTTGTGCCCGGCGCAAACTCGAACTCTGTAACAGTCATCGATGTTGCTAACGACAACAACAATATTGTTGCGACGATTCCTTTAGCTCCCGCCTGTATGTCACCAATTGGAATCACCATTAATCCCGCAGGCACCTTTGCCTATGTGGCTTGTGGAAACAGCAATAGTTTAGCCGTTATCAATACCCAAACGGCTACAGTCGCTGCCACCATCCCCATGTTGGCTGCCAATCCAGTCGCCGTTGCGGTCACGGCTACGCGTGCCTATGTGGTAAGCCAAAGCAACGTGCTGACGGAAATCAATACCCTGACCAATACGGTTGTCAATATTACAAACCTGGTTGCACTTGGGGGATCAAGCAGAATCGCCATCAATCCCGCTGGCACGCGAGCATTCGTTAGCAATTTTGCCGCCGATAGTGTAACCGTATTGGATATTACTGTTAGCCCCGCGACTATCATCACTACTTTTGCTGTTGGCACCGAACCGATTGGCATTGTAGTCAATCCCGCCGGCACTCTCGCCTATGTAGCCAACCAAGGCAGTGGCACTGTCTCAGTCATTGATGCTGACGCCGCCATGCCTTTTCTTATGAACACTGTGCCCATCGCTGCGGGCGCCGGGAGCAGAGGAATTGCCATTAATCCTGCGGGCACATCGGTCTTTGTGGCAAACGTCTTGACCCATACAATATCGGTGATCGATACCACGACTAACATGGTCGTCGGCACAGCAAATTTGCCAATGGGCTCGACGGGGCCTGTTGAAGTCGTCGTTAACCCGGCAGGGACACGCTTTTATACCGCTAACAATGGTTCTAGCAATGTAAGCGGCATCAATACTGGCACCAATATGGTCAGTGGCCCAGTGGTTCCCTTGGCTCTTAATGCAGCACCCCTTGGAATCGCTCTCAGCCCATTAGGGCCTGCCGCCGCTGCGCCACAACAGCCTCTGGCTGTGCCAACCTTGAGTGAGTCGGCCTTACTCTTCATGGCTTTACTGTTGGCTGCAATTGCGGTGCATCGATTGCGTAAGCAATAAAGTCCACATTCGCCGATTTGGGCTATGAATTATATATTCATAGCCTGCGTCATTCTTTTCTTTGCCCTTTGAACGCCTATGAAAACTATTAAGTTGCGACCTTTGTTCATAAAGCACAAGGGCATGAGAAATTTGACGCACATACCCTCCGCTTCCCGGCCAACCTCGCCAAAGGTGGTGTAACCCTAAGGTTGCTACACACGGCGGCGTAACCATTTGGCAAGCTCGACCTCTGCAACTCCATTTAATCGTGCCACCTACATTCGCGGTGCGGCATGGGGCATTTTTGCCATTTCGATCTGGGTAGGCTGGATCATTTTCACGCGCTATGGCGTCACCAGCAAATTTTCACCCTATGACATCATCGCAATGCGTTTTGCCTGCGCGGGAATATTACTGCTCCCGTTGGCGTTGCGTGAAAGCCTGCTTACAACATTGCGGCAAATCGGTTGGCGCACATTTCTCGTCATCGTTGCTGGTGCTGGCGTACCTTATGTCCTGGTCGCTTCTTCAGGGCTAGCCTATGCTCCCGCTGCCCATGCTGGCGCGTTGGTCCCCGGTACCATGCCGTTGTGGACGGCACTGTTCTCGATGTGGTTGCTGAAAGAGCGTATTTCCGGGCTACGTAAAATCGGGTTGGCGATGATCCCGCTGGGCATCATCGTTATTCTGGGCAGCGGGCTTACCGATTTTTCCACCGGCTATTGGAAAGGTCATTTGCTGTTTCTCTGTGGTGCGGGGCTATGGGCTAGTTTTACGGTGGCCATGCGCGCCTCGGGGTTAACACCGCTGCGTGCAACGGCAATTGTCTCGGTCGTATCTGCCATCGTTTATTTGCCCATTTATATCCTGTTTCTACCGCACCGTATTGCAGAAGCACCGCTTTCGGCGGTCATTGCGCAAACGGTTTTTCAGGGTGTATTCGTTAGCATCATCTCGCTGCTCGCTTATGGGCGTGCCGTCACTATTCTCGGCGCATCATTGGGTGCCAGCTTTGCCTCGCTGGTACCCGTGCTGGCCATGTTGGCCGCGATTCCCTTGCTGGGCGAAATTCCAGCAACCCACGATGTATTTGGCATCATCACGATAACGCTGGGGGTATTTCTCGCTTCTGGCGCTTATGCCATTTTTAAACAACGCGATTCCGCTTCATAGTGCATCACAAGCAACAACGAAATTCCCCTGACCTGTGAGTTTAATTAATGGTCGATTTTATCGACGAGTCGTTATAATGTTTGGTTTACATCCCGGCTCGATCATTATCCTTCATGCCCGCCCTTCCTCTGTTCCTGATCGTCGCGTCGCTCATGATTTTGCTGGCGCTGGCGTTTATTCTGCTGCCGCTGTGGCGGTCTTCACACACGGCGGCGGCTTCTGTAGCGGCCAGCAATCTCGCCATACTACAAAATCAGCGAAATGAAATCGAAGCTGAATTCGCCCGCGGTGCGCTAAGTTCAGGCGAACGTGACGATGCGCTAAAAGAATTGGTTGTTCGTGTAGCGGACGAAATACCGGCCACTTCCCCCTCTTCTCCTTTAACACCAGCAACCCCCAAACGGCCCTGGATATTAAGCGCTGTGCTGGGTATCCTAGTTCCCATTGCAGCGCTATTGATTTATTTCAAGCTGGGCACGCCCGCTGCGCTGGAGCCTCATCCGCCTGTTGCCGAAAACGCGACGGAACAGTCCCCCGTTTCCGAGACTGAACTGCTGACCATGATCGATGATCTGGCGCGCAAGATGGAGCAGGAACCGAATAATCCACGCGGCTGGATGGTGCTGGGACGTTCGCAAAATGCAGTGGGGCGTCATGCGGAGGCGATACGCGCTTTCGAGCGTGCTTTGCCGATGATGCAAACTGGGCCGGAAGCGGCGCAATTGCGTGCGGATTACGCAGAAGCACTGGCGATGGCGCAACAAGGGAAATTCGAGGGTAAGCCGTGGGATGTTCTACAAGATGCGCTGAAACGCGATCCAGACAATATCAAGGCGCTGGCGCTGGCAGGTGCAGCCGAAATGCACCGTAACCGGCCTGACGCCGCGTTGCACTACTTGGAACGTATGAAAAAACTGGCGCCGCCGGATTCCCCCGATGCACGAGTGGTGACGGCAGTGATCGCCAAAATAAAGGGCGGCGAAGTAAAGGGAGTAACCGGCGATCAGGTAAAGAATGACCAAGCCAAAGACAACACCCCTTCAATGCCAACAGCAATTACAAAAGCAGCCAGCGTAAGCGGGACCGTGACACTGGCGGCGGAACTGAAGGGGAAAGTAATGGCAAACGATACCCTGTTCATTCTGGCGCGCGCCAAAGAAGGCTCCCGCATGCCGCTGGCGGTGTGGCGTGGCAAGGCCGGCGAGTTGCCGAAAATGTTCGAGTTGAATGATGCGATGGCGATGACGCCTGAAATGAAATTGTCCGCATTTCCAGAGGTTGTCATCGAGGCCCGCATTTCAAAATCGGGGGATGCGCGCTTGTCGTCGGGCGATCTCTCGGGTTTCAGTGATGCGGTGAAGCCGGGAGCCAAAAACATCGCTATCGTCATCTCCAAGGTTGCGCCGTGATCGCAGATTGGCGTGCGTGTCATTTGGAAGCGCACGATTTGACATTGATGCGCGGCGATTCACTGCTATTCGCCAATTTATCGTTAAACGTCAATTCCGGCGAAGCGCTGGCGCTACGCGGCCCCAACGGCAGCGGTAAAACCAGTCTGCTGCGTGTGCTGGCCGGATTGACCCGGCCCGATAGCGGGCGTATCCGTTGGTGCGGATACGATGCAATCGCGTTGGCCCCTGCCCGCCGCAGCGCCACGTTTTACGCCGGCCACGCGCAGGCACTCAAGGATGATTTAAATGTAGCTGAAAATCTCGACTTTCAGTTGCAACTGGATGGTGTCGATATCGCTGCTAAAACGCGTGACCATGCCCTCGAATGTGCTGGGCTGTGGACACGCCGCCATTTATCGATTAAAAAACTCTCGCAAGGGCAAAAGCGCCGCGTTGGGCTGGCACGCATGATGCTGGCACAGCGGCCGCTGTGGCTGCTCGACGAGCCGACCAATGCACTCGATGCTGAAGGAGCCGCCTGGTTTGGCGAACTGGTACGCGCGCATCTGGCAGCAGGAGGAATGGCCATCATCGCCAGCCACCTGCCTTTGGATGGGGCCAGCACGCTGCGCGAATTGCGGCTGACGGAACAGTGAAGTGAAAATTATTGTGAAAGAAAAAATCGCTTTACTTCGATATCACTTCACTGCTTTAATCCCTCCCAATCAGACTTCCCCCTTTAAAAAAGGGGGAGTGAGGGGGATTGAAAATATTTGCGTGGAGACCACCACTTTCAATCTCCCCTCCGCCCCTCTTTTTCAAAGAGGGGAACCCAAGCCGACACCATGAGTCAGATCCGCGCGAGCGAAACATTCGATTCCAGCGCTGCACCAGAGCGTGGCTTCTTGTTGATGCTGCGTCGCGATCTGCGGCTGGCGATACGTGCGCGCGGCGAATTGGTGCAGGCCCTGTTTTTTTTTGTGATGGTAGTCAGCCTGTTTCCGCTGGCCATTGGCCCGGAAAGCCGTTTACTGACACGCATTGCACCCGGGGTGGTCTGGGTGGCGGCGTTGCTGGCCGTGCTGCTTACATTGCCGCGCTTGCTTGCGGCCGATCACGCTGATGGCACGCTGGAACAGCTGTTTTTTTCTGTTTCGCCCTTTCCGCTGCTCATTGCAGGTAAAATTGCCGCGCACTGGATGACAACAGGATTGCCCCTGGCGCTGGTTGCGCCCCTGTTGGGCCTGCAATTCGGATTGGCCGAAAATGATTTGCTGGTGATGTCCGCCAGCCTGCTTCTGGGTACGCCGTTGTTATCGATGATCGGGGTTATTGGGGCAGGATTGACGCTGGGCCTGCGCAGTGCGCCTGTATTGGTGGCCTTGCTGGTGCTGCCGCTTTATATCCCGGTGCTGATTTTCGGCGCAGGGGCCATCGAAGCAGGCATGGCAGGGCTGCCGGTGAATGGGCATTTTTCCTTGCTGGGCGCGGGATTATTGTTCGGCGCATTGGCAACGCCGTTTGCAGGAGCAGCAGCAATTAAAATTTCTCTCGATTGATTGGTTCGTTTAGGTTGACCTATGTCGATTTTTAAATACGCGTCGCCCACTGTTTTTTATCCACTGGCCGGGAAATTGGCGCCGTGGTTTGCGGCGCTGGCGCTGCTATTGGGCGTCGCGGGGCTTTATTTGGGACTGTTCGTTGCGCCGACTGATTTTCAGCAAGGCGAGGTTTATCGCATTATCTTTATTCATGTTCCCGCAGCCTGGATGGGCATGTTCATTTATCTGGTGATGGCGGTTTATGCGATTTTGGCGTTGACTTTCAATACACGTCTTTCCGCGATGATGATGGAGGCACTGGCGCCCACTGGCGCGCTGTTTACCGCACTGGCGCTGTGGACGGGGGCATTGTGGGGCAAGCCGACCTGGGGAACCTGGTGGGCGTGGGATGCGCGTATGACTTCTACCCTGGTGTTGCTGTTTCTTTACATTGGCTATCTGGCGCTGCTTGGCGCCATTGAAGACAAAAAGCGCGCTGATCGTGCCGGCGCACTGCTGGTGATTGTGGGCTCGGTCAATATTCCCATCATTTATTTTTCGGTAAAGTGGTGGAATACCCTGCATCAAGGGGCCTCAGTCAGTATGACGGCATCTCCTAAAATGGCCAGCACGATGTTGAATGCGATGTTGATCATGACGCTGGCGTGCTGGATGTACGCGATTGCCGTGGCGCTGGTACGTGCCCGAATCATCATTCGCGAGCGCGAGCAGGGTGCGGCGTGGCTGAAACGGGTGCGCATCACATGAACTGGGCAGAATTTTTTTCCATGGGCGGTCGTGGGCTTTATGTGTGGGGCTCGTTCGGCGTATTTTTTCTCGCGCTGCTTATCGAAATCGTTATGCTGCGGTGGCGTAGCAAGCGTGTGGATGCGGCAGATATAGTAGATACGGCACCATCACAGTCACAGCCATGAAACCACGCCATAAACGATTGCTCTGGATTACGCTGGCGTTGGCCACCATCACTGTGGCAACGACGTTGGTGCTGAAGGCATTCAATTCGAACCTGGTGTTTTTTTTGACCCCGACTCAGGTGGCGGCCAACGAAGCCCCGCGTGATCGCGCCTTCCGCCTGGGCGGGCTGGTCACGGCCGGGAGCCTGAAGCGCGAAAGCGATGGGTTAAGTGTGCGCTTTGAAATCACCGACACCGTTAAAGCCATACCAGTGCGCTATACCGGCATTCTTCCTGATCTGTTCAAGGAGGGCAAAGGCGTGGTCGCCCAGGGTACGCTGGGTGGCGATGGCGTATTTCAGGCCAGTGAAGTATTGGCCAAGCACGATGAAAATTACATGCCCCCCGAAGCGGCGGAAGCATTGAAAAAAGCCGGGCACCCTATCGACGGTAAAATTTTTTCTGGACAAAAACCAGTGGTGACTCAACCGCCGCTATCAACTAACCCATACACGCCACAACCCACAAAATGATTCCAGAACTCGGGCATTTCTCTCTCATCATCGCCTTGTGTTTGGCTGTTCTGCTCGGTAGCCTGCCTATGCTTGGCGCTTTTCGTGGTGATACACGCCTGATGGGCATTGCGCGGCCTTTGGCGCAAGGTCAATTCCTGTTCGTGGTGTTTGCTTTTGGCTGCCTCGCTTATTCCTTTCTCAGCAGCGATTTTTCGGTGCAGAACGTAGCGCTCAATTCCAATACCAAATTGCCCGCCTACTATCGCCTAACGGCCAGCTGGGGATCACACGAAGGCTCGTTATTGCTGTGGGTGCTCATGTTGACGGGATGGACCGCGGCTGTATCCATCCTCAGCCGCAATCTGCCGCTGGACGTCATTGCCCGTACCTTGGGGGTGATGGGCTTGATCGCCGTTGGCTTTTTGCTTTTTATGCTCATCACCTCCAACCCATTTGACCGGCTTATCCCTCCGCTGGCGGAAGGTCGCGACCTCAATCCCTTGTTGCAGGATCCCGGCATGATTTATCACCCACCCATGCTGTATATGGGCTATGTGGGCTTCTCGGTTACATTTGCCTTCGCCGTGGGTGCGCTATTGGGTGGGCGGCTCGATGCCACGTGGGCGCGCTGGTCGCGGCCCTGGACCACGGCGGCATGGTGTTTTCTGACGCTTGGAATATGTCTGGGTAGCGCATGGGCCTACTATGAATTGGGTTGGGGCGGCTGGTGGTTTTGGGATCCGGTCGAAAACGCCTCTTTCATGCCGTGGCTGGCGGGAACCGCATTGATTCATTCGCTGGCCGTCACTGAAAAACGCGGGATTTTCAAAAGCTGGACGGTGCTGCTGGCCATTGTGGCTTTCTCGCTTTCGCTGTTGGGCACCTTTCTGGTGCGCTCGGGGGTCTTGACCAGCGTGCATGCTTTTGCGACCGATCCCAAGCGTGGCATTTTTATTCTGGCGTTTCTCGCGATTGTCATCGGTGCATCGCTGGCGCTTTATGCGTGGCGTGCACCCAAAATTGGGCTGGCGCGTACCCCCGCTGCTTTTACGCCCCTTTCGCGTGAAGGCCTGTTGCTGGCAAACAATGTATTGCTGGTTGTGGCACTACTGGCGGTGATGCTGGGCACGCTTTATCCGCTGTTTCTGGATGCGCTGAAGCAAGGCAAGATTTCTGTGGGGCCCCCTTATTTCGATGCGGTTTTCTATCCTTTGATGGCCCCCGCATTGTTTCTCATGGCAATCGGCCCGATCACACGCTGGAAAAATACCACCGTACCTGAACTGTGGACCCGCGTGAAATGGGCCGCGGCAACTGCACTGCTTTCGGCTCTCATCATTCCGATCCTCATGGGCAAATGGTCGCCATTGGTCGCGCTGGGTCTGTTGCTGGCCGCATGGATCATCAGTGCCTCGTGTCTGGCCATCGTGCAGCGCATGCGGATTGCCGTACAGCCTACTTTGCTGGGCAAACTACGCGCCAACTCAGCCAGCTACTACGGCATGCACATCGCCCATATCGGTATCGCCGTATTCGTTATCGGCGTCACCCTGGTGAAAGGCTATGAGAGCGAGCGCGACCTGCGCATGGCGCCAGGCGAAACGACCACCGAGGGCAACTATGAATTTCGCTTTGTTTCAATTCAGCAGCGGCCCGGCGCCAATTACCAGGCAGTACAGGCGCAATTCGAGGTACGTCGTAAAGGCGCACTGATCGGCGTGCTAAAGCCGGAGAAACGCACTTATTTTGCTTCTGGGCAAACGATGACCGAAGCCGATATCGATTCCGGACTACTGGGCGATTTATACGTTTCGCTGGGTGAGCCGGTCGATGCGGCAAATCCGGGCAAAGCCGATGGCGCATGGGCCGTACGCATTTACATCAAGCCTTTTGTGGACTGGATCTGGGGCGGCTGTATCCTCATGGCGCTGGGCGGATTATTGGCGATCATTGATCGCCGCTACCGATTGAAATCAAAAAACGCAGAATCCCCTTTGCCATCAAACGGGCCATTGATGAATCCCGCTTCGGTTGCCTCGGCTGCTGAATAACTGATGTTGTACAGAGACAAAGCAGTGATCCTGTGAAAATAGCTGTTCCAACAATAAACCACCCTCGTCATTCCCGCGAAAGCGGGAATCCAGCGACTTTGTTGGTAAATCGCAATTACAAAAATTCAAAAACGCCAGTGGGCCCCCGCTGCAGCCTGCTCTCGAATGCTTTAATCGGGGGCGGGGGCGGGGGCGACAGATTTTTAGCGCTTAATGGGTTGGCGCTTTATTCTTATCGGCTTGTTTGTGGAAAATTTCTCGATAAATGACCATGCTGAAACTCTGGCGTTTCGCCCTGCCCCTTCTGCTTTTCATTATTCTGGTCGGATTTTTCTGGAAAGGCTTGTCGCTGAATCCGCGCGAAGTGCCCAGCCCGCTGGTGGGTAAGGCGGCTCCGCAGTTTTCTCTGCCGCAATTGCATCAGCCTGATAAAAATTTTTCGCTTGCCGATATGCGTGGCAAAGTCTGGTTGCTCAACGTATGGGGATCATGGTGCGCATCGTGTCGCATCGAGCACCCACTACTGGTCGAACTCGCCAAACAAAATACCGTCCCCATCATCGGGCTGAACTGGCGCGATTCGCGCGATGATGCTCTGGGCTGGCTGCAACGTTTTGGCAACCCTTATCTGCTTTCGATCAGCGATAGCGAAGGGCGTGTCGCTATCGACTTTGGTGTTTACGGCGCGCCGGAAACTTTTGTCATCGATAAAACGGGAACCATTCGTTACAAGCAGATCGGGCCGCTTTCGCCCGAAGCATTGCGCGATGTGATTTTGCCGCTGGTCAATGACTTGAATCGAGTCTGAGCATGCGTTTTTTACTTTTTTTCAGCGTCCTATGTTTCGCCGTGGAATTTTGCGCACCAGTCCTGGCACAATCGGCTTCCAGTTCGTTGCCTGTTGCATCCTCGGCTGATTTCGAATTGCGCATCAAAAAGCTGGAAAGCGAATTGCGCTGTCTGGTTTGCCAAAACCAAACACTGGCTGATTCACCATCCAGCCTGGCGGGCGATTTGCGCCGCGAAGTAAGAAACCTGGCGCTAAGCGGCAAAAGCGACGAAGAGATCAAACAATACTTGCAATCGCGTTACGGTGACTTTGTACTCTACAAGCCACCCGTGGCGCGTTATACCTGGCTGTTATGGTTTGGACCGTTTGTTTTACTAGGCGGAGGACTGATCGTCTGGATGATCATGACGGCTCGACGCCGACAAGGCAGCGATAGCGCCACCCCGTCAATCAGCAAAGCCGAACAACAGCGCGCGCAGGCGTTATTACGTGGCGATGAGGCTGGCCGATAACAAACACTGAAGCAATATCATCACCCTTATTTTTATTGAAAATTAAATCATCATGGAAGCCGATCAACTCAACCTTATCGCCAACAGCCTGACCGACTTGTCCGCCCGCGCGGTCGAGTTGCGGAGGTATCTTTGACTTTGACGTCAAAACCGAACGCCTCGCCGAAGTCGATCGGCTGGTCGAAGACCCCAGTATCTGGAATGACCCCAAACGTTCGCTGGAACTCAACCGGGAAAAAAAACAGCTCGACGATATCGTCGGCTCACTGATCCGCATCGAACAAGGGCTGAAGGATGCCAGCGAACTGTTTGCGCTGGCCAAAAACGAAAGCGACGACGATACCCTGCTGGTGGTCGATGCCGATGTGCAAGCGATTCGCCATACGGTGGAGCAGATGGAATTCCGCCGCATGTTCAACCATCCGCTGGATGCGAATAACTGTTTCATCGATATTCAATCCGGCGCCGGCGGCACCGAAGCGCAGGATTGGGCCAGCATGCTGTTGCGCCAATATCTGCGCTATGCCGAGCGCAAAGGCTTCAAGGCTGAATTGCTCGAAGAATCGGCTGGCGATGTGGCGGGTATTAAATCGGCCTCGATCAAGGTAAGCGGCGATTATGCCTATGGCCATCTACGCACCGAAACCGGCGTACACCGGCTGGTGCGCAAATCGCCGTTCGACTCTGCAGGTGGGCGCCATACTTCATTCGCCAGTTTATTCGTTTACCCTGAAGTCGATGATTCGATCGAAGTCGATATCAACCCTGCCGATCTGCGCATCGATACCTTTCGGGCTTCGGGTGCAGGCGGCCAGCATATCAACAAAACCGATTCGGCCGTCCGCATTACTCATAACCCGACTGGTGTGGTGGTGCAATGTCAGAACGACCGTTCGCAGCATCGCAACCGCGCTGAAGCGATGGCGATGCTCAAGGCAAAACTGTATGAACTGGAATTGCGCAAGCGCCAATCCGAACAGCAGAAACTTGAAGATTCCAAAACCGATATCGGCTGGGGTCATCAAATTCGCTCCTACGTGCTGGATCAATCGCGCATCAAGGATTTACGCACCCATTACGAAGTGGGCAACACCAAGGCCGTGCTTGATGGCGATCTCGATGGGTTTATCGAGGCCAGCCTGAAACAGGGGGTGTAGTGCTCAAATTGTCATTCCGAACCGCGCATTCTGCGGTGAGGAATCTGCTGTTGACTTGTTTGATTATTTACAATTACAGCAGATTCCTCGTCGCGTGCTCCTCGGAATGACAACGGTGGTGTGTTATCAGGAATCCTCAGTATTAATTTATAAATTAGAGTAAGCGAAAACAAAACATGTCCGACGCCAACGATCTCACCACACCCGTCATCAGCACCGACGAAAACCACGTTATCGTCGAGCGCCGTGAAAAACTGAAAGCCCTGCGCGCCAAGGGTAACGCCTTTCCAAACGATTTTCGTCCGCAGCATACGGCGCATGCGCTGCACAAGGGCTACGGCGAAAAATCCAAGGAAGAATTGCAAAACGCCACGCCGGTCGTCGTCACCGTGGCGGGCCGCATCATGTTGAAACGGATCATGGGCAAAGCCAGCTTTGCCACCATTCAGGATGCCAGCGGCCGCATCCAGCTTTACGTGGCGCTCGACGCGGTAGGCGCAGAAGCACTGGAAACCTTTAAACACTATGATCTCGGCGATATCGTGGGTGCCGAGGGCACGCTATTCAAAACCAAAACCGGCGAACTGTCGGTCCACGTCACCACGATCCGCCTGATCACCAAAGCGTTACGGCCGTTGCCGGAAAAATTTCATGGCTTGACCGATACCGAGCAGCGCTACCGCATGCGCTACGTTGACCTGATCGTCAATCCGGAAGTGCGTCATACCTTCGTTGTGCGTTCCAAAGTTGTGCAATGCATTCGCGATTTCATGGTCAATGCGGGCTATCTGGAAGTGGAAACGCCGATGATGCACCCGATCCCGGGCGGCGCTGCCGCGCGCCCGTTCACCACTCATCACAACACGCTGGACATGCAGCTTTATCTGCGCATTGCTCCCGAGCTTTACCTGAAACGCCTCGTGGTAGGTGGCCTGGAACGCGTATTTGAAATCAATCGCAATTTTCGCAATGAAGGCATGTCCACGCGCCACAATCCCGAATTCACCATGATGGAGTTTTACATTGCTTGGCGCGATTATCAGCACCTCATGGAATTTACCGAAGCCATGTTGCGCGATGCGGCCAACAAGGTCTTCGGGTCAACCCAGATCACCTACCAGAAACAAATCATCGACTTCGGCAAACCGTTCGACCGTCTAACCATGGTTGAAGCAGTGCGCAAATACACGCCCTCCCTTGCCACTGAAAACCTCGATGACCCCGCGACACTGCTGCGGTTGATTCGCGCCAGCGGCCAAAATGCCAATGAAAGTGACACCATAGGGACGCTGCAACTCAAGCTGTTTGAAGCAGTAGCAGAATGGAAGTTGTTACAGCCTACTTTCATCGTTTCCTACCCCGCCGAAACTTCGCCGCTCTCGCGCCGTAACGACCGCAACCCCGCCGTCTGTGACCGTTTCGAGCTATTCATCGCGGGCCGCGAAATCGCCAACGGCTTTTCCGAATTGAACGACCCTGAAGATCAGGCCGAGCGCTTCATGGAGCAGGTGCGCCAGAAAGATGCGGGCGACACCGAGGCCATGCATTACGACGCTGATTATGTGCGTGCGCTGGAATATGGCCTGCCGCCTACCGCCGGCGAAGGCATCGGTATCGACCGGTTGGTGATGCTGCTTACCGATAGCCCATCCATCCGCGATGTCATCCTTTTTCCGCAAATGCGGCCCGGGGATTTGTAATTTGTTTATTTATACTTCGGAGAGATGTATGTTCCCTTCATACATCATCTCCTGCTACGCTGATCATTCTCCTGCGCT
The DNA here is from genome assembly GCA_964598005.1 of uncultured Burkholderiales bacterium. Taxonomy (GTDB): domain Bacteria; phylum Pseudomonadota; class Gammaproteobacteria; order Burkholderiales; family Usitatibacteraceae; genus CAZRAL01. Next base: position 35,240 of record CAZRAL010000013.1, read on the forward strand.
CAGTAAAAAACGGTATATTTCGGAACAGCAAATCTCCATAACGCGATAAATTTTCTGGGACTTTCCCGAGCCACATTCTGTGCAACTACATTTCTCGATAAAAACATGACACAAAGGAATTTTTTCAACGAAATGTATACAAAAGAGAGGGTGGTGCGCCCGCATTACGCCCCTTTCGCGGAATGGCTGGAAAAAACCCCTGCTGAAAAAATCGCGCAAAACCGTCATGCTGCCGACCTGTTATTTCACCGTGTCGGTATCACCTTCGCCGTCTACGGCGAAGCGACGGGCATGGAACGCCTCATTCCCTTCGATATCGTTCCGCACGTCATTCCCGGTGCCAAATGGGCGGAAATCTCCCGTGGGCTCACACAGCGCGTCAGCGCATTGAACGCCTTTTTAAACGATATTTATCACGATCAGGAAATCATCAAGGCCGGAAAAATTCCTGCCGAGCAGGTCCTGAACAACGCGCAATATCGTAAAGACATGGTCGGTATCGATGTACCGGGCGGTATTTATGCACACGTGGCCGGCATCGATCTGGTGAAGGATGGCGACGGCGAATATTACGTTCTCGAAGACAATTTGCGTACGCCGTCCGGGGTCTCCTATCTGCTGGAAAACCGCAAAATGATGATGCGACTGTTTCCCGAATTGTTTGTGCGCCAAACGATACGGCCTGTCGATCACTATCCCGATCTGTTATTGGAGACGTTGCGCCACGCTGCGCCGCACGGTGTCGATAATCCCACCATTGTTTTGTTGACCCCGGGGCATTTTAATTCCGCCTACTTCGAGCACGCCTTCCTGGCCCAGCAAATGGGAATCGAACTGGTTGAGGGCATCGATCTGTTTGTGCAGGACAACACCGTCTTTATGCGCACCACGCAGGGGCCACAGAAGGTCGATGTTATCTATCGCCGTATCGACGACGATTTTCTCGATCCGCTTTATTTTCGTTCCGATTCGATACTGGGTGTACCGGGCCTGATGAATGCTTACCGCGCGGGCCGGGTCACCCTGGCAAACGCTGTCGGCACCGGGGTCGCGGATGATAAATCGATGTACCCTTACGTTCCTGAAATGATCCGCTTTTATCTCGGCGAAGAGCCAATCCTGAATAACGTCAAAACCTACAGTCTCAGCAATCCTGATGACTTACACTATGTGCTGACACACATGGCCGATCTGGTTATCAAGGAAACCCAAGGGTCAGGCGGGTACGGCATGCTGGTAGGTCCCGCTTCGACCGCGGCGGAACGTGAAAGATACCGTCAGCGCGTACTCGATGCACCAGAGCGTTTCATCGCACAGCCCACGCTGGCCCTCTCGGTGTGCCCGACCTTTACCGACAAGGGTATTCTTGCACCGCGCCATATCGACCTGCGGCCCTATGTGCTGTCCGGTCAAACGGTGAATTTCGTACCCGGTGGTCTCACCCGGGTCGCGCTGCGCGAAGGGTCGCTGGTCGTCAATTCCTCGCAGGGTGGCGGGGTCAAAGATACCTGGGTGGTGGATTAACCATGCTTTCCAGAACCGCCTCGAATCTTTACTGGATGTCGCGCTATGTCGAGCGTGCCGAAAACACCGCACGCATTCTCGATGTGGCTTACCGCATGTCGCTGCTCACCACGGATCCAAATCTGCAAGACCAGGAATGGTTTGCCCCGCTCAATATCACCGGCACGCTGTTCCCGTTCAGCGGACGTCATAACATTGTGTGCGCCAGGGAGGTGCTGCACTTCGTGGCACTCGATCCCGATAACCCTTCCTCGATCTACAATTGCGCCAAACAGGCACGCGAAAATGCCCGCGCTGTGCGTGGCACGATCACCAGCGAAATGTGGGAGGTGTTGAACGCCACCTGGCTGGAAATGCAAAACATGGACGAAGATCGTATGAACGCACGCGGTGTCTCGTCGTTCTTTGAGTGGGTCAAGGAGCGTTCGCATTTGTTCCGTGGCGTCACTTTCGGCACCATCCGGCGCGACGAGGCCTTCCATTTTCACCGTCTGGGCACCTACCTGGAGCGCGCCGACAATACCGCACGTCTTCTCGACGTGAAATATCACGTCCTGCTGCCCAGCGTCACCGAGGTGGGAGGTGCGGTAGATTATTACCAGTGGTCTGCCGTACTGCGTTCGGTCTCGGCTTTTGAGTCGTACCGCAAGGTTTACCGCGACGTCATCACCCCTTTGCGGCTGGCTGAATTGCTGATCCTGCGCGAAGATATTCCTCGCTCGCTGCATTTCTGTTTGCGCGAGGCATATGGAATTCTCGGCCTGGTGAAAAATCGTGCCTCACAAGAGAGCGTACGGCAAGCTGGCGAGATCTATGCCTCACTGCAATTCGGGCGCATTGCCGATATCTTTCAAACCGGGCTGCACGAATACCTCACTGCTTTTCTTGAATCCACACATCGCCTGGGTGGTGAAATCAATCAGGCATTTTTTGCACCCACACTGGCATCACAATAATTTTTCAGGCACGGAGAAAAATACCATGACGTACTGCGTCGCCCTACGACTCGATTCAGGGATGATCTTCGCTTCGGATTCGCGAACCAATGCAGGGGTTGACCATATCGCAACATTTTGCAAAATGCACGTTTACGAGCGCACCGAAGACCGCGTCATCGTTGTGCTGTCATCGGGCAATCTGGCCATGACACAAGGTGTTATCAATATCCTGGATCGCCACAAACACGCTATTAATGGTGAAAACACCATCTGGAATGCGCCCTCGATGTTCGATGTGGCCACGCTGACCGGCGAAGCCTTGCGGGAAATGCAGCGCCGCGACGGGCCGGCGCTGATGCAAAGCGGGATCGATGCGGCTGCCAGCTTGATCGTCGGCGGGCAAATCAAAGGCGAGCGGGAGCGGTTATTTCACATTTATGCGCAGGGCAATTTCATCGAGACTTCCGACGAAACGCCTTATTTTCAATTGGGTGAAGCCAAATACGGCAAACCGATTCTCGACCGCGTGCTGACTACCGGCACCCCGCAAAAAGAAGCGGCCAAATGTGTGCTGATCTCCTTCGATTCCACAGTCAAATCGAACATCTCGGTGGGATTGCCGATCGATCTATTGTGGTACCCCAAAGATTCGCTACGCGTGGGCATGCAGCAGCGCATCGGCGAAGGCGATCCGTATTTTTCCATGCTGCGGCAGCGCTGGGGGAGCGGATTAAGGCGCGTATTCGGCGAGTTGCCCGATCCTGATTGGCTGGAGTAATGCTGTGCGGGACTCATATTCAGCGTTCCTTAATACAGAAAAATTTTGTGTCGTATTAACTTGGGCCCCCGCCTGCGCGGGGGCAGGATAAATTCTTCACCCAGAAAATTCCTTATCGATGCAAATGAAAATTTAAAATGCCCTGCCCCCGGGAAATGCGCATCAAAAAATGGAACCGCGACTGGAAAATCAATCTGATTTAATCGACCAACCCTGATTGGCAGGACCTCAGCAGCAATATTTGAAATAAACTCATCGCCATTACCCGCGAAACCATTATGACCATCCGCATCGCCCTGCACCACCAAACCCGCTACAAATTTGATCGCCCGGTGGGGCTATCACCGCATGAAGTACGCTTGCGTCCGGCTGCTCATTGCCGTACGCCAATCGAAAGTTATTCGCTGAAGGTCAAGCCGGCAAAACATTTCATCAACTGGCAGCAGGATCCTTACGGCAACTGGCTGGCGCGGCTGGTATTTCCAGAAAAAACAACTGAATTGTTGATCGAGGTCGATCTGGTTGCCGACATGACGATCATCAATCCATTCGATTTTTTTGTTGAAAAATACGCCGAACACTACCCGTTTCAATACACCGCGGAAAATCGCCGTGAGTTGGCACCCTATCTGGATACAGAGCCCTGTGGTCCTTTACTCGCTGCATGGTTGGCTGCGGCACGCGAAACGCTGGTAAAGAAAGAAATGGTCACCATCGATTTTTTAGTGGCGCTCAATCAGCGTATACAACGCGATATTCGCTACCTTATCCGTATGGAGCCGGGCGTACAAACACCGGAACAAACCTTGCAACTGGCCCAAGGTTCATGCCGCGATTCGGCATGGCTGTTGGTGCAGGCTCTGCGCCATTTCGGCATTGCAGCCCGCTTTGCATCGGGATATCTGATTCAATTGGTGGCTGATCAAAAACCGCTCGACGGGCCGGCGGGAACCGACCGCGATTTCACTGATCTGCATGCCTGGGCCGAGGCTTATTTACCCGGGGCGGGCTGGATCGGGCTCGACCCCACCTCGGGGCTATTGGCGGGTGAAGGCCATATCCCGTTGGCTTGTACCGCTATTCCTTCCTCGGCAGCGCCGATTTCCGGTTTTACTGATCGTTGCGAATCGAAACTCGATTTCACCATGAGCGTCACACGCATTCACGAAGACCCGCGTGTGACACGCCCCTACACGACCACGCAATGGGATGCCATTTGTCATTTGGGCGATCGAATCGATCTAGATCTGGAGAAAGAAGCGGTGCGCCTTACCATGGGAGGAGAACCGACCTTTGTTTCGGTTGACGATATGCAAGGTGAGGAATGGAATTTCACCGCCCTCTCACCGCACAAGCTCGAGTTGGCCACAAGCCTGTTCAAGCGCCTTGCAGCGCGCTTTGCGCCAGGAGCTTTGCTGCATTTTGGTCAGGGCAAGTGGTACCCCGGCGAACCCCTGCCACGCTGGGCGCTGTCGTGTTACTGGCGGCCAGATGGCCAGCCCATCTGGCGGGATCCAGCGCTGATTGCGTTTGAACCTTCCTCCGCGCCTCTTTCAATAACGGCCGCGCAATCGTTCGCACGGGAACTGGCGCAAACGCTTGGGCTGCATCCCGATTATGCCGTTCCGGCCTACGAAAGCGTTTGGCGTGTCCTGCGCGACGAAGCAAGTCTGCCGGAAAACATTGATCCGCTCGATCCGGCCTTGAAGCAGCCTTCCATCCGCGCAAAATTACAGGCCCAGCTTGCCGGTACGCTGGGCGAGGCAGCGGGCTATGTGCTCCCCCTCAAGGCTATCGAACGCCGAAAACCTCAAGCGGAAACCGAGTGGGCTTCTTCTTTATGGCCGCTAAAAAGTAAACATATTTTTTTGCTTGAGGGCGATTCTCCCTTGGGCTTTCGCCTTCCGCTAGCCTCCTTGCCTGCCGTGGCACCGGAGGATATCGATATCCTGATCCCAGTCGATCCTTTTGAGGCGCAGGATGATTTGCCCGCAACGCCGCGCCATGCAAAAGCCGGTAAACCGAAAAAAGTCAAACTCAAACAATCAGCAAAAGAAGTCGTACGTACCGCTTTGTGCGTGGAAATACGCGATGGCCTGTTGCACGTTTTTCTTCCCCCGCTTGCATTATTGGAAGATTACCTGGCCCTGGTTTATGCGCTAGAAGAAACGGCGCGAAAAACCGGCCTACCCGTACGGATTGAAGGCTATGCGCCGCCTGCAGATAGTCGCCTGAAAAAATTGGCCGTGACCCCAGACCCGGGTGTGATCGAAGTCAATATCCAGCCTGCCTCGACCTGGCGGGAGTTGGTCAACAATACGCACGTCCTGTACGAAGAGGCGAGACAGTCACGTTTGGGCACTGAAAAATTCATGCTCGATGGCCGACATTCCGGCACCGGTGGCGGCAATCACGTCACCGTGGGCGGCATGACACCTGCGGAGAGCCCACTGCTGCGCCGGCCCGATCTGCTGCGCAGCCTGATTACCTACTGGCAAAATCACCCCGCCTTGTCGTATCTCTTTTCCGGAATGTTCATCGGCCCCACCTCGCAAAGCCCACGGGTTGACGAAGCGCGCGACGATACGCTTTATGAACTGGAAATTGCCTTTGAGCAGATGGACGAAAAACTGCAGCCGGGCGAAGAATCTGCTCAGCCCTGGCTGGTGGATCGTTTGCTGCGCAATTTTTTGATCGACTTGACCGGCAACACCCATCGCGCTGAATTTTCCATCGACAAATTGTATGCGCCCGATGGCCCGACGAGTCGCCTAGGTTTGCTGGAATTTCGTGCTTTTGAAATGCCGCCGCATGCGCAAATGAGCCTCACACAAATGTTGCTGCTGCGCACTTTTATTGCCCGTTTCTGGAAACAACCTTATCGCGCCCCGCTGATTCGCTGGGGCACGGCCCTGCACGACCGTTTTATGCTGCCTTATTTTGTGGCGCAGGATATGAAATCGGTGTGTGAGGATTTGGCACACTATGGCTACCCCGTCGAATTCGAGTGGTTCGCCCCTTTTCTCGAATTCCGCTTTCCGCGCCATGGCGCGGTCGCCTATCAGGGCATGGAGCTGGAATTGCGACAGGCCATCGAACCCTGGCATGTATTGGGCGAAGAAATGGCGGGCACCAGCACCTCGCGCTACGTCGATTCTTCCGTCGAACGCCTGCAAATCAAGGTGGCAGGCATGACTGATCCTCGCTATGCCGTCACCTGCAATGGCCGCATCATCCCGCTGACCCCGACCGGGCTGCCCGGAGAATTTGTAGCGGGCGTACGTTATCGTGCCTGGGATCCCCCTTCGGCCCTGCATCCCACCATCGGGGTGCATTCACCGCTGGTATTCGATATCGTTGATACGTGGACGGCGCGCTCGATGGGAGGCTGCACGTATCACGTCACCCATCCTGGCGGGCGTAGCTACGATACATTTCCCGTCAACGCCTTCGAAGCGGAAGCCCGGCGTGTGGCGCGGTTCCAGAAAATCGGCCATACACCGGGGCCGATGCGCTTCAAACCGGAAGGCCGCAATCCGGCTTTCCCCTGCACACTCGATTTGCGTAAAAAGCCGGATTACGACAGTGCACAGTTTATGGCGGTGCGCCCCGGTAAAGAGCAATAGCATCTTGAGAAAAATCGTGGCGACCTCAGGCACATGCCTGCTGGCATCGGTGCATACATCAGTAAGGTGGCAAAACAGCGATTAATAGACTTCTTTCGAAACTTGCTGCGCTTGACATAACGGCGTTGCACGCTGGCTCAAAATCCTCATTTACTCTCTTGTAAACTCCGGTTTTTCGCCACCATGCGCCTTGTTTTGTTTTCGCTCGCGACAGTTTCGAAAGAAGTCTAATGCCCGGCTGTGCTTCCCCACAGTTCCTTCAAACGCGCATCGCGGCCACATCCGCTACGATAAAACTTATAGCGCACGGGATTCTTCTGGTAATAGTCCTGATGATAATCCTCGGCCGGATAAAAGGTGGTGGCGGCCGTAATTTCGGTCACGATCGGCGCTTTGAACGGCCTGCTTTTTTCGAGCGCTGCCCGCGAGGCTTCGGCGGCTTTTTTCTGTTCCTCCGAATGATAAAAAATACCGGTTCGATATTGCGAGCCCACATCGCAAAACTGCCGGTCCTTTACCGTGGGATCAACGTTGCGCCAAAACACATCGAGCAATTTTTCGTAACTTATTTTTTTGGGATCGTAAACAACTTGTACCACTTCGGTATGACCAGTGACACCGCTGGAAACCTCTTTATAAGTTGGCTCCGTTTTTCTGCCCCCGGTATAACCCGACGTTGTAGAAATGACTCCTTGCAGAGCATCAAAAGGAGGCTCCATGCACCAAAAGCATCCTCCGGCAAAGGTTGCCGTGGAATAGTTACTGGGAGGTATCGGACTTAGGGCGTAAGCGTATGCTGCCGATAACGCAATAATGAGCGCCCGCAATAATCGGCCGCAAAGAAAAAGTGGAGTGGAACGCATGTGATCTTTTCAGTTGGTGAAATGTTTCCGTTTGGCTATACAACCCTGTTAATTAAACTTCTTTCGAAACTTGCTGCGCTTGACATAACGGCGTTGCACGCTGGCTCAAAATCCTCATTTACTGTCTTGTAAACTCCGGTTTTTCACCGTTATGCGCCTTGTTTTTTCTGCGCTCGCGACAGTTTCAAAAGAAATCTATTCAAAAAGCCAGTGCAGCTACGATGGTTAGTCAAAATTGCCATAATAACCTATGGAAGGTCTGATCAAATAAACATCTTGGCGCCAATACTCATAGCGGATATCCGCCCGGAGCATGGTCTGATGCGTAGCGTAGCGGTTTTCTCCCGGAGCCGCTTATTTTGTGCTGAAACTGCTTTTTACGAGAGTGTCAAGTCAAAGAAGTGATCCAGAATATGAAAATGATCTTCAAAAAACTGGTCTTCCATCGAAACGAGTGCGGTCAACGGTATCCACGCCGCCGTTTCTGCATCGTCCTGTCCGCTGACCTCAGGCAGCCTGTCTACGCGCAACTCGAAATAATGAACATGGGTAATAGTACGGCCACGCGCCGAGCGCCCCGGATGGTCGAAAACCACGACTTTTTTCAAGCCGCTTTGCAACAGGCTTTCATGCACACCAAGCCCGGTTTCCTCACGCAATTCGCGCAGCGCAGACTGCAATAACCGCTCTTTTGGTTCGACGAAGCCACCGGGTAATGCCCATAATCCTTTGCCCGGATATCCCTTGCGGCGCACCAGGAGCACATGGTTCTGTGCTTGTACCAGTGCGTCGACGGTAACCAGTATGGGTTCGTACGGCGCCATGCGCCACGATTGACGGTAGGCTTCGAGGGCGCGGTGCTCGGCCACAATGTCCGCGTAGCAGGGCAGCCGGGCCCAGGCCTTCAGGTATTGAAGTACAGGCGTGGGAATCAAGGGGTCGAGCACGGCCAGCGACACATCGACATTCTCCGCTTCCAGATAAACCTTGCGCAGACTGGTGGCGTCCAGGCCAAGGCGCTGCACAATGGTTTCCAGCTTCCAGTGTGGAAACCAGTCGAGGTAGCGGCTGGTTTCATCCTTGAAATACCCAAAAAGACAAATCTCGCCGGACCCGGGAGCAATAGCCTCGACAGCACGACGCACTGCTTCTGCCCAGCGCACGTCATTGTAGTAATCGCGTATGCCGATGAATTTCAACCGCTCCCGAATTCCTTCGGGGAAACACTGGTCGATCATGGCGGCGCGCTCTTCCCACGTAAAAGGATTTTTGGAGGTGCGCGCATGAAACGCCGAACCCAGAATGACAACAACGCTTTCGGCGCGCTCCAGTGCGCAATCAAACAAATCCTTGTGGCCGTTATGAAAGGGTTCGAAGCGACCAATGACGACCGCCGTCTTATTGGTGATATTTGGTTTGCCATTCATATTAGTACCTCGCCGCAACGGGCATTTGACGCCCGGTGCCAAATGCGCGCGGGCGCACGCGGATAATGGGCGGCGCCTGACGGCGCTTGTATTCGTTGCGTGCCACCATGGTCAGGATGCGCTGAACAACCACCTGACCTTCGGGTGTGGCGCGCAGGGTGCGCACCGCGGCCGCTGCGGTTTCAAATTCGTCCGCTGGCAGACGGGTGTCTTCAATATGCCATTTGAGTATTTCGTCGAGCACTGGGTAGGGCGGCAGGCTGTCGGTATCTTTTTGTCCCGGCGCCAGCTCCGCAGACGGCGGTTTGCTGAGGATGGGCTCGGGAATCAGGGCCCGGCCTGCACAGGCATTCAGATGCGCCGAGAGGGTGAAGACCTCTGTTTTATAAAGATCGCCGATCAGGCCCAGCCCGCCGTTGGTATCGCCATATAGGGTGCAGTAGCCCACCGAAATTTCGCTTTTGTTGCCGGTGGTGAGCAGCAGCGAGCCGAAGTTATTCGAGTATTCCATCAGGATGGTGCCACGAATGCGCGCCTGAAGATTTTCCAGCGGCAGGCCGGCCAGCGGCTTGTCGAACGCTTGCGCAAAGCCGTTGCTGTAGGTTTCCACCAGTGCCCGAATCGGATGCTGGTATAGCGCGATGCCCAGATTGTGGCACAACTGCTCCGAATCGGTGACCGAGCCTGCGCTGGAGAAGACCGAAGGCATGGTCACCGCCGCCACGTTTTGCGCACCCAGCGCTTCCACCGCCAGTGCCAGCGTCAGGGCGGAATCGATGCCGCCCGACGAGCCCACCACGACTTTGCCAAATCCGCAGCGCCGCGCGTAATCGCGCAGGCCGAGCACGATCTGCCGGCGGGCAAATTCGGCAGCGGTCAAGACTGGGGGCACCTGCCACGGATGGCCAGGCAGCGGCTGAAAGTGTCCTTGCGCGAAGCCCACGACATTCAAGGCTTCCTCGAACTGGGTGGCCTCGAAGACCACGCCCTCCGCGGGCGAAATCGCAAACGAACCGCCATCGAAAACCAGTTGATCCTGCCCGCCTACCTGATTCACATAGAGCAGGGGCAGGTTGTGCCGTTTTGCAGCCGCCGAAAAAATGCTGTGGCGCTGTTGCCGCTTGCCAATATCAGAGGGGCTGGCGTTGATGCTGATCGCCAGATCGGTCCCGGCCCGCTGCAGCGCATCGAAGGGATTGGTCAGGTAATCGCGGCCTTCATCGTTCCAGCCGTCCTCGCAAATCATGAAACCAACCTTGACACCGCCCACCTCGACCACACAGGCCACATCAGGTCCCGGCTCAAAGTGCCGCCGCTCATTGAAAATATTGTAGTTGGGCAATAACTGTTTGGCGTACTCGGCTTCGATGCGGCCTGCGCGAATCACCAGCAGCGCATTGTGCAGCGGCTTGCCCACGCCCTTGTTGGGGCGCGGCACCCCGACCACCATCGCCAGTTGCGGCAGGCGCGCGGAAAGGTGCTGCACCTGCTCCACCGCTGCGGCGCTGCGGGCTAGAAAGTCGTGCGCCTCCAGCAGATCGCCCGGATAGTAGCCGGTTAGATTAAGCTCGGGAAAGGCGATGAGATGGGCGCCCGCTGCCTGCGCCCGCTCGGCATACGCCGTCACCGTAGCCACGTTTCCATCGAAATCGCCGATGGTGGGATTGATTTGCGCAATAGCAATCTTCAGCATGATTCTTTTATTCCTTTCGTTTTTTCACAAGCCGCGGCGGGCAGGTCAAATACCTGCCGCAGATAGGCCAGAAAAGTCTGATCATCGCACTGCGTTTTACCGGGCGCATCCGAAATCTTAGCGACCGGGTTGCCATTGCATACCACCAGCTTCATGACGATATTCAGCGGCTCGACTCCCACATCGTTGGTGAGATAGGTGCCGATGCCGAAACCGACTTTGGTGCGCCCGGCGAAATGGCGATAAAGCGCGAATGTTTTCGGGAAATCCAGTCCGTCGGAAAAAGTCAGTATCTTCGTTGAAGCATCGATGCGCAGTTTGGCATAATGCGCCAGCGCTTTTTCGCCCCAGTGGACCGGGTCGCCCGAATCGTGCCGCAAGCCGTCGAACAGCTTGGCGAAATAAAGGTCGAAGTCGCTCAAAAAAGCATCCATCCCCACCACGTCGGTCAGTGCGATACCCAGATCGCCGCGGTATTCACTAACCCAGTTTTCCAGCGCCATTTTCTGGAAATCGCGCAGACGGTAACCTAGCGCCTGATGCGCCTGAAGATACTCATGGGCCATGGTGCCGATCGGCACCAGATTATGGCGGCGGGCCATGTCGACATTGCTGGTGCCCTTGAAAAACTGCGGGACCGCGCGCGCCAGCGTTGTCACCACTTCTTCGTGCCAGGCACGGCAGGTGCGCCGCCGGGTGCCGAAATCGAAAAATACGTAAGGGACAAGCAAGCGCGCTTGTGTTGCAGACTCCTTTGCAAAGGCCTGCAAGTGTGCAATTTTTTCGGCCAGGCACTGCCGGCCTTCCTGCAAACATTGCGCGCGGTCATACTGCGAAAAATTGACCTCGGAAACAATCGCCAATACAAAAATTTCGAAAAGCATGACCTGCACCAGCGGCCCGCGCGCCACGATCTGCAATTCGCCATCCACTCCTTCCTGTACCGTAATAAAGCGCCGACGAAACTGGAAGAGCTCCAGATAATCGACAAAATCGCTTTTCATGAAGCGCAGACTGCGCAAATAAGCCAGCTCCTCGGGGTGGTAGCGCAGCGTGCATAAATGGTCGAGTTGCGCCTCGATTTCCGTCTTGAAGGCAGCCAGTGGCGTCCGGGGACGGTTGCGGCATTTAAAACGGTATTCGCCCGTTGCGCCCGGAAAATGGTGCAAATAGACCTGCAGCATGGTGAACTTGTACAGATCGGTATCGAGCAGACTTTCAATAATCGGCGGCAACTTCATTTCGCTCACCATTTTTTGGGTAGGGCAACTTTTAGATTGATAATGTAGCCGATGTGGCGGTACGCATTCCACGGGCACAAAGTTCTTTCACGAAATCGCTACCCTGTTTTTCAAATCCGGCAACCGGGCTGGCGCAATCGGTCAGCAACACCAGTTTGCGGATATTCGTTTCGCCGATGTTGTTGGCAAGGTCGCGCACGGTGCTGGCGACGCAGTGCGACAAGGCCTCCCCGGCGACAATTACTTCGCCCGCGCGGCTGAGTGCCGCGATGAGCGGACGGTTAAGCTGGGTGGAAGGATCGGCGGCATCGGGCACCTCGGCCTGAATGGCCGAATAGTGCTCGGTTCCGGGATGGGTGCCCTTGATAACGAAATCGATGCGTTTCATCTGCTGGCGCGCCCACTGATCCAGTGCGGTTTTTACGTGACCATGAATATTATGGCCCCACGAACCGATCAGGCAGTGTTCCGGCCACACCACCAACAGATAGCGGCCATTTTTTTCCAGTGCCTGAACATATGCACTGCTCGCTGCCTGCTGCGCAGGGTCGCGGGCTTTCCACGCCCCGTTGGCGACATCCGCTGCCGTTATCGCCGTGAACGGCGCGGGGGCGTCACCTGTCGCATTGCGCCACCAGCCGGGATGCGCGATATCGATGGTGTGGTGGGAATCAAGCGTGACATGTATTTCGCTTAATTTGGTGCCGATGCGTGCGATTAGTTTGGCCAGCCGTTTCATATCGGCGTCGGCACCCGTTACGGGCAAAGCAAGGTGGGCGATGGGTACGATGGGCATGGTGGAGTTTGCCGCCGTATGGTTCAACGCGGGAAGCTCGGCCTCGGGAATGTCGCAGAAATCGTTCTGCGGATCGATGATCAGTAATTGAATGTTTTTATTCATGACGCTTTCCTTTATTTCGAATGATGACTTTGCTTGCTTTCCTATATCTGATTTATAAGTCGTATTGTACGACTATTTATTAAGTCGTACAATACGACTTAATTAGCTGGTTGTCAATCAGTCTTTAAAAAGGATACACATGTACCCACCCAAGACAAAGAACCATGGTGAAAATTTTCCCCGCCCGCTGACCACGGTCGATGTGGTCATTTTTTCCATCCGTGCGGGAAAGCTGTGCGTACTGCTGGTGAAGCGGCCGGAAGCCAAGGGCGAAAATAAAAACGAACCTTTCCCCGGCCGCTGGGCACTGCCGGGCGGGTTTGTCGATGTCGCGCGCGACCGCGATCTGCAAAGCTGCGCTGCGCGCAAGCTGAAGGAAAAAACCGGCATTGCCAGCCCCTATCTTGAGCAACTGGGCAGCTGGGGAAGCGCCACCCGCGACCCGCGCGGCTGGTCGGCCACCCACGTTTACCTGGCGTTGCTGCCCTCCATACCGATAACGCTGGCCCACGGCGGCAACGCTGCCGAAACAGCCTGGTATGAGATTGAGGCAACCGGTGTATCGGTACGGCTGGCGTTCGATCACAAGGCGTTGCTGGCCGCTGCGCTGGCGCGGGTGCGCGCCAAGGTCGAATACACCTCGCTGCCGGTGCATTTCGTGGAAGAGCCTTTTACGCTGACCGATGTGCAAAAAGCCTATGAGGTGCTGCTGGGCCGGCCGGTAAACAAGGCGGCTTTTCGCACTCGCCTGCTGGGCGCCGGAATCGTCGTGAGCACCGGTGAATTTCGTGGTGGGCAGGCCCGGCCGGCAGAATTATTCCGGCTCGCAGCTGGTCGCGATGAACTGACTTATTTCCCGCGAACCTTCAGCCCGCGAACGTAAAATTGGCGCTTCTTCATAAAACATAAATCTGGTTAATAAAACAAGCCTATTAATTGAGAGGTGATTTAGGTCGTTGGGATGGGGGGGTATCTTGTGTATCTTCTAAATTATCGAGCCGACCATATTTTTCTTTGCATTTTTGGGCCCATAATTCTGCCCACAAATCTGCTTGATAAAACAAACGGTCTAGGCCATAAGCGTCATCTAGTTCTGATGCGTGAATTTGCTTTATCACCCTCCAATAACTAAGCCAGATTTCTTTGCATTCAGGATCTTTTTCGATGTCATCCCAGCAAGGAGGGCTTGTATCATCATCATCAAGCACGCTAGCTAGAATGATAACGCCAATAATCCCCAACACCAAAATACCAAAACCAGGTAGAGGTACAGGCAGGGGCATGGGAATACTGGTTAGCCCTGTCGGATCGGTGTAATTAAGCGGATTATTGCCTACATAGCTATAGAGATTAGGCCCTTCGGGGAGCAACGCGGCATTGCGTGCCGGATCACCAGACAGCCAGCGCCCCAGCGCCGGATCATAAGCGCGATACCAGGTCAGATTCAACCCGCTGGGTGGGTGGACAAAGTACCCTGCATAGCCAAAGCTTGCTTCCCGGGTTCCCCCCACCTTCGACATCTGGCCCCACGGCCCATAGTCATA